>JANMXV010000071.1:0-1691 GCA_031381325.1 Betaproteobacteria bacterium | reverse complement strand
CTCGTCGCCGCGCGCACCCTGCCTGATGCGTTTAGAAAGCGCTTGCCCCATGTTTGATATCGTCCTCTACGAGCCGGAAATCCCGCCCAACACCGGCAACGCCATCCGTCTTGCGGTCAACACCGGCGCGCGCTTGCATCTGGTCAAACCGCTGGGATTTTCGATCTCTCACAAACAACTGGCGCGCGCTGGCATGGATTACCGCGAATTCGCCGATGTCGCTGTGCATGATGATTGGCACGCGTGCCAGACGCATTTCGCGGGACGACGGTTATTCGCCGTCACCACACGCGGCTCGCAGCGCTATGACTTGCCGGCGTATCGTGAAAACGATGTGTTCGTCTTCGGCCCCGAAAGCCGCGGCTTGCCGCAGGCATTGATTGACGCGCTGCCAGCGGAACAACGCATTCGGCTACCGATGCGCACCGCTGGGCGTAGTATCAATCTTTCGAACGCAGTGGCGGCGGTTATTTATGAAGCTTGGCGGCAATTGGGGTTTGCGAATGGCGCTTAAAACCGAGAGCTTTCCCGCATTGCATATCCATCATAAAATATCAATGAAAACAAATAGTTAACAAAAATTCTTATTGTTCGAACAAAGCCATCATCAAGGTATAATTTGGCTGCGAACAGGAGCGAAATCATGGGAAAAATGAATGAAGTCACGAACGAAAAGGACGCCGCACGCGCACGCAAGCAACGTGAACGCAACGTGCGTGAAGCAACGGCGAGCGTGGCGTTGGAAGGTTTTACGGTTTCAGCGGAACATGACGCTGATAGTGCCGCCTATATTCGCGGCGAAATAACAGTAGACGAAGTGACGAAACGCGCGCTTGCGCGACATGTCCGACGCGCGACGTAATCTTCTCGGGATCACTGATCCGGAAGCGCTGTCTCGTGCCGAAGGCGATCTCGCCAAGTCACGGATACAGGAGCTTCAAGAGCGCTCCATTAGGGGTGCGTTCGATGTAGCCCACTTACGCGCCATTAACCAACACATTTTCCAGGACATCTACCTCGACGCCGGCGAACTGCGCAGCGAGCGCGGCCAATGGGGCAAGGGCCGCGCGCTGCACAACCTGCGTTATCCCGTGTACTACAAGCCAGCCGAAGAAATGCAAAAGGAATTACCGCAAGTTCTGGCGCAAGCCAATGCAGAAAATTGGGCGCAACACGACACCCCAGAAAAATTGGCCGGGCCGCTGGCCAAGTTCTATGCCGATCTCGACTTTCAGCATCCGTTTGTCGATGGCAACAGCCGCACGCTGCGCGAATTTACCCGCTGCTGGGTTGCCAAAAAAACATCGCAACACCTAACCTGGGCGCACGCCACCGATCCGTTCGAGACGCGCGACGCACTCTACCTCGCACGCGACGCCGAAGTGCTGCGCCGCGCGCTCGACGACGACTTGATTGCATTGGAAAAAGACCTGCGCTTGGCGTCCCGAATAATCCATGACGTGAATAAATCCGGCGCGACGCTGCGCAACTACATCGAACACGGGCTGGTGCTTGGCAGCATGAGGGGACTAAACGCAAATGGCACACGTCTATAGCCTACACTTGCGCTATGCTATGCGCATAAGCGGCTCAATCTGGCGCGCAGCACGAACTACCTCATTAAGCCGCTGCGCCACGGTGCGCCAGTATGTCGGCGGGTCCGCGGGGCGCATAGGGAACGATGATGCGTA
>JANMXV010000062.1:0-3255 GCA_031381325.1 Betaproteobacteria bacterium | reverse complement strand
TGAATGGCAGGGTAATATTCAGGCCCCTGCCGCCTGCGGCTTGAAACGCGCGCGCAGTCTCGGTGAACGCGCCGATCTCGCAAAAAATCTTTTTATAAACAATATTTTGCGAGGTCTGCTGGGCGAAGGCCGCGTGAATTTCAGGTGATTTGCTGTGGGCAATGGGGTTGCCGATGACGGCGTAGGTGTCGCTCATGCGGGCAATTGTAGTGGTTGCGGGATAGGCGCGGGGTAATTGCTGCGTGCCCGGTCAAAAGCCTCCCGCCTTCCGTCTCTCGCTACGCTACCCATTTGTGACATAGTGTAGCCCTGATGCGCACAGGACTGTTTGAAGCGGAACGTAGTTTCAGCGCCGTGCCGCGCTGGGTGCTGGCGGTATTTGCGCTGGCGCTGGTGCTGCACGGTGCGATGCGTTTTTTTGAAGCGCGGCCCTCGGCGGTGGCTGCCGCGCTGGAGGCGCCGCTGCCGGTCGCGTCGCTGCGCGTACTGAGCCTAGGCGAGCCGCAGGTGCTGTCGCAGATGCTCACGCTGTATCTGCAGGCCTTCGACAACCAGCCCGGCGTCAGCATTCCCTACGCGTCGCTGGATTATTCGCGCGTGAGTGCGTGGCTGAAAACAGCGCTTACGCTGGATCCTGCCGCGCAGTATCCGCTGATGATGGCCTCGCAACTCTATGGACAGGTCAACGACGAGCCGCGCCAGCGCGCCATGTGTGAATTCGTGCATGGCGAATTTCGCGAACAGCCCGACGCACGCTGGCGCTGGCTCGCGCACTGCGCCATCATGGCGCGCCATCGCTTGAATGATCTGCCGCTGGCGCTGCGCTACGCCGAAGACATCGCGCAGTACGCGGGCAAGGCGTCCGCTTGGGCGCGGCAGATGCGGATTTTCCTGCTGCAAGATATGGGCGAAGTTGAGCGGGCGACCGTACTGCTCGGCGGTTTGCTTGCCGGTAACGAGGTCACTGATCCGAAGGAACTGCACTTCCTGACCGAGCAGCTTGAAAAGCTCAAGAGTGTCGATAAATCGACAGCTCCGTTGAAATCTCGATAGCGGGTGGACGCCATGCACCGCTGGCAGCGTGCGATATTAGACTGGACTCGAACCGTTGGAGAAATATATAACAATAAAAACAAATAGTTACGGTATCATAGGCGCTTGTGAATCCCTGTTGTTGCTTTATCGCACTGAGCCGGTACAAAGCTTGCGCTTAAACTCAGTTCTATTTATTCGAATTAACAATGGAGATGGCATCATGAACAAACAACGCGGATTTACCCTGATTGAAATCGCGATTGTGCTGGTCATCATCGGGCTGTTGCTCGGTGGCGTATTGAAAGGGCAGGAACTCATCACCAGCGCGCGCGTGCGCAACCTGATTTCGCAGCAGGATGGCATTAAGGCGGCGTACTTCGGATTCCAGGACCGTTACCGTGCGCTGCCTGGCGACTACTCTGGCGCGCTAGCGTTAGCAAATATTACGAACATGGGCACCAGCGCAATGGGGGGGAATGGGGACGGTCAAATTACCCTCACAGCGACGTCAAATGAGCCGACCCTCGCCTGGATGCATCTTTCGCATGCAGGATTTTTGACAGGCAATTACACCATGACCACAGCATTGGAGGGTGCTAGCACTACAAATTCGCCTATAAATCCATACAATGCGACATTGGAGATTATTCATGATGCTAACTATGGTGTCGTTTCGACTGATCCAGCGGCAACCCCCCGGCCGAACGTAAAGACCGGAAATCAGATTCCGGTGGACATCCTGACCGAAATTGACCGCAAGGTTGATGATGGCAACGCTGGCCGCGGAACGTTTCGCTTCAGCCCCTACCAAGGTAGCAATGCCAACACGGTGGATGCCACCACCTGCTTTACTGCGGGTACAGGCGTGTGGCTCACCACTAGCAATGTAACCAACTGTGGCGGCGCCAGCTTATTCTAAGGTTTTGTTTTTCAATAGAAAAGCCCGCTTAGACGGGCTTTTCTATTGATGGTCGGCGCGCGCTAACCCTGTAACAACTTGATCTCCGCCGCAGCGACGCTTTCCTCGGTTCCCAGCATCACCACCACGTCGCCTTCTTCGACGACGGTATCGGGACCCGGTTCCATGGTTCTGACATTGCGGCGGCGCACGGCGCTGACCTCGACATGCAGCGCGGCGAGATTCAGCGCGGAAAAGGTCTTGCCGATAGCGGCCGCACCCTTTGTCACCACTACAGAGTGCAGGCGCGGATGCAGCGCGTGTTCGCCATCATCGCGTCCGTCAGTGACGCCGCGAAAAAATCCGCGGAACAGATGGTAATGATGCTCGCGCGTCTCGCGGATGCGCCGCAGCACGCGGTTCAGCGGCGTGCCGATCAGCATCAGCGTGGTCGATGCCAGCATCAGGCTGCCCTCCATGATTTCCGCCACGACTTCGGCGGCGCCCGCGGCTTTTAGTAGGTCGATGTCGGTATCCTCTTGCGTGCGCACGACCACCGGCAGGCCCGGGCGCAGTTCCTGCACCAGGGCGAGTATGCGTAACGCTGAGGCGGTATCGCTATAAGCGACGACCAGCGCGCGTGCGCGCATCAAGCCGGCGGCAATGAGCACTTCGCGCCGCGCCGCGTCGCCGAATACCACGCGTTCGCCGGCGGCGGCGGCTTCGCGTATGCGTTCCGGGTCAATATCGAGAGCAATCACCGCGATTTTTTCGTGTTCCAGAAAGCGCACCAGGTTCTGGCCGCTGCGCCCATAACCGCAGATCACCACGTGCGCGGTGGCCGCCATCGACTGCACCGCAATAGTATGAATCTGCATCGCGCGCTGCATCCACTCGTTGGTGTTCAAGCGTCGCACGATGGCTTCGCTGCGCTGAATAATAAACGGCGCAGCCAGCATCGACAATACCATCGCCGCCAACACCGGTTGCAGGAATTCGGGGCTGATCAAACGCGAATTATTGGCGTGGGCCAGCAGCACAAAACCAAATTCGCCGCAGGCGCCCAGTGCCAGGCCGGTGCGCAGCGCCACGCTGGTGGTCGAGCCGAAGAGCCGCGCGATGCCGAAAATCAGAAACGTCTTCGCCACTACCAATGCCACCAGGATTACGCTCACCCAGGCATTCAGAATGACGACGCGAAAATCGAGCAGCATGCCGATGGTGACGAAAAACAATCCCAGCAGCACGTCGCGAAACGGTTTGATGTCTTGCTCGACCTGGTAACGGTATTCGGTTTCCGAAATCAGCACGCCGGCGACGAA
>JANMXV010000036.1:0-1764 GCA_031381325.1 Betaproteobacteria bacterium | reverse complement strand
ACGTTGGACGAGCTTTCCGGGATATCCGGCATCGGGGCAAAAAAACTTGAGCGTTATGGCGCGGCGATACTGGAATTGCTGCACAGTTAAACTGAATGCCCTTCCCCCTACATATTCCGCAGGATGGGTGAAGCGTAGCGTTTCCCATCCTGCGGCGACTACCTCAAAAGTCACATGGTTTCGTAAAACTTGAGGGGGGTGTTGAAGTTAATCTGCGTTCATCTGTGTAAATCTGCGGCAAATGATTTGTCCTTAGTCACTCCACCCGCGCTCCGCTATCCTGCACCACGCGCGCCCACTTCGCCGCTTCAACCTTCATGAAGTCGTAGAACTTTTCCGGTGACTCCTGAAATGCAATCTCTTGCCCCGCCACACGCATGGTTTTCTGGAACTCCGGGTTCTTGAGCGCCCGCAACAAGTCGCTATGCAGCCGCATTTGCAAATCACGCATCATGCCTTTGGGGCCGGCAATGCCGAACCACGCCACCATCTCGTAGCCCGGCACACCCGCTTCGGCAATGGTCGGCACATCGGGCAGTTCCGGCGAGCGCCGGCCGCCTGTCACACCCAGCGCGCGCAGCTTGCCGCCCTTGATGAACGACAGCATGCCTGCAATGCCCGGAAAACCCACCGTCACCTGTCCCGCCAGCAAGTCGGCGGTGACCGGACCGCTGCCGCGATACGGTACGTGCATCATCTGAATGCCCGCCATGCGGGTGAACAACGCGCCTGTCAAATGCTGCGTGCTGCCGTTGCCCGATGACGCGTAATCGATATGGTTGGGCCTGGCTTTCGCCAACGCGATAAGTTCCTTGATCGACTTTGCCGGCAACGACGGATGCACCACCAGCACGTTCGGTGCATTGGTGATTTGCGTAATCGGCGTGTAATCGTTGAGCGCATCGTAAGGCAGCTTCTTGTAAAGCGCCGCACTTACAAAATGCGTGTTGCTGATCATGAACAAGTTGTAGCCGTCGGGCGGCGCCTTAGCCGCGGCGTCCGCGCCGATGGTCGAACCCGCACCCGGCCGGTTTTCAATCACCACTTGTTGCTTGAAGCTATCCGACAGGCGTTGCCCCAAAATACGTCCGGGCACATCCGCCGCACCGCCTGCGGAAAAAGGAATAATCAAACGCACCGGGCGCGTGGGAAATGTCTGTGCCGCAGAGGCCTGCGTCAGCAACGCACATGCCAACGTCACATAGATAACGTAACTATTTGTTTTTATTGAGTAATTAATCATAATCCACGTAGCGGGTTATTGAGCGTTGCATGATAGCAGACTCTGCTTTGCGGTCGTCGGCGCCGGTGCGCACACGATACAAATGACGCGAGCAAAAAAAGGAAAGCTGCGCATCCCGCTATGTTACGAACCGCAGGCAGAGTGAAAATAATCAAGAGTAGCCATCACAGCAGCCTAAAATAGCATCGCTCTACAACCAGGAAATCGTTCATGCATTGGGTCGCCCCATCAGAGAAGGACATCGGCACCGCCACGCTGGAAAAACGCCTGTGGGATGCCGCTGATCAGTTCCGCGCCAACTCCGGCCTCAAGGCGCAGGAATATTCCGCGCCCGTGCTTGGTCTTATCTTCCTGCGTTTTGCCGAAGTGCGGTTCGCCGTGCAGCGCGCCAAGCTGGAGAAAAGTGATCCATCGTCGCGACGCGGCTCACGCGTGGAACAACCTGCCGCTTACTATGCTTCGGGCAGCCTCTACCTGCCCGCCGAGGCACGTTTCGACTACCTGCTCAACCGCCCGGAGGG
>JANMXV010000005.1:0-2609 GCA_031381325.1 Betaproteobacteria bacterium | reverse complement strand
GCGACAAAAGACTGGATCAACCCGGCCTCGCTGCCGGTCTCTCCGGCCAGGCGCAGCACGGTCGCAAGGTCCCGCTCAAGGTTGCCGCCGGCCAGCCCCAAGCCCGGGGCAAGATAAGCGTGCTGGCCAATGCGCCGGTCGAGCTTGAGCGCGGGCACGATTTCGTGCCAGTTGGCGCCGATGTGCTCGCTCAATTCCGCGAGCGTATTGGCAACGGTCACTGAAGAAACGAGGCAGCAGTTGATGGCAATTTTCGCCAGCTCGGCGCTCTCGTAACGCATCGGCAGCAGGGGACAACCAAACGATTCGAGAAATTGCCGGTACGCATCAGGCAGCGGCAGGGCCGGGGCGGCGCAACCGATGATAAAGCGCTCCGGATGCATCGCGCGTTCAATCGCCTGCGCGAACACCAGCGTCTCCACCTGATAGAACAGCCGTTCATGCGGCAGATGCAGACCGCGCGTGAACCCCGGCGGAACCTGGCACAGTACCACCATCACAGCATGCGGTGAGAGTGCGGCAGCAACTTGCGCGATCAACGCGCGGATATCCGACAGGTCGCTCTGGCCCGTATCGTCCGTGGGCACGTCGGGCGCGATGTAAACTACGGAGCAACGCTCAAGATCCCGAACTTGATCGGTGTAAACCGCTTGCGCAGCATGTTGTTGCAGCAGTTCGGGCAAGCCGGGTTCTACCACCGGCAGGTCGCCTGTCTTCAGGCCTCCGATCACGGTGCGATCCGTATCGAAGCAGACGGTTTTAAAACCGTGGCCCAAAGCTGCGGCTGCGGAGTTGATGCCAAGATGCGTCATACCGGCAAAGCCGATCACGGGCTTCGTCATTGCACCGCCTCCTTTACTGCCACCTTGCCCAGATCGCGCAACAGGCGGTTGAGCCAGAGGTCCTTGGAAAGATCGGTTGACTCGTTCCGTTCACACAGCGCTTTGAAATGTGCGTATTCAAGCGCCCAGGTTGGATCTTCCTGCTCCAACGTTTCTACTTCCTCGGCCGGTCGACCGGAGGGCAGGACACGGGTGCGATGCGTAAACGTGGTCGGCCCCCATTTGCACAGCGAGCGAATATGCGCGGTGCCTTTCTCGCCGAAAATGTCGCAAGTGAAATAATTGCGCCACGACAACAAGGTCATCTCGAACTCGAGGGACGGCCGGGCGCGTTGCGACATGATCACGACATGATCGGGCGAGCGATTTTCGTAGCAGGTCGCCGATATCACCCGAAAGTCATGGGTGAGATCGCCAAACCAGAACTTGGCTGTGTCCAGAAGATGGGATCCCAGATCCGGGAGTACGCCTGCGCCCTGATCGCGCCAGGCCGAGTCCCGTACCAGGCGGGCTGTGCCGTTACCGTAAAACATGCGGCAACGATAAATGGCGCCCAGCTTGCCTGACTGCAGCAGATTGCGCATGCGCACATAGTGCGGTTCGAACCGATGATTGTACGCGGTATAACAAACGACCTTGTACTCGCGCGCAATCTTTTCCAGTTTCTGAATTTCGGCATCATCCGCCGACCACAGCGGCTTCTCGACCAGAACATGCTTGCGATTGCGGAGCAAGTAGGTGAGCACGTCGATCTTCGGCTCATCGGGTATGCACGCCAGTGCTGCATCGTAGGTCGCCAGCGGAACGTCTTCGATCCGCTGGTACTGAGCCTCCGGATTGTCCGGGTCGACGGCCGCAACAAAATCCGCTCCGGCAAACTTGCGGCGTTTGTAACCCTGAACGCCTAGGCCGACGACAATGGCACGCATGGAGACGGCTGCCGAATCATGAATAATTGGCTTGCCGTTCGATGATATCGATCTTGCGACGAACATCGTCAGGCGTTATCGGAATATTGCCGTCGTATTCGCACTCGCAGGCAGCAGCCAGCGACCCAAGTATGGTCGCCACCGCATCCGATCCGGTCGCGAGTTTGGACAGCGTAGCGTACGCAAGCAGCGCATCACCGGCGCCAACGGCATCGACGACGCGGTCAACAAAACTGTCGACCACTACGAAAGAATCCAGCGATTCATGGTTGCTGCTGCGGCAGGTCAGCACGCCGCGCTCGCCCAACTTAAGGATGAGCGTCTTGCACTGAGCCGCGTCATAGAGCGCGGACGCCAGCGGACGAATGCCGGTATCCTGGTCGGCCAAGGCGAAACGGGCCTCGCGCTCGTTAGGGGTGATCAGATCGAACCCCTTGAACTCGGTGATATTGCCCCAGCGGCTTGCCACCTGGCTGTCCGCTACCTTGTAGGCGCCCTCCGGTATGGCTGCAATCAGTCTGGCTATCGTCCGCCGGTTGAAAATGCCATGCCGGAAATCGCTGAAGACCACCGCATCACACGACGTCCCGGAAATGGCATTTGCCAGCTTCTGCATGACATCGTCGGAAATCGAGCGGTTGTCAAGCGTGTCAATTTTCAGCAGGCGGTAGCCGCCTGCGACGATCGCGTTTTTATGGGTAGTGGGACGCGTGGTGTCGATGATCGACTTGCAATCCACGCCTGACTTGGCCAGCCCCTCGAGCACAAAATCCTTAAGCTTGTCTTCCCCGAGCACCGTGGAGAAAATGACTTCAGCGCCAGCGGCGCGCAAATGTTG
>JANMXV010000838.1:0-3119 GCA_031381325.1 Betaproteobacteria bacterium | reverse complement strand
GGCGTGGTGCTGAAAGGCGTAACCGCGCCCGAGGATGTTGTGGCTGCGGCAGAGTGCTTGAACGCGCTGGAAGTAAGCCGGGGCATCAAAATCGGCGCTCTGGAAATCGATGTCGAAGTCGATACCGCCGGTGGGGTATGGCATGCGCTGGAAATCGCCCGCGCCAGTAAGCGGTTTGGCGTATTCCTGATCAACGAGCAGGCGCTGTGCAAAAATCTTGGGATGCAGTCCGCGCCTACGCTGGAATTTGATCCGCTGGAGTACATCAAATCCCAGTTGATTACGGCCGCCACCTCCGTCGGCGGACAGGCGCTGGGCATGAGTTATCCGCTGAGTCTGACGCACGAAAATGTAGACGGCGAAACCGTGAAGCAGGCAGTGCGGCGTGCCAGAGATACGGGATTTAAGGGCACCGTCTGTGCGCATGCCTCATGGATCAAGTTCAGCAACGAGGGATTCCGTCCCACGGCTGAAGAGGCCGCCTATTACGTGAAAGTCATAGCCGTGTTTGCCGAGGGCTTGAAGCGCGGCATGGCGTCCGTGCCCATCGACGGCAAGATGATCGACGTGCCGGTGGATTTGCGCGCGAAGCTTTACCTCAAGTGGGCCAACAGGGTAAAGGCCCGCGATGATGCAAAAGCCAAGGCGCATGAAAAAACGGCTGCATGAAATCGCAAGCAATTCAGACCCAATCGAAAATCGGATGAATCATGAATAACAGAGTCTCCCGTTGCTCGATGTTCGTTACCCCCACCAATCCGCGCTTCATCGATAAAGCGTGGACGAGAGGAGGGGACGTCTACATCCTTGATATTGAAGATTCCATCGCGCCTGCGGAAAAGCAGCGTTGCCGCACATTGATTCGCGAATCGATACAAAAAGCCAACAAAGGCGGGGCTTCGATCTATGTCAGGATCAACAAGCCTTTTGTGGATGCCGATCTGCCGTACGCCGTGTGGCCCGGCGTGGACCGCATCATGCTGCCCAAAACGGAATCGGCGGCGGAATTTAAGCGGGTGCATGAAATCATCCTGCGGCTGGAAAAAGAGCGCGGTATTCCCTCGGGAACGATCGAGCTGTACCCGATGATCGAATCCACGCTCGGCACGGTGAACATTCATGAAATTCTGACCGCAACGCCGCGAAAATTGCGCTCGATGGGCGGCGCCGGCGGCTATGACATGGCAGTCAATCTCGGGATTGAAATGTTTGCGAGTTTTGACCAGTACGCTTTTCCGGTGGCCTACGTCGCGCTTGCGGCGATGTCGCTCGGCATAGAAGCCACCGGCGGAGTTTTCGTTCCCAACACTTCAGGACGCGTCGATCAGGAAGATCAGGCCGCGATGCAAGCTGCAGCGCTGCACGCGGCAGGCGTTCACCACGCCGGCGCGTTACACCCTAATTTTATTCAGCCGCTGGTTGCGGGCCTGTCGCCAACGCAGGATGAAATTGCATGGGCGCACACAGTCATCGACGCATTTGACAAGCTGTCGGATGCGGGTGAATCGGTAGGGATGATTGATGGCAAAGTCATTGATAAATACGAATTCGACATGGCCCAGCGCACCCTCGACTGGGCCGCTGCTTGCGCTGCCAAAGATGCCTATAAGGCACGGGCACTGAGCCATGCACAAGGCGAACAGGCCGCCAGAGCCGCTTCGTAAGTAATTGTTTTTATTGAAATAAATTAGATCTGTCACAAAAAAATAAACCGTACGTGGTACGGCTTCTACGTCCCGGCGCGTACACCGCGTGCCATCATTGATTTTGTCAACGCAGAGCTACGCCGGGCGCTCGCGGATCGCAGTATTGCCGAGCCGCTGCTGGTGCAGGGCGCCGAGGCGTCTCCATCGTCACCGGAAGCGCTCACACGCATCATGCGCGAGGAGAACGTGCGGTGGACGAAAGTGATCAAGTCGCAGAATTTGAAGTTCTGAAAGTGAGGAAAAGGTTCCGCTTCAATTTGAGCACCAGACGTTGCATATGATTGAAGTTGCTTATGATTGAAATTTATTTTCAACTTTGCAAGCGTTTGATTGATGCGGCCTGTATCAGCATATCCAACTGAGTCTCCAAGCGAATAACGCGACCCGTCAAATCCTCGATCTTCGCCTGTTGTCCCTTCATTGCTTCAGACTGCCGATTGACCTTGTCCTCCAGCTTAATCATGGAGGTCAGCGCGCCCCAAATCTTTTCGGTCACACCCATTATCGTGCCCTGTGATCGGCCAGCTTGGCCGCCTTCGCTTCCATCGCCGCGATACGTTTGTTGCTCGCTGCGATGAAATCCAGCGCATCATCAATAGATGCTCCGGCGCGATCTGCCGCACGCTTCGCCGCATCCGCGAGTGCGTTCAACTCTCCATCCGCTTCGCCCGGTTCGTATGCGAACGCCCCGCGACGCATCAGCTCCGAAACGGGCAAATCAAGTTTCTTCGCTTTGGCGGTAATTGCCCTTTTATCCAGCGTGGTCGCTTGCACCACTATTCGTTCAACGGCTGCGGCCATAATCATTGCTCCTGAACTAACATTGTGTATATGGACATGGTATGTACAGGTACTGTGAGTGTCAAGCGCGCGCGCTGCCTATGCATGCTCCACAGTGGCGGCTCCGTGATACGTGTCTCATTCGCTCGCAGCGCCATACTTGCGAACATAATTTTCGTGCCGGAACAGAAAATCCGCGCCGACGATGCGATGATCAAAGCCGTCCGGGCGGAACCGATAGTCGATGAATCCCACTTCGCGCGTGCCCCAGTGCAGGGTGGTGGGCGGGGAGTTCACGCAGGCGGTGGACGGCCCCCACAGGTAGTAAATACCGTCGAGCGAGAACGATCGGGTCTGGTGCTTGTGGCCTGAACTTACCAGACGCACGCGATGACTCCGGCACAAATCAAGCAGGCGCGCGCGGCTCACGGAATCGATGCACGACTGGCGTAAACCGGGATCTTCATAATCAGGCTCCGAGGGATGATCGAGGAACAGCGGCTTGTGCAGAAACAGTGCGACCGGGCCCTTGGAGAAGCTCTCCAGCGTGTGCGTGAGCCATATCCATTGCTCGGCTTCGGCGGCCTGTCCAGCACTGCCCAGCAGTTGCGAATTCAGGCCCACGAAACCCCA
>JANMXV010000817.1:0-2894 GCA_031381325.1 Betaproteobacteria bacterium | reverse complement strand
TGCCCAAGCTCGCGATGCCGCTGCGGGTAATGGTCACCGGCGAGACGCAAACGCCCTCGATCGACGCCACGCTGGAACTCATCGGTCAGGAGCAGGTGGTTGCGCGGATGGCGGCGCAAATGGCGCAGTTTCCGGATTGAGGTTTTCTTTACAGCCCCGGGCCTCGCCGGTATAATCCGCGGTCTTTCGTGGGGGTATAGCTCAGCTGGGAGAGCGCTTGCATGGCATGCAAGAGGTCAGCGGTTCGATCCCGCTTACCTCCACCAGCATCACGGTACCATCTTCAGTCGTTTCGCAGTCCCCATCGTCTAGAGGCCTAGGACATCGCCCTTTCACGGCGGTAACACCGGTTCGAATCCGGTTGGGGACGCCAAATATAAACCGGCCATTTGGGCCGGTTTATGATTTTGGGGCAGAATCAATAGTAAATAGTAAGCGGCGCTTCGCCGCGCACCTCATGGTGCAATGACGCGCGGCGCGCCTACTTCCCGCCAAACACCATCTCCGGCAGAAACGCCGAGACGATCCAGTTCGGCGCATCCACGATCTCGCTCACCTTGAGATCGACTGCGACGCTGCAAAGAATATAGGCTTCTTCGCGCGACAGGCCGTGGTTGCGCACCAGGTGATCGATCATATGGCGCACGGCCTGGCGCGCGCACTGGTAAAGATCCGGGCCGTGCGCGGTGGTGGCGTAGTGCGGGCCGCTGGTCGCTCGCGCAATGGGGCCGCGGGTGCGCAGTTGCGGCTCGGGCAGATTGCGGCCCGGCTGTAGCTCGAACCTGAGCGTGATGCGTGCGTTCATTTCCACAGCGGTGATGCACACCTCGCCGTCGCCCTGCGCGCCATGCGCGTCGCCGACGCTGAACAGCGCGCCGTCGACCCACACCGGCAAGAACACTGTAGTGCCGGCGGTGAGCTGCTTGATGTCCATGTTGCCGCCGTTCTTGCGCGGCGGCGCGGTGTTGTGGCTCCCCGCGTCGTCGAGCGCGACGCCCATCACACCCGGAAAAGGCTCCAGCGGCACCGCAATATCGCGCATGCCGCGCGCAAAGCGGCCGTCCGACACATCCCATATCTGTAGAAACGGCCGCTTGAATTCGCTCTCGGGCAGCAGCCCGCGCCCGGGCCGCACGTTGGTCCAGCCGAACGCAGCGCGCGGCGTTACTTCGATGATCTCGACCGCAAGCACGTCGCCCGGCCGCGCACCGCGGATGCGCACCGGACCAGTCAGCGGATGACCCTTGAACACGCGCCGCATCACGTCTTCGTGCGTCGAACGCGGTGTATAGAATTCATCGGACGCATCGCGCGTCTCGAATACCACCGTATCGCCCGGATCAATCTCGAGGCGGGCAGGAATCGCGTTGTTCCATTCGTAATGAACGACGCTGGCGTCGAGGAAGTGCTGGGGGGTGGTCATGAATTGATTCCTTTACGCTGACGGGGTAGCGGTTTCCAATGCTTTGGATGAACCAGTGGTAGCGGAGTCAATTTGATTTTGAGGTTCAGGCGCGGGCAGCAAGACATTAAGTTATCCTCTAAGTTCAGGCTGTGCACAAACTTGCCGGGGAAATTCTACTCCGGTACGAAGGGCACTTCTCCCTATTTTCCCGGTCGTTTGCCAGAACGCGGGCGTAGGATGCCGATGAGCGCAGCGAATCGCATCAATCACGAACGTGCGCGCGTAACAAGTTGCCTTGGACTGATGCGGCGCCTTCGTCACAGCATCCTGCGCCGGCTGATATTTGGGTGCGACCAAACCCCACCAGCCGGTGTTGTAGTAGCCGGGAATCGTTTCGTTGATCGCCGGCAGGTCGGACGCCCAGTTAATGCGCTGCGTATGGCCGACACCCAGAACTTTGAGCCGCCCGGCGCGCACATGCGGCATGGTATTCAACAACCCGGTAACCGTCATGCAGTAATAGTCCCATTGTGGGACTATTCTATGCCTATGCGCATTATTGCCCTTTCAACTATCCGTACCGTGTTGTGTACGTTCGCTTCATCGGCACGGCGCCGATGATTGGCCGCCTGAATCGGGTTTACGAAATCCTTAACCACAAGCGTCCGCTGACCCTGAAGATGATCTGGAAACTGCATCGCGGCCTGGACATACCCGCAGAAAGTCTGATTAGACAGCCGGATGAACGTCGCGCGGCTTAGGTTCCATATGACAATGCGGCAGCCATAGGGGAAAAAATCAATCCACCAAAAACTGCTCAATCACCTTCGCCAGCGCCTCGGGCTGATCGTGGTGTATGTTGTGACCCGCATCGGCTATACGTTCAACGTCAACAAGGGTTTGAAAAGCCGCCAGACGCTCCTGATATTCTGCCGGCTGGCTGCGCTGCGCTTGCACCGCGCGAGAGTTGGCGCCTTCGACCAACAGTACCGGTGCGCTGATCTGGCGCCAGCAGGCGATGGCTTCGTCAGGGCGTGACGGCGTGGGCCGCACCACCTTGTGTGCAGGGTCGGCACGCCGCACCACCGTGCCATCGGGTTCTTCTTTGCCCCAGTGTTGCACGAGGAATGCCGCGCGCTCTTGTGTGAGGCGCGGATTTTCCGCCATCATACGCTCGGCAAAATCCGCGAAATCAGCATAGGGCCGCTGCTGCTCGCCGTTGACGATCTGCCGCAGCCATTTGGCGTAGCGGCGAGGCGCCTCCTCCGCAATTGCGGGCGGCCCGCCGAAGCCTTCGACACTGACGAACTTGCGAATTCGCTTCGGAACGGCGCCCGCATATAGTCCAGCCACGCTGGCGCCCATGCTGTGTGCAACGAGTGCCGCGGGTAGTTCAGGCTCGAAGTGATCGAGTATGGCATCGAGATCTGCTACGAAGTCAGGGAACCAGTAGGTGTCCTGTCCACCCCAGTCGGTGAGGCCGTAACCG
>JANMXV010000731.1:0-13412 GCA_031381325.1 Betaproteobacteria bacterium | reverse complement strand
TCAGCCCGCTGCGACCGTGGGACCCCATGTAGATGAGGTCGCACTTGTACTTGCGCGCGGCCTTGACAATGGCGTCAGCGGGGGAATCACTCATCACGTAATATCCGGCGCAAGCTACCCGGCTTTCGGCGGCGGCTTTTTTGACGGCGTTCAGGTGGCGCTCGGCGGTTTTTTTCGCATCGGCTGCATGTTGTTGCGGCGTGATCATATCGGGCGGTACGTAATCGGCGTAAACCTCGATGTGGTAGGGTGGCGCCACATAAAACCCGGTGATTTTCGCGCCGAGCTTGCGCGCCGTTTTTGCGGCGTCGCGTATGGTTCTGCGCGACAGTGCGGAGCCATCCGTTGGAACCAGTATGTTCTTGTACATTGCATGCTCCGTGAGGGAGAGTGCCGCTTTTCGCAGCGTTGCCGTACTATACTATAAGCGCTACGCTTTGCAGCGGGATTGATTCAGATCAATGCATCCTTGGTAAATGGATTTATCATCGCACTGTCAATCCGCACGGGGAAAAGGTGGTGTGTTATGCGCATTCGTAACCTAATAAGGCCAGTAAAGCCCGGCGGCAGGAAAAAGGCTGCATGCACCTCGTCATATGCGGTCGCGGCGAGCGTGGCGCACGAGGGCGCCGATACACAGACGCCCGTGAAAGTGACGAAAGAAGAGCGCGAACGATTGGCTGAAGCCCTAGCTTACTTCTGCGTCGCGTGCGGTCGCGAGCATGTTTCCGGCAGCGTGCGCCATGACGACCTTGCGTGCGCCGAGGCAGAGATCACTGCTGTGATCAGGCGCGCGCAATGAAAGCCGCCGGGTTATGGCTTGTTGCGATGCCAAGTCTCTGGCTTGCGGCTGCGACGGTGTTCGCGCAGGCACCCGACCCCGCGCGTGGCAAGGCGCTCTACGAGAATCATTGCCAAGTGTGTCACACCAGCAAAGTTCACTCGCGTGAGAAACGCATTCCGGTCACGCGCGCCGACGTACGCGAAATCGTCGAAAAATGGCAGGCGCAGCAAAAATTGACGTGGAGCGCGCAGGATGTTGAGGACGTGGTTGAGTTCCTGAACCGCACGCAGTACCAATTTAACTGATACAGCCCGCCGTCTTTGCCTGCGCTATTCGCTCACTATTCAATCACGCCGCACGCCACCCGCCCGCCGGCGTTACCCGTGGGGTCGGTTTTGAGATCGTCCTCTTGTGCGTGAATGATCACGGCGCGTCCGATGATGCCATTGGCCGCGCTACTGCTGACGGAAATCCCGCTCGCCATCATATCGACTGACGCACCGTACTCGTCAAACGTCAGATTGCCCAAATCACCCGCATGGCCGGTGCCGGGTGCGCCATGCCTGGCCTTGGCGGGATTGAAATGGCCACCGGCACTCATGCCGTCGGCTGACGAGCAATCGCCTTTTTCATGGATGTGAAAAGCCTTTTTGCCGCGGCTGTGGCCCGAGATGTCGCCGGTGATGCGCACCCGCTCACCGACTTGCGTAAATCGTATCGAGCCGGTCACCGTGCTGCCGCTTCTGGATTGCAGGCGCGCGTTGGCGGATGGGCCATCCGCGTCGCGCAGGGCTGCGCACGCGCAGAGCAGCGCGCAGGTTGCTAAAGTGATCAGTGTTTTCATCGGGGTTACTCCAGGATTATGCATTAAAATATTTAGTGTAACTTATTGTTTTTAAATGAATTTTAAGTTTTAATCTGACGCGCCACGAAACACCGCTTCCATTTCGCGCCGCACGCGCACCGCTTCGCTGTCGGGTGCGGCGATGTTGCTCCAGGTCACAGCCTGACCCTTGGCTACGCTTCGCGTGATTTTCACGCCGTGCGCCAAACCGATGGGCAGACCCGCGCATGCCAGCGAATCGGCAGCCGGCATAAGGCGACCGTAAACCGTATAACCGCCTTCGCCGTCGAGGGCTTCGCCCTCCATGAGATCGCGTTTGGCGATGGCCACCACATCGCCGCGAAAGCCGGTGGCGGCACCCGTGGCTTCGCCGCGCAGGCCCACGGCAGCGACGCTGATGCCGAGCTCGAGACCGATCAGATGATAGGGCTTGTACATCGCGGCGTAATTGCCGCTGTCGTCGGTGTGCAGACCGTATTCCTTGAAGCAGCGGCGCACATAGTCGCTGTCGGCCGCAAAATTTACGTAAACGCCCCAGCGCAAATCGCGGAACACCGGACGCCCGTCGCGCTCAAGGCTTGAAATGACTTCAACCTGGCCGCGATGATGGAGATGCCCGCCTTCGGCGCGCGGACGCATCACGCGCGGCAAGTCGTCCACGCCGCACGGCGGAAATTCCAGTCCGCCCGGCGCGGGCGTGAGTCCGGTGGCGTTGGCAACTGCCGCCATTTCAATCGCGGATTTGGTGCCATCGAGAAACGAGTTGAACATCTGCGCGTTGAAGCCGCCGCCCGCTACTTGCTCCGGCGTGAAGCCGTAATGACCCCACACCGTATCGGGCGTGGCCTCGTGATACACGGGCAGATACTTGGTGCCCTTGCCGGCGGCGATCACTTCAAAGCCCGCGGCGCGCGCCCAATCCACCATTTCGCAGATCAGCGCCGGCTGATCGCCGTAGGCGAGCGTGTAGACGATGCCGGCTTCGCGCGCACGCCGGGCCAGCAGCGGGCCGGCGAGCGCGTCGGCTTCGACATTGACCATTACGATGTGTTTGCCGTGCTCGCAGCAGGCGAGCACATGACGTATGCCGGCGGCGGGGCTGCCGGTGGCATCAATCACGATTTCAATGGCGTCGCTGGCAATGGCCGCGGGCGCGTCGTCGGTGATGAACGTCGTGCCGTTGTTGCGTGCATTGTCAAGCGAAATGGCGCCGTATTGCTCGATGGGCCAGCCCACGCGCGCGAGGCTTTCCTGCGCGCGCGGCGGCGACAGATCGGCCACCGCCACCAGATGCAGTCCCGGCGTGCGCCGCACCTGCGACAGGAACATCGAGCCGAACTTGCCGGCGCCGATCAACAGCACACGTAGTGGTTTGCGTTCAGCTTCGCGCTGGCCGAGGAGGCGATGCAGATTCATGCGGATTGAACCGGTTTGGGCAAGCTGCTGATTTTACCCCACCACAAAAGCGGCGTTGGCTGAAGTGGTGGTAACGCTATGGGATCGATGCTGCTGTCGCCCCGCCTGCGGCCAGCAGCTTGCACGCTGGACGCGAAGCGCAGACGCGCACCATCCAGAGCGTAATCGAGGGGTTTGATGGGTACGTTAGCGCACAGAGAGTTTTAGGAGAAAGGCAAACAATAAGTGTCGTAGACCTGCAGGGTCGCGGGCTATCCTCAAACTCTCCTCAAAGGAATGAAAATGAAAGCGATATACAAAGTTAGTATGCCCATAATCACCGCAGCCATCATTTTTGCCACTGTCACCGCAATCGCCCAGCCCTCAAAAGCAGTCAAGGCGGACAACGCGCAAATGGCAGTGCAAATGGCAGCGGAAAAGGCCTCGTTGCAGCGCGCGCTGAAGCGATTGGAGGCCGACGAGGCGACGTTGAAAGCCGACAAAGCCTCGGGAAAGATGGCGGCGGAGTCCACGGACTCGTTAAACGTGTACAACGACCAGCAGGACGTCAAGGGCGCGAAGAAGGTTATCACGGACGACAAGTCAAAGATGCAAGCTGACAAGAAGGCAGGCAAGGAGGGCAACGCGCAAATGAAAGCGCAAATGCAAGCGCAAATGGCATCGGACAAGGCCGGGTTGCAGCGTGTATTAAAGCGATTGGAGGCCGACGAGGCGACGTTGAAAGCCGACAAAGCCTCAGGAAAGATGGCGGCGGAATCCCCGGACTCGTTCAAGGGGTACCAGGACCAGCAGGACGTCAAGGGCGTGAAGAAGGTTATCGCTGACGACAAGGCAAAGATGCAAGCTGACACGAAGAAATAGCGGGAAGCGACATCTGCGGCAACTAATGGCGAGCGTTGTAAGTACCTGATCTGCAATGACCAAGACGCCAATAAGAACGCCTGCGAACCACGGGTTCTGCTGTCAAATGCTCCCGGGCGCGCTATGGGACCTATCCATTTATTTGAGAGGGCGGAAATTTTTCGCCGCCTGTACTGTCCCAAGGAATGGTCTTATGGACTGTTTTCGCGCCCACTTCATAGCCGGGCGCGGTTAAGCCGCAGCGCGTTGGTGACTACGGACAGCGAGCTCAGCGCCATCGCTGCGCCTGCGAATATCGGCGACAGCAGCAAGCCGAAAGCCGGGTAGAGCACGCCGGCAGCAATTGGAATGCCAAGTGCGTTGTAACCAAATGCGAATGCCAGATTCTGGCGGATGTTGCGCATGGTGGCGCGCGACAGCACGGCGGCGCGTGCGATGCAGCGCAGATCACCCTTGATCAGGGTCACGCCGGCGCTCTCCATCGCGACATCGGTGCCCGTGCCCATGGCGATGCCGACGTTGGCCTGCGCAAGCGCCGGCGCATCGTTGATGCCATCACCGGCCATTGCGACCTTGCGCCCTTCGGCCTGCAAACGTTTCACGTGACCGGCCTTGTCTTCGGGCAGCACCTCGGCGAGCGCCTCGTCGATGCCGAGTTGCCGGGCAACCGCTTCGGCGGTGCTGCGTGAATCGCCGGTAAGCATCACGATGCGTATACCTGCGCGTTTGAGAGCCGCGATCGCCTCCGGCGTGCTTTCCTTGATCGGATCGGCTACAGCCGCAATGCCTGCTGCCGCACCGTCAATGGCAAGAAACACTACCGTCTTGGCGTCCGTGCGCCAGGCTTCCGCGCGTTCTTCCCAGCGCCGGGTATCAATGTCGCGCTGGGCCAGAAAGCTGCGGCTCCCTACCAGTACGCGTTTGCCATCGACTTTGGCCAGCACGCCGAGACCGTTAATCGCCTCGAATGCCGTGGCCGTCTTCGGCGTCAGGCCGCGCGCTTTTGCGCCCTCCACGATGGCAAGCCCTATCGGGTGCTCGGAAAGTTGTTCCACACCCGCCATTAGTGCAAGCGCTTCATTTTCCGCAATACCTTCAGCAACAAAATCAGTCAGTGCGGGATGGCCCAGTGTCAGCGTGCCGGTCTTATCCACCACCAAGGTGTCGATATCCTGCATGCGTTCGATTGCCTCCGCGTTGCGAAACAGGATGCCGGCGCGCGCACCTTGCCCCATCGCAACGGTCATCGAAATGGGCGTGGCGAGACCCACGGCACAAGGGCAGGCGATGATCAATACCGCAATCGCGTTGAGAAACGCGTAACCGAATCTCGGCTCAGGACCGAAGAACCACCAGGTCAGTGCCGTCGCGATGGCGATGGCCACTACGATTTGCACGAAGTACGCCGCAATGATATCGGCGAGCCGCTGGATCGGCGCGCGCGTGCGTTGCGCCTCTCCAACCATGTGAACGATGCGCGCCAGCAGCGTGTCTGCGCCCACGCGCTCGGCGCGGATCAGCAATGAGCCGTTGCCGTTCACCGTTGCACCGGTGACTTTACCGCCCGCGGCCTTGGCCACCGGCACCGGCTCGCCGGTGATCATGGATTCATCGACTCTGCTGCTGCCCTCGAGTACTGTGCCGTCCACGGGCACCTTCTCGCCCGGCTTCACTCGCAGCCGGTTGCCGACCGTGACGGTCTCCAGCGGCACTTGTTCCTCGCTGCCGTCGTCGCGCAAACGCCAGGCGAGGTTGGGCGCGAGCTTCAGCAATTGTTGAATCGCCTGACTGGTTTGACCCATCGCCCGCAACTGCAGAAAGTCACCCAGTATGACCAATGTCACGATCACCGCGGCTGCCTCGAAATAAGTACCCACCGCGCCATCGTGCTCGCGAAACTCCTGCGGAAACCAGCCGGGCATGAGCACGGCGGCGAGGCTGAACAGGTAGGCGAGCCCCACCCCCAGTCCGATAAGCGTGTACATGTTGAGCGAGCGGTGTACGAGTGAAAACCAGAATTTGCGCAGGATCGGCCAGCCGACCCACAATACCACCGGCGTGCCCAGCACAAACTCAATCCAGCCACGCGACCGCGGCTGCAAGCCGAATAGCTCATGGATGCCGATCATCGGCGACATCGCCAGCACCACCAGCGGGATCGACAGCGCGGTGCCGATCCACAGCCGCCGCTTGAGATCGCGCAACTCGGAATCGTCAGATTCGCCAGTGCCCGCGATCGGCACCAGCGCCATGCCGCAGAGCGGGCAATCGCCAGGCGCATCGCGCAGCACCTCCGGATGCATCGGGCAGGTGTATGCCACGTTGACGCTGGCGGCGACCGGGGCCGTTGGTGGGGATGCCGCTGCCGCGTGCGCATGGTGTTCGTGAGCGGCTGGCGCAGCGGGCGCGGCAAGGTACTGCGCGGGATTAGCGCGAAATTTCGTCTCGCACGATGCGCTGCAGAAATAATAATGATTACCCTCGAACACGCTGCTGCCTGCCGCGGTTTTCACATCGACCTGCATGCCACATACCGGATCAGTTGCCATAGTCTTGTCTCGATTCCTTTGTTTGACCTGCCAAGCGCAATGCCCCGGCTTGGACCGTCCCATAACGAATAACTATTGATGTGCTTCGTCTGCGCTGCCACGCGCCCTATTTGCGTTCTCGTACTATTGAATAAGTAATTATCAACTCATCGCCTGCCACCGGACAATAAAGTGCTGCGGTGGCGGCGTAATGTTTCCACCGCGGTAAGGCACAGCGCAACCCACGCTGTTCCTGCTGCCATTGCCGCCAATACATCGCTCAAGTAATGCGCCCCCAAATACATCCGGCTTAGCGCGACCAGAAAAACCAGCAGGACCGTCAGGGTCGCGATAAAAAATCGCCACCGCCAGGATGCGATGCTTAGCATCAGGTAGAGTGCCATGAAGCCATAGATAATCGTTGCCATCATGGTGTGCCCGCTGGGGAAACTGGAGTCCGCGAGTGCCATTAACGGATCGGCCCACCCGGGCCTTGCTCTGCCGAACAAATTCTTTAACATGACGTTGAGGAACATTCCCCCCGCAACGGCCAACACCAGTCCCAATAACCAATACCAGTGCCGCTTCCAAAGTAAAACGCCGCCCATCAGCGTGAACAGGATGCTGATAGTGGTTGTAGACGCAAGCGCCGACACGAAATGCATACCTGTAGCCAGGCGAGGTGTGGGGTGGGAACGCAACCATTCGGAGATGAGTTCATCGACCAGGATCAGGGGATCGCCCGTGATCAAGTCTTCGGAGATACCGCCAAATAGCCACGCCGCTCCGGCCAAGACTACAGCGCCAATAGTCAGATGCAGCCCAAACAAGCCCTCGGTTGACAGCCGTGCTTGCACGAAAGAAAACTGCCGGGGAAAGCGGCGATGTAACAAGCGCTTGATGTTAGCGGCCACCCCGTTTAAAGAATCAATCATCGCCAAGCGCTGCAAGGTGGTGTGTTGAAATCAACTGTGCCGGACGACCAGCACCCGCCCCAGCGTTCGATAGGCGCCCACCACCAATGGCGGCAAAATCAGCCACTGCAACAGCGGGGAAAGTCCAATACCGAAAATCATTGGCATGCCCGCCGTATAGCTCCAGTTGCCGGCGCGATAGACGTTGTACCATTCGCTCCATGCGGTAAAAGCCATCGCGCCGATCACGACAATGATGCTGCCTGCCCACGGACGCGACGCCGGCCAGTCCGCGCGCCAGAGTGCAATGCCTGCCAGCGCGAACATCGCGAGTGCAATCAGGACATCGCCCACAGTGCAATGCAGCAGCGACCATGCAATAGTCATCCCATCCGCGGCAGCCCAGATCGCATAGAGCCTGACCTGCGCAATTTCCCAAGCCAGATTCAAGACGAAAGCGAGCGCCGACCAGAGTCCTGCACGTGCAATCATGCCGGGCGCCGCCAGGGTGCGTATGGCTTGTGTACTATCGCTGGTCTTCGCAGTTACGCCGGTTGGTCTCATTTGCATTTACTCATAAAATGACTCCCTGGCAGCGCCGCCTGCAGCCTTGCCTTACGCTACGCCGCTATTCGATAGTTGACCATCATCTCGGCATCCTCGTGCTCCAGATTGTGGCAGTGAAACAAGAAGAGTTGCTCGCCCGGGGACGCTTGCCGGAAGTCAATGGCGATACGTACGGTTTCGCCAGGCCAGACCAGCACAGTGTCTTTCCAGCCCAGGTCGGCCACCGTAAGCCCGCCGCTCTCCGTGACCAGGGGACGCAACGCAGCGGGACTGTTGCTGCGCCCGAGCACCTGAAATGAAAAGCCGTGCAGGTGCATCGGGTGGATCATGCTGTGCTTGGCGTTTTCGATATCCCACACCTCGACCGCCCGCTGCACTTCGAACGCGGCGGCGTCAGGCTGGTAACGCTGGCCGTTGATCAGCCATTGCATTTGTCCCATCGAAAGCGTGACGCGGCGTGGACGAACGCCCGTGGTATTGATCGGCGCAAGTGTCGACAGGCGCGCCGGCGCCTCGCGCGGCCCTTGTGCGGCTTTCGCCACCACGAGTTTCAAAAGATTGAACTCAAGCCCGTCGGCAAGCCGCCCGCCGCTATGCATCTGTGTCATCGAACTGTTGCCCTTGCCGCCCATCATGCTCCCACCCATGCCGCCCATCATGCTGTCGTTTTCCATCGGATCAAACGCGAGGCTTTTCAAAAACACCGTGTCGCCCTGCTGCAACTGGCTGGCGTCAAACAGTACATCGAGCCGCTCACCGGGCGCGAGAAACGCCGCTTTCGCCGGATACGGCCGATCGAGCAGGCCACCGTCGGTACCGATCACCTGATAAGTCAAGGGCTCTTTGCCACGCATGAAGGCGAGCTTGTAGACGCGTGCGTTCGAGCCGTTCAAACAGCGGAAGCGATAGAAGCGCGGGCCGATTTCGAGGTAGGCATTGGGTGTCAGATTGACCAGCACGATGTCGCCGAGATACCCCATCATTTTCTCCATCGCACTCGGCTGGTAGACAAGCTCGCCGGCGGCATTGAAGCGCTTGTCCTGAATCACCAGCGGAAGATCGGTTTCGCCTAGCTTGAGGTCGAGGGCGCGGGCGAGTTGCAGTGCGTCGTCATCCTCGACGATAAAGAAGCTTGCAAGGCCGCCATACGCCTGCTTCGCTGTCAAATGGTGGGCATGGGTGTGATACCAGTAGGCGCCGCCGCGGTTGTTGATGGTGAATGCATAGGGGTAATTTTTGCCGGGAGCGATGCTATCGTTCGGGTGGCCGTCCATGTTCGCCGGTACATGTAATCCATGCCAATGAATGATGGTCGGCTCGTTTAATCCGTTTTGCAGCGTGGCAGCGAAACGGCTGCCACGCTTGATTCTAAGAATCGGGTTTTGATAGCTCTTGCCCGCATAGCGGGTCTCGTACAGCAGAAATGGCGACGCCTTGCCGCCGAGAATGGGGAACGTTGCGGCGCGCGTTTTAAGCGTAAGCGGTGTATTGGCAACGTTCAGTACACCATAGGGCCCTTCTGCGCCCGGAATAAACAGCCGATTCGTGAAATTTTCGGCCCGCACCGGGTCGTGCGCATAGGGAACGAAGGCGGCGGCGGCCTTGCTGGCAGGCTTGCATCCAGCGAGTTCCAAAGCGGCGCCGGCAGTAAGCGTCGAAGCGGTGTATTGCAAAAACTTGCGGCGGTCCATAGGGTTCTCTCCGTTCAAGAATTTCGGCTACCGCCGTTCGAGGATCACGAAGAACGCGATCACGAACAAACCGAGGACGACGAAGACCACGGGCGCACCGACCCCGAGCAACTGGGGCAGTTGCACCTTGCCCATCGCCCACACCGGGAGAATGGCCTGCGACACCCATTCGAAAGTCAGCGCATACAGAATGCCGCCGAGGATCATGCCGAATGCGCCGATGAGCGCATGGACGCTGCCTGCGCCGATGGCGGCGAGCGCCGTGCCGGGGCAATAGCCGTAGAGCACCATGCCGATGCCGAATAGTCCCGCGCCCAACGTGATCGCCAGCAGATCGGCCGGCTTGATGTGGAACTTCGCGTAGCCCATCTGCACCAGCAGGAAGACGCCGATGCCGCCGACAATGATCGCCGTCAACATGACCTTGATGACGGTGAAGTCCTTGAACAGGAACTGCCGGACGATGGTGTTGTAATCGGCAACGCGTCCGCGATGCAGCAGCCAGCCAAAAGCAAAGCCGAAGACAATGGCGAGGCCGAGCGAGGTTGTGCCGGTGATGGGGAACATGGATGTTTCTCCTGCTCAGGAAGTCTTCGGGCGGAACATGATGAAGGCGGTGATGGCGCCGGTCGTGAACATGACGGCGAGGAACACCCAGCCGTTGAGCGCGAGCTGCAGGCCGCCGGAGATGCCGTTCCCGCTGGTGCAGCCATTAGCGAGACGTGCGCCATACATAGCGATAATGCCGCCGATGAAGGCAACCCCGTAGCGCCTGGCGGGCGACGGGCCGAAGCGCTCGGACCAAACTTGCGGAACGGTCTCGATACGCCAAGTGCCGGCAGCGAGTGCTGAGCCGAGGCCGCCGAGCAGTGTGCCAACGAGGAACAGAGTGCCGTAGTCGAGGCTGAAGGCGTTCTTCGCCCAGTACTTGTTGGCGGCGACCACATCGGCGCCAACAATGAGCGAGGCCACACCGCCGGAGACCTGGGAGATAGCCGTAGTGATGCCGATCGGATTGTTGACGACGACGAAGACGATCCAACTCAGGACGCCTATGCCGATGCCGGCGAGATAGGGACCCCAGTTGACTCGCGTGGCCGTGGCCGGCGCGAAAGTATGTAGTGCGCCGGCGGATAAGGCTTCCATAGATGCTCCGGTCTGTGTTTAGTCTTCATTAAAAAAGTCGGCTCATGCCTTGAGGCTCGCGCAGACCCGCTGCAAAAGCGCCCGTACTTCCTAATAAAAGTTCCCGCTTATTTGGCGGGCATGGACTGCATCATCTGATCGCGCTGCATCATCTGCTCCATCATCATCTGCATCATGTCCATACGTTTTTCCATCATGTCATGGCGTTTCATCATGTCGCCATCCATCATGCCGTCTTTCTTGCCGCCCATCATCATGCCGCCGCTCTGGCCGCTGCCCATCATCATCGGGCCGCCCATGCCGTGCATCATTTTCATGTTTTCCTGCATGGCCTGCATGTGATCCTGCATCAGTTTCTGGCGCTCCTTCGGGTCGCTTGTCTTGCGTATCTTGTCCATCTGCGCCTGCATTGCTTTCATTTTTTCCTGCATCTGGGGCATGTGCTTGTCCATGTCCATGCTCATTGCGGGCTTGGCGGGGGCGGGTTTCGAGTCCTGCGCGAATGCGGCTGGTGCAGACAAGGCAGCGACGGTAAGTGCGGTAAAAAGAATCGAACGTTTCATTGCGGAGTCTCCTGTGAAGTTAAAAAACCTGCTTTGCGGATATGCCTTGAAGTCAATGACCAAGTTAAACCTTAGCCTGTGTAAATGTTTTGATCCAAATCAAACCGACGCCGTATTGGAATCCGAAGTAGTCTGTTGTCAAGGTCTGCATTTCAACCACGACGCAACCACGACGGCCTGTGTGGGCGTGGTTTCCGGCGTCCGCCTGCATGACTTACTTCTTTCCGAAGAAGACCGAGAAAAGCACGACGCCCAATACGACAACAAGCAAGGTAGGAAGCCACATCCAACTGATTCCGCCCATACTTCCGCTTCCCATCATCCCGCCACTCATCATTGTCCCGGTCATCATTCCCCCACCGAAGAACAGCAATAACAAGGCTACGATGGCGAACGCGATGACTAGGGCGGTCTTTATTGCAGCATCCATGGTATGAGTTTCCTTTGAGAGGACAAATTTGAAGGTGCAGTAGGTCTTTATAGGTGCGAATGTTTTTACCGTCTGTACGCCACCGCGCACAGCGACTTTATGGGCTGTTTTTGCGCCAGGTTCACAATTTGACGCGATTGATACGCAATGCGTTTGTGACCACGGACAAGGAATATAGAAACGCACTAGCGACACAGCTAAGGGCAGCATGCGCATCGCCATCACGGGTGCTGCGCGCACGCTACTGCGCTCCCAACCAGCCTTGAAGGCGCTGCGGCATGACGAAGGTGTGATCCTCCACTTTTCGCAGGCCCGGCACTCCTTCTGCTGCGACGCGAAGCGCCTGGCGTTCCGCGTCGGAACGTACTCCACCCCATAGGTGTAACGCCCCGCCGGAAACCGATGCATTGACGTAGGTGTCGTCCACGCCGCTTTCCCGCAGCCGCTTCAGCACCTTTCGTCTCAGCGAGCGATCGTCGCTCAACGACGACCGCTTCGCGGGTGGTGCAATCGCAAGCCGGCGCACTAGGTCGGCGCGACTCACGATGCCGACTGGCTGCCCAGACCGAATCACGGGAACTCGCTTGATACGATGCTTCTCGAGCAGGAGTGCGATCTTCTCGAGAGGCGTCGCTTCCGTGACGGAAATAACGGGACGGGTCATCACATCGCGCACCCGCGTGCTGTGCGTCTTCACATAGTCCGCAGCGGCACTCTCGCCACTCATAAGCCGCAGCCACCACGAGCGCGCCTGGTCGGTGCCGAGTTCCGCCCGGCGCACGAGATCGCCTTCGCTGATGATCCCGACGAGCTGGCCTTTCTGGTCCAGCACCGGAAGTGCACTCACCCCGCGTCCGAGCATCAGCTTCGCCGCTTCCCTGACCGTCGCGTTCTGCCTGATGGTTGCGACCGATGTCGTCATTACATCCCTGGCTTGCATGATTGCTCCTTTGGTTGTTTGATTTGCGCTGTTCTCACGAACGGATGCGCTTTCCATAACGACTCCTCAGTGTTGTAGGCCGTGACCTGGCCGTGCCGCCGCGTAAGCCTTGGTTCAGCGGTACACCACCACCGGTATCCTGGAGTGTGTCAGCACTTTCTGCGTGACGCTGCCCATGATCAGCGCGGAAAGGCCGCGGCGGCCGTGCGAGGCCATGAAGATCACGTCGCACTTCTGTTTTTTCGCGGCAGCGATGATTCCCTCATAGGGTGGGGAAGTTTTCGTCACCACCGATGTGAAGGGAACGCGGGCGGCCTTGGCCATCTTGCCGATCGCGTCGACACGCTTCTGTGCTGCCTTACGCGCGTGCGCTTCGATCTCTTCAATCACCTTCTGGTCAAACGCATAGCCTTCAGCGTAAATGGGCTGCATCGGTTCGACCGCGCAATAGGCGGTGACCTTGGCGCCGAGCGCACTTGCGAGCGCGAGACCGGCCTTGGCGGCCTTATTGGAGACCGGTGAACCGTCGGTGGAAATCAGAATGTGCTTGAACATGGGTTCTCCTTTGGGAAGGGATAGCGAACGCTTTGGACTGTGTCTGAGTGTAATTGTTAAATTATCATTTAAAATCAATTACTTAAGAGTAGTCATGGATTGTGCGGGAACATGTTCGGGGCGGGAGGCGTTGGTGAGTACGAGTAAATGCGGCAACCCGAAGCTGAGCACGA
>JANMXV010000713.1:0-5387 GCA_031381325.1 Betaproteobacteria bacterium | reverse complement strand
GCCGCAGGGAAAAGGGGGTAGCCTGCCATCTGCGCCTCACGCCCGATGGTATGCAGTGCGATGCCGCCATTGGTCTGCGCATCGGCCGAGCCCGTGGTGGTGCGCCTTTGCGCGTCAAAAACGGATATCACCTGAATGATGACCACCGTAGCGAGCATGCCGATGGCCAAACCGACCATGAGCTCCACCAGGGTGAATCCGGCCTGAAAGTAACGTGAGGAGAAACGTGAGGGCCTGCCCATCGGATTCATGATGTCAGCCCCCGGTGATGAAAACAGTAGTGGTGAAATTATGCGTCGTCTCACCGGCGCCCGGTTGCAGCCAGGTGACCGTCACCTGATACTGGCCGGCGGCCGTCAGGGCGACAGTCCGTGTGCCGCCCGGCAACACTGCGGATATGTCGAAATTGGTCTCGACGTACGTGGCAATATTGACAGGATCCGCCCACATCTGGCCTATCCTTTTCTGCGCGATATAGCTGGCCTCGGCACGGTATTTTGAATCGGCAGTGTTCTTGATCATGACGGCTTGCAAACCAACGATGGCCAGCACGCCTATGGAAAAAAGCAGGATGGCAATCATCGCCTCGATCAAAACGACGCCCTGTTGCGCCGATTTCAGAGTAGGGAGTTTGAGCATGATTTTTCTTCCGGTTAACATGCGCGTGCATTGGAGCCCGAAGCCATAGTGGGATCGCACATTTTGGCATTGCCGCCCGCAGCTATCGTGACCCGCAGATTGCGGTTACTACCCACTGCCTGAAGGTCGACTTGTGCAAGGGTGGGGTTAGGGTTCGGTGGCGTCGCATTGGCGACGACCTGCCCCACGTTGTTAAACGTGACAGTTGTCGCTGCTGTAAAATCCGATGCCACAGCCGTGACAGTAACGTTCCTGGAGCCTTCACTGCTATTCCTTGAGTCTAGCGAGGGATCGGTGACAACTGGCTTGATCACGTAATCGACAGTCCAGGAAGTGCCTGTGCCCAGGACAAACTGAACGTTGGCGTTGCGCGCCACCGCCTCTGCGCGTGCCCTTTGCATGCCGTTCACCACCGATTCAGCCGCGTTGCGAATCTCGCCAGTCCGCAGCATTTGCAGAAAGCTGGGCAGGGCCAAACTCGTCAGTATGCCAAGAATCACGACGACCACCACCAGCTCTATCAGCGTGAAGCCCGAGGACTTCGTCTTGGGGAGCGTCTTTAACATCCGCCGCCTCTCTTGGCAATCCAGCAAGTAGCAGGCATGGTTGCCGCTGCCCAACCGGTAGGAGCGGCGGTAGTCTGTCTGGTGTTGGTTTGATCAATGGTGTAGACGAAACCGGCCACGGTATTGATGCCGGTCGCGGTTATTGTATAAGTTGTCAACGTAAGGTTGCTGGCGGCATAGGTGGAATAAGTAGTCGACGCGGGAGCAGGCCCGCCGATATAGGTGCGGTTGTCCTGGAAAAACTGTTCCATCTTTATCCGGCCGTCGGACAGGGCCGATGTGGATTCCACGAGCTGTCCACGTATCACATAATCTCGGTAAGCGGGAACAGCAACGGCCGCCAGAATGCCAATCACTGCGACCACAACCATCAGTTCGATCAGGGTGAAACCTTTTTGTGTTTTCATGGCGATTTTTATTTGGGTTGTGGTACCGTGCTTGCCCTGAGGTTACTGCTCCACTCCAACTGAAAGCGGGAATATCCCGCCACGCAGCGTTCCATCGGTTGATGGGATAATAGCCGGAAACCGATTTCAATCAAGTTTCGATGACAAACGGTTTATTATCTCGTATGAACGGTCGTTTTCCCCCGCTTTGCCTGCCGTACCAAGCGTCGGCCCGCTCGTCGAGCCACACGCGGCGATGAGCGTGGATTGCTATTCGAAGCGTTTCTGCGCGGCGCTGGTGGTGTCCTGCCTGCTGCATGCGGCACCGGTGTTTCTGCCCGCGCTTGGCGCGTTCATAGGTGCGCTTACTCAGGGCGGGAAGCGGCCCGGACAGGTTCGTGTGCTCAGTGCCACACTTGTAGCGAAACGTGCGCCGGAAGCCGCCGCTCCAGTACCCCCTGTTTCAAGCGCAAGCACGGACGTTACGCCCACGCTGGCCAAAGCCAACGAGGAGCCGCCCCAGGCGTTAAATCGCACCACAGAAACCCTCCCGCTGCCGATCCCGGCGCCGACCTATTACACCGCTGACCAACTGACAAAACATCCGCAACTGCTCTCTCCCCCACCCACACTCGATGTGGCGGAAACAGGCATGCGAATTCCGTCGGGTAAGGTCATCCTGAAACTTTGGATTAACGAATCCGGCGAGGTGATTTCAGTGGATATCGAAGAGAGCAATGTGCCCGACGCCATATCCGCACCCGCCGTGGCGGCTTTCAGCAAACTGCGCTTCGTGCCGGGAGAAATCAACGGCCGCCCGGTAGGCAGCCTGCTGAGGATCGAAGTCACCTATGACGACGCGCCCGACGACGCATCCAGTAGCAACGTGCCCTGATTGTTCAATCACCAACAGTCGATGCCGCCAGCGCCTTAGGTAACGGAAACGTAACCCGTTCCTCAATCCCCTCAACATTACTAACGCGATCCGCGCCCAGCGACTTCAGCCGCTCAATCACTTCCTGCACCAGTATCTCCGGCGCCGAGGCGCCCGCAGTCACACCCACCCGGCTCTTGCCCGCGAGCCACTCACTTTGCAGCTCACCCGCGTTATCAACCATATAGGCTGGGACGCCCTGGTTCTGCGCCACTTCGCGCAAACGATTGGAGTTGGAGCTGTTAGGCGAACCCACAACAATGACGACATCGCATTGTTTCGCGAGCGTCTTAACGGCATCTTGCCGGTTTTGCGTGGCGTAGCAAATGTCGTCTCGCTTGGGCCCGACGATGGCGGGAAAACGCGCCTGTAGCGCATCGATGGTGACTTGGGCATCATCCACCGACAGCGTAGTTTGCGTAACGAAAGCGAGATTGTTCTCATCGCGCACCGTGAGTTTTGCCACATCCTCGGGGCCTTCAACCAGATACATGCCGTTGTCGCTTTGCCCCATGGTGCCCTGCACTTCCGGATGGCCTTTGTGGCCGACCATGATGATCTCGCGGCGCTGCCCGCGCATTTTTGCCACTTCGACATGCACCTTGGTCACCAGCGGACAGGTGGCATCAAACACGCGCAGACCGCGCGCTTCGGCGTCGCGGCGCACCGCTTGCGACACGCCATGTGCGCTGAAAATCAGCGTCGCGCCTGCGGGCACTTCGTCGAGGTCTTCAACAAACACTGCGCCCTTTTTGCGCAGATCGTTGACCACGAATTTGTTATGCACCACTTCGTGCCGTACATAGATCGGCGCGCCGTGTAACGCAATCGCGCGTTCAACGATTTCGATGGCGCGGTCGACGCCGGCGCAAAACCCACGTGGGTTGGCTAGGAGAACTTGCATGATGGGATTATAGCGGCGAACATTGCCGTCGCAGAGTTGTTAAAAATATTGTTTAAAAACAAATAGTTAACACAACACTGTAGGTTGGGGTGACGAAGGAACCCCAACACAATCAGTCGTAAACGCCAGACAATTTTTCGGGAAAACGTCGTACGTTGGGGTTCCTTCGTCACCCCAACCTACGCGCCGCTCACCTACGCGCTGCCGCATCCGATTGCGCTCGCTGCGGCCGCAAGCCATCCCAAATCAACAGCCCCGCACCACAAGTTATCGCCGAATCCGCCACGTTAAACGCGGGGAAAAAATATCCGGCGTAATGCACCTGTACGAAATCGACCACCGATCCGAACAGCACACGATCGATCAGGTTGCCGATAGCGCCACCCAAAATCATCGCCAGCGCCAGGCAGAATAATTTTTGTTCGGGGTGCCGCCGTAACAACCACACCACCCACACCGACGCAACCACCGCTATAGCTATAAAAAACACGCGCTGCCAGCCGCCGGCGTTGGCCAGCATGCTGAAGGCCGCACCCGTGTTATGCACACGCACCAGGTTGAAAAACGGCGTCAGGTACAGCGTTTCGTGCAGCACGAATTTCTGCACGATGAAATATTTGGTGATCTGATCGATCACCACGATCACCGCGGCCAGCGCTAGCCATTTACGCATGTTCACGCGCTTCGCCGGAACCGAACAGATTTGAGTCGCAACGCCCGCACAGCAGCGGGTGCCCGGCGTTCGCACCCACGTCGGCGCGATAGTGCCAGCAGCGCTCGCACTTGACGTAGGCACTTGCGCTGACGCGGATGCCCACACCCGGCAAGCCGCTGGATAATGCCATGGTACTCGCGCCCGCCTGCGCATGCAGCGACGCACGCGAGGTAATCAGCACGAAGCGCATATCGTCGCCCAATGAAGCCAGCAATTCATGCGCCTCACCCTGCGCGTACAAATCCACTTCGCCCGCCAGCGACGAGCCGATTTTCCCGGATCCGCGCAAGATTTCGAGTTCTTTTTGCACATCCGAACGCTGCGCGCGCAGCTGGCTCCATCGACCGCGCAGCGCGTCGGCATCCCGCGGCAAATCCAGCGAGTACCAGGTCTGCTCGAATACGCTGGCATCCCCCTTCTGAATCGTTGCCCAAACCTCTTCGGCGGTGAACGACAGTATCGGCGCCATCAACCGCGTCAACGCCTGCGTGATGTGATACAGCGCATTCTGCGCCGCACGCCTCGCGCGCCCCGATGTGGGCGCGGTGTAAAGACGATCCTTGAGGATGTCGAGATAAAAGCCACCCAGATCCTCGGAACAAAAAGATTGCAGCCGTTGCACCACCTGATGAAATTCATAATTGCCGTAGTGGCCGGGCGCTTGCGGATCGCGCACGCCCAATTCGGAGGGCGCAGATGACGCAGATGCCGCAGATGACGCACATGACGCAGATGACGTTAGGGCCGCTTGTAGATCGCTTGTCATCACCCACGCGTAACGGTCGATTTCCAGCCATTCATCGATGGGCAGCGCGTCGCGCGTGATATCAAAGTCGGCCAGATTAGCGAGCAGAAAGCGTAGTGTGTTGCGGATGCGGCGATAGGACTCCACCACGCGCTTGAGAATTTCTTTCGAGATCGACAGTTCGCCCGAATAGTCGGTTGCCGCCACCCACAGCCGCAAAATGTCGGCGCCCAATTCGCCCATCACCTGCTGCGGCGCGACGACATTGCCCTTGGACTTGCTCATTTTGTGGCCGCTGCCATCCACCACAAACCCATGGGTGAGCAGACTGCGATAGGGCGGCTGCCCGTCCATCATGCACGATACCAGCAGCGACGAATGAAACCAGCCACGATGCTGATCGGAACCTTCGAGATACAAATCTGCCGGATACGCTGATGCATCCTTGTGCGAATTACGTAGCACCGTGAAATGCGTGGCGCCGGAGTCAAACCACAC
>JANMXV010000682.1:0-4245 GCA_031381325.1 Betaproteobacteria bacterium | reverse complement strand
GTAAACGTCGCCGTCGGCTGGCCCGACACGCGGTAATACACATCCGCCATGAAGCCGGCGACGCTTTCGTGATGCACGGATATCGTTTTGATTTCGCTTTGACGCGCATGCAGCGCATCGAGAAATCCGATGTTGCCGTGTCCGCACAGTCCGAACACGTAAGGGACTTTTTCGCGGATCAGGTAATCGGTGATGACGGCTGCGCCGTCGGGGGTGGTGTTGTCATGGGGGGTATTCATTGTGATTTGTCTCCGGTACATCTGAATAACTAAAAAGTCTTTTGCCACAGAGGACACAGAGAATTAGAACGACAGTGGTAACGCACTTGCAAGCTAATCCATACACGCACTCGGTGCTATCTAAATCTTTCCCTCATCCCCGGCCCTTCTCCCGACGGGAGAAGGGTAAAAAAGCCCCTCGCCCTCCGGGGGGGGTGAGGGAAAGGGGTAGCCGAGGTGCGTTCCGGTGATTACTTGGTAGTGCAAAAATGCAATCCGCCCTTTACCTTCTCTGTGTTCCCCAATGGCATCGGTGGCCAATTGTTCGTTTCTAAAACCCGTACAACTTTGCAGGATTTTCCACCAGCACCTGCTCGCGCGTCGCAGCATCCGGGATCCATGCGAACAGCAGATCGCACAGGTCGCCGTCATTGGGCATCGCGCTTTTTACCATCACGTGCGGCCAGTCGCTGCCCCACAGCACGCGTTGCGCGTTGGCGGCAATCAGTGCGTGTGCATAGGCATTGGTGTCGGCGTGCGGCATGGCTTGCGTGGTGATGCGATACGGGCCGGTGAACTTGACCCACGCCTTGCCCGCTTTCATCAACCTTAGCAATGCCTTAAAGCCGGGGTCATTCAGCCCCTTGTCGGTTTTCATGTAGCCGAGATGGCCGAGCACGATGTCCACCGGGAAATCCGCGAAGGTGCGATCCATATCCGGAAACTCGTCGCAATGCATCAGGAATTCCATGTGCCAGCCCATCGGCGCAATGCGCTTCGCGAGCGCAGTGAGTTGCGCCATCGGCAAGGTACCGGGCTTGCGATCTTTGACATCGACGATATTGACGCGCACGCCGCGCACACCGGCTGCATGGAGTTTGGTGAGTTCCGCATCGGCAATGTCGTCTTCAACTACAGCGACGCCGCGAAACGCACTGCCCGCTGCGCCTGCCGTACTCATAGCTTCGAGCATCGCGGTGTTGTCGGCGCCGTACACACTGGGTTGCACCAGCACCGCACGCTCCACGCCAAGGGTGGCGAGCATTTTGCGGTAATCGTCGAGCAGGCAATCGGGTGGCGTGTACACGCGCGCCGGTGAATAGGCGTAGCGCGCGATCGGCCCCAGGATGTGCGCGTGCGTGTCGCACGAGAGTTTAGGCAGTGTAAGTTTGGGTTTGCGCGGATTGAAATCCGGCGGCGCGCCGGTAGTCGTGGTATTCATGGGTGCCGGTGATGAAAAAGAAAATTACCGCTGCCAGCATAACACAGGGTGCTGAATCGCTTCGAGTATAAAAATATAAAATATCAATAAAAACAAATAGTTATGATGAATTAACGCGATGCTAAAAATTTTGTTCCCGTCATTCTGGCGTATGCCAGTATCCCCTTCCCTTGGGGAAAGGTAGGTTGGGGGAACTGTGCAATCATGCGCAGCATCTCGAATTAAGATGCTTCGAGTCGGGCAACGCACTAGATTCTGGCCTGCGCCAGAATGACGAAGTTTGATCTGTGTTCATCTGCGGCAAAAAAGTTTTTAACTTTAGCGGAATTATGCAACCTCAACGACGCAATCTGACACTGGGCCTGCTTGCCGGAATCTCCGGCGCCAAGAGCTGGCACACGCACGCGCAGCAGGCCAAACCTGTTGAATCGATGGCGATGGCGCCTCCCGCAGGCAGCAAAGAAGACATCGTGCCGCTGGTGCGTTCGTTCATAGGGGCGATTCGCAAGTTTCAGGATATCAAACCGCTCACCGGCATGAAGGTCGAGGGGCTGGAGAATCAGCCGGACATGCTGCCGTTGATCGACACTTTTGTCGGCGATCTCGATATCCGTTACGCGTTTGATGCCGACAGCGGTTTTCGCTATTTGAGTGAACGCGATCTGAAGACATTGGGCATCGCGCGCGACCAGTTACTGCGGCTCGCCATGGCGAATTTTCGAAGGCGCTATCCGAAGCTGGCAGTCGAGCGGCCGATCGCCTTCGTAGGCAAGTTCGCCAACGGGGGCGAACTGGAGCCGAGCATGATGCTCGAGGCGGATTTTTGGGAAAAAGAAAAATCCCGCCCGATGTACGCCGGCGGCGAAATCGTCGCCGCGGCGCCGACGCGCGATATCCTGTGGTTTACCGGGATCAAGCCGATTGAAAATGTGCGCAACCTGCAAGCCAATACCGAACGCTCGCATAAGGAAGCCGGCGAGCGGGCGATATCGAAACTGATGTACTTGTGGCGCAACAAACGCTGGGAAGTGCTGGAAGGTTAATCCACGGTGCCGCGTGAACAAAGCGCTGTCCATAAATTTTGATGAGATTTACCGCGCCGAATCTAGGCGAGTGCTTGCCACGCTGATTCGTGTGCTCGGCGATTTTGATCGTGCCGAAGAAGCGCTGCACGAAGCATTTCGCGCGGCGCTGGAACAGTGGCCGCTCGAAGGCGTGCCGGCCAATCCGCGTGCGTGGCTGGTGTCGGCGGGGCGCTTCAAGGCCATTGATGCGATACGCCGCGATGCGCGGCTCGCACTACTCGACGACGAGGCTGCTGAAAACCTCCCGGCACCGGACGCCCCCGACACTGAAGACATCGAAGACGACCGCCTGCGGCTGATCTTCACCTGTTGTCATCCGGCATTGCAAGCGGATGCGCAAGTGGCGCTGACCTTGCGCGAGGTGTGCGGTCTGACCACGGAAGAAATCGCCAGCGCGTTTCTCACGCCTGCGCCCACCTTGGCGCAGCGCATCGTGCGCGCGAAGGCGAAAATCCGCGATGCAAAAATTCCCTACGAAACACCGGCGCGGGAGGAGCTGCCGCAGCGGCTCGATAGCGTGTTGCGTGTGATCTATCTGGTGTTCAACGAAGGCTACGCTGCGTCGTCGGGGGCTACGCTTACGCGGCACGATCTGTCGGGTGAAGCAATACGCCTTGCGCGCTTGCTGCTTGAACTGCTGCCGCAACCCGAAGCGGAACCGGAATCGGAACATGAGGCGATGGGGTTGCTTGCGCTGATGCTGCTGCACGAATCGCGGCGCGTGGCGCGCACGTCGGCGGCGGGCGACGTGATACTGCTGGAAGATCAGGATCGAGCAAAGTGGAATCGCGCGCTGATTGCCGAAGGCTCGGCGCTGGTGCGGCGCGCGGTTTCGTCGCGTCGCGTGGGCCTGTATACGATTCAAGCCGCGATTTCGGCAGTGCATGCCGAAGCCCCATCCGCCGCCGCGACTGATTGGGCGCAAATCATAGGTCTGTATGATTTGCTGGTTAGCGCGGAGCCTTCTCCCGTCGTGCAACTGAATCGCGCGGTGGCGGTGGCGATGCGCGACGGCCCCGCAGCCGGGCTCAAATTGATCGACGACATATTCGCGCGTGGCGATCTTGCGGATTATCGCCTTGCACACGCTGCGCGCGCGGATTTGTGCCGGCGGCTGGGTAAAAACGATGAGGCTCGCATCGCGTACCAGCGGGCATTGCAATTGACACAGCAGGAACCGGAGCGGCGTTTTCTCGAATGGCGACTTAACGAGTTAAAAAATTAATTGGACCGTTGTCGAATGGGCGTAGGGTCAAACGACTATAAGATATAGACAGTGACTTTGCCGATAATATTCTCTAAACAATTTTTTTAAAAACAAGGAGTTACACTCATGCGATTCATGGTTATCGTGAAGGCCAGCAAGGATTCGGAAGCGGGCGTGATGCCGAGCCAGCAGTTGCTGACCGACATGGGCAAATTCAACGAAGCGTTGGCGAAGGCGGGTGTTCTGCTTGCAGCCGACGGGCTGCATCCGAGTTCGAAGGGCGCACGCGTGCGGTTTTCAGGTGCAACGCGCACGGTGATTGACGGGCCTTTCGCCGAAACCAAGGAACTCATCGCGGGCTACTGGGTGTGGCAGGTCAAGTCCAAAGAAGAAGCGCTTGAATGGGTCATGCGTTGCCCCAACCCGCACCAGGATGACGGCGAGATCGAAATCCGCCAGTTGTTTGAAGCGGAAGATTTTTGCGGCGCATCCACGGCGTAACCCGAGATGATC
>JANMXV010000676.1:0-3459 GCA_031381325.1 Betaproteobacteria bacterium | reverse complement strand
GATGGAATCAGTTTAGGCTGGGGAGCAATTTCGGTATGAGCGGAGTGTTGGAAACGGAGTCTGGCCTGCTGCTGCTGTGGCGTGGCGGGACGCTGATACTCGGCCGGGTACATGGGTTTGTTTTTGTCTTCCGGGCCGCCTTCGTGCTCCATGGGGTCGAAGGGTACGCCGGCCAGCGTGACCGCATCACCCACGCGCGCGTTACGCAGATCAAGCAGCACGTCGATGCGCTCGGCGGGCGCGAGAAACACTTCCTTGATTTTTTGCGCGTGTTCAATCAAGCCGCCATCGTTGCCGATTAACTGAAACTCCAGCAATTGTTCGCCGCTGCGGAACGCGAGTTTGTAGGGTCGCGCATTCGACGCATTGAGAATCCGGAACCGGTAGATGCGTGTCGAAGCCTCGAAATACGGACGCGGTGTCCAGTTCACCAGCACCTGCGAGCCGAGAAAGCCGTCGGCACGATCCTCGTCGGTCGGGTTGAACACGAGCTGGCCCTGCGCGTTGATACGCCGGTCTTGCAATACCAGCGGCACATCGGTCTCGCCGAGTTTGAGGTCGAGCGCTTTTTGCAGCGCGAGCTCTTCGTCGTCTTCGACAATGAACAGGCCCGCGAGTCCCAGATAAACCTGCTTGCCGGTGAGGTGATGCGGGTGCGGGTGATACCAGTAGGTCGCCGCGCGATTGGGCACGGCAAAGTTGTAGTCGTAGGTGGCGCCGCCGGCCACCGCATAATGCGGGTGGCCGTCGTTGTTGCTATCGACAGAGAGGCCGTGCCAGTGAATGATGCTGGTTTCCTCGATGCCGTTCCAGAACTTGGCGCTGATCTTGCCGCCGCTGCGCATGCGTATCAGCGGATTGAACAAGCGCTTGCCCTGACTCTCTATTTCATAGGCGAGCAAAGCCGCGGGCTTGCCCGCTACGATTTCTTGCGTGACGGATTTTGCCGAGAGCGTGAATGCGCCGGCGACGTCATGTATGCCATATAAACCCTCCGCGCCAGGCACCCGCAAGCGGTTGGGAAAAGCGGCATCGGGTGTGAACGCCGGCGGGGGTAGCGGCGCTTCGCGCGGGACGCTTTGTTGAGCGCGCCACCACGCCACACTGCCGGCGATACCGGCAGCGCCTGCCGCGCCGGCGACTATGAGATTTCTACGCGATACCATACAACCGCTCCTGTAGCCGCAACCCTTTGCGTAACGCGAGAATGACGAAACCTGCTGGCGCCGTCAATCCCCTTCGTCGTCGTGCCGCCTGTCGTGGATTGCGGGCGCCGGACCGTTGCTCCATGTCAGGGTTGTTTCGTGCGGCGGGTGCGCATCAGTAGATTCGCTGCCGGAATCACCGGCATGGAGAGCAACGTCGTTGCGTTCGATATCCGGGTATGTGTCCAAATTACGCCGGCCAAAGACCACAGAAAAACCACTCCAGCAGCTACCCTGTCGAGCGGGCGCCCTGCAGGGAGGCAATCAGCGGGCAGGAGACGTTACCGCGCGCCGAGCAGCACATCTGCACCAGGCTCATGAGTGCGGATTCCATGGTCCGTAGTTCGTTGAGCCGCTGGCGCACGTCTGCGAGTTTATGCTCCGCGATTTTGCGAGCCTCGCCGCATGAATTCTCGAATCGAACCCGGGAATCCACCTGCTGCATGGCGATGCCCGTTTCAAGGACGCACACACGCTCATCGTCAATCAGGCTGCCGGGTTGACTCTTGAGATACCCTTCGACCGCTGCCTGATCGCCACCGGCGCGAGCGCAGCCGTGCCGCCGATTGCGGGGCTTGCGGACACACCGTACTGGACAAGTACCGAGGCCCTCGCCAGCGACATCCTCCCCCAGCGGCTGGCCGTCATCGGCTCGTCGGTGGTGGCGGTGGAGTTGGCGCAGGCCTTTGCACGGCTCGGCAGCCAGGTCACGATCCTGGCGCGCCACACGTTATTCTTCCGCGAAGACGCGGCCATCGGTGCAGCGGTGACGGCGGCGTTCCAGGCGGAGGGGATCGAGGTGCTGGAACACACGCAGGCCAGCCATGTTGCTCATGCGGGCGGCGAATTCGTGCTCACCAGCGGGCGCGGCGAATTACGCGCCAACACCTTACCTGACGATGGTCGAGGGGCTTAAGCTGGCTGCGCAAACGTTCTCCAAGGACGTAAGGCAATTGTCCTGCTGCGCGGGATAGCGGCTTTCCGTAAATAACGCTTGACCTTGGAGTATGGTCTAAGGGCAATCATGAGGGTGCGCCGGGCTGATCACCTCACCGGCCTTCGCGCATCGTCACTTCACTCACTTGGAGAAATGCAATGACCACCAAACGCAAAGTAGAAGTTTTCAGCGCGGGATGCCCTGTTTGCCAGACCGCCATTGATCTCGTCAATCGACTGGCCTGTCCGTCGTGTGAAGTAAGCGTGCTCGATATGAACGACATCCACGTTGCTAAACGTGCGCGGGAGCTGGGCGTGCGCTCGGTGCCGGCAGTCGCCATCGACGGGCAGCTAGCCGCGTGCTGCACCAGCGCGGGCATCGACGAGGGGGCACTTCGCGCTGCGGGACTGGGCCTAGCCTAGTTCAACAAGTCCGGCGGCAGTAACGAAAAAATCTGCCGGGACTCTGCGCAGCCGAATTCGCTGGATGAACTTTGACCATGGTCTTGACTCCAAGGTTTATAGTGGCCGTCACGACTTGGAGGACACCATGTACACCATTGGAAAAGTGGCCCGGCTCGCCGGCGTAAGCACTGATACGCTGCGCTACTACGAGAAAGAAAACCTGATCGCACCTGCGTCGAAAACCGCTGCGGGCTACCGCTTGTATGACGATGAAGCCATGCGCCGTATGCGCTTCATCAAACAGGCTCAGCAGTGCGGATTCACGCTGTCAGAGATCAAGGATCTGCTGACGCTAAAATCCGCGGATCGTGCCTGCTGCGAGGACGTGCGCAGCCTGGCTATTGAAAAGAAGCTGCGGATCGAGCACAAGCTCAGGACTTTGCAAGCCATGTCGCGCGCCCTCGATCATCTGATCCAAAGTTGCGATGGCGGCGAGAATCCGGCCGGCGCCTGCCCCATCCTCGGCGCGCTGGAGAGCAGTCTGCAAGCGGTGTCCGCGTGATGGTAAAGATCGAAATCATTGCGGCGCCGGGGTGCAAGCAGTGCGCAGCCGCGCGCAGCGACCTGCGCGCCGTCGCGCTATCCGTACTCGGCGAGTCCAACGTGGTCTGGCGTGAAGTCAATGTGCTCGAAGAACTCGACTATGCGGTGACACTCGGTGTATTGAGCATGCCTGCTGTCGCCGTCAACGGCGCTCTTAAATTTTCGTCGCTGCCGACTCCTGCACAGCTTCGGGCCGCGCTCACCAGCCTGGCGCCGTGCTGATGGATATCGAAGCCCTGCGTCAGGCGACGGCGCAAGCCGGGTTCGGCGCCCTGTGGATCGGACTGGTGACGGGCTTCGTCTTCAGCTT
>JANMXV010000652.1:0-5750 GCA_031381325.1 Betaproteobacteria bacterium | reverse complement strand
CCGCTGGAAAAAATGGCGGGCGCGGTATGCAAGGCCGTGTTCGTGCTCAACACCCCATTTGATGCCGCAGCCAACATCCGCCGCGCATTGCGCACGGCGCTGACGCCTCCCTATGGCCCGGTGGCATTGATCTGCCCGCCCGATCTGCTGGAAACGCAGATCGATGTAAAACCGTCTGCCGTCACGCCCGCCACGCTGGCATCGCTGTCGGAGAGCCAGGTTGCGGCGTATGTAAAATTTCTCGCTACGGCGAAAAAGCCTGCCCTCATCGCCGCCGAAGACGTGCACTGGGACGACGCCAGCGCTGAACTCGAAAAACTCGCCGCCGCGCTGGGTGCGCCGGTGTATGCCGCACCCTATACCGGCGTGCTGCCCATCGCCAGTACAGCAGACGCCTACGCGGGCTACTTGCCGCCGAGTCTCAGGCAGGTTGCGCAACGGCTCGCCACGCACGATACGCTGCTATTCGCCGGCGGCCGCGGGCTGCGCAACACGCTGTATAGCGAAGCAGAATTACCGCAACGCAAGGCTTGGTTGGGCCATGATGCGTCAGCCATAGCGCCGGACGGCGACTACACGCTGGCGACGGTGACGAACCTGAAATCCTCACTTGACGCTATCCGCATGGCGCTAGGCACGCGTGCGAAACGCAGCAAACCCGCACGCGCGCCACTGGCTCTGCCCGTACGCGACGCGCGTGTGCTGCACCCGACGCTGGCCATCCACGCGCTGCTGAAAAAGTTTTCCAAGGCGATGTGGGTCGATGAATCCGGCCTGTCCACCTCAGACGTGCGGCAGTGGATGGCGCTCAAGGCCGGCGAATATCTGATCAACGGCAGCGGCGGCATCGGCTGGGGACTCGCCGCTTCGGTGGGCGCAGCCATCGGACTGGCTGCGAGTAAAAGTAAGCGCCAGATCGTCGCGGTCATCGGCGACGGCTCCGCGCTCTACGCGTCCGAAGCGTTGTGGACAGCCGGGCATCAGGGCACGAAAATTCTGCTGGTGATACTGGCTAACCGCCGCTATGCGACATTGAACGAAGCCGCTTCGCGCCTCGCCGGCGGGCCGCTCCAGTCATTCACCATTGAGCCGCCGGTCCTCGATTTCAGCGGCCTGGCGCGTCTTTATGACTGGCGTTATCTCGCTGCATCGACGGAAATCCAAATGGACGCCGCGCTCGATAAGTTAGGCCCCGCTATAGAGCAAAATACGCTGCTGGAACTTAAGCTTGATCCGCAGTTAAAACCGGTTACCGCCTCCCGACATTTTTAGCGCGCCGGCAGCCTGCGCCGTGTGCCGCTGCTCGAATTCGGCAATCGTTTTCGCCAGGCGCTCTACATCCGCTTCGTCCATGCCCTCGTGCGCGGGCAGGTAGAGCAGCGTTGCAAAGGTGCGTGTGGCTTCAGCCGCGGGCGCAGCGCCCGGCGGCGCTTCGACCACACCCAGACTGGACGCACTGTAGGCTGCATCGAAACCCTGCGCCGCAAGATGCCGGATCAGTGCGCCACTATCCTCATGCGTGACCGGAAATATCCAGTGCATGTGTTGCACTGCCTGCGCGCCAACGCCGCTTACGCCACTTGTGCCACTTATGCCGCGCAACAGCCCTTGCAGTTGGCGCGAGCGCGCGATGCGCTGGAGAGCGCTCGTTTGCACGCCCTGCGCCAGCCGCCTGCGTAACAGCCGCAGCAGCGGCGCCGACGGCTGCTGGCGTATGCTGGCGAAAAAATCGCTGCCGGCGAATCCGCGTACCGCACCCGACACCCATTGTTCGTGCGGGGCGCCGCACCAGCGGCATAAAGCCGCCAGCAGGCCGAAAACGACGCGGTTACCCAACAGCGTCAACACCGTGTACTTAATCAGCCGTGCCAGATAAGCGCCGCGCGCCTGCAGCGGCCAGTGCGCCATGTGCTCGCGCACGCGCACCTGCAAAACAGCGTCGCGAAAACTCAGCACCGCGCCACCCAATGCAGTGGCGGGCTTTACCGGGCCAAAGCTGAACAGGCTCACATCGGCTGCACACTCACCGCGCCACGCATCGCCGGTATAGGCTTGAGCACAGTCCTCTAGCAGTAAGATATTATTTTTATTGGCAAATTCGACCAGTGCCTGCATCGGCATGCGACTGCCAAACAGATGCGCAATCAACATTGCACGCGTGCGCGGCGTGCGCGCGCGTTCGAGTGAGTCGAATGACACCGCCAGCGTTTGCATATCGAGGTCAACCGGCACCGGGATCAGCCCGTGCGCTTCGATAATGCGCGTCATGTCGGCGATAGTCACCGCCGAGACCAGCACTTCGCTACCCGGCGGCAACGCCAACACGCTGAGCAGCGCGTCAAAACCGCTGCGCACCGACAGACAAGCCAGATTGGCGCGGGCATCCCACGCTGCCTCGATACTTGCGCGCAGCCCCGCGGCACTTCCCGGCATGAAACAACCGAGTATGCCGCTGCCCAGATCAGCCCATGCAATGTCGATACGCTTGCGGGGAATCATGGATTGTCCAGTTTTGTCAGCTCTTCCGTGTGGCAGCTTTCCCGCCTTTGGCCCCCTCGCTGCGCTCTCCCCGACCCTTCTGCTCCGCTCCAAGTGTTCCCTTGTCCCAAGGGGAAAAGGGAGATTCGAGGCGCCAATGAGTTGATACTTATTGGCGCATAACTCAGACGGTCGGCGGCGTGAAATCCGGCGGCTGTGTTTTGACGAACGATGGACGCGCGGCGATACCGGCATGCCAGGCTTTGAGTTTCGGTGCGGTGCTGCGCCAATCATGCGGATAACGAAAATCGACGTATTGCAGCGCTACGCCCATGATCAGATCGGCAAGACTGAAACGCGTGCCGACGAGAAACTCACCGCCCTTGAAATTGGTCTCGGCCAGCGCGATGGCGCGTTGAACGCGCCCTTCCTCGCGTGCCATCCTGTCGCGCAATTGATGCTCCGGCGGACGCCGTGTTTCGAATATGCGCTGTATCGCGGCATCGATAATGCCATTGCCCAGCGACTGCCAACGTTGGGCTTCCCAGTAGCCGACCGGGTCGCGCGGCGTGAACGAGCGGCCATCGACGTGATCCAGAAAATGCACGATCAACACCGATTCAAATAGGTAATCGTTGGGGGCGATCTCCAGCACCGGCACTTTACTTAACGGATTTTTTTCGATGATCGGGCTGTTGTCGGCCCACGGATCTTCGATCACGAACTCCACCGGCAGGGTTTTTTCTTCGATCAGCACGCGCGCCTTGCGCACGTACGGTGATGTTGGCGATCCAAACAGCTTCATAACACTCTCCCTCGATTCCAGGTTGACGGCAAGGCGCTATTCTACTCCCGCAAGCACCCCCTGGTGACTTCCCCATCGTTACAATTTTCTGCGCTCTTTCCGCCCCCTCGGAAATTCGCTACGATGCGCCCTCTGCCAATGAGCACAACCCAAGGAAATCCCATGATTCGCGTTACCCGTATCGGCAAGCACCTTGGCGCTGAAATATCAGGCGTCGATTTGTCGCAGCCGCTGGACGACAACACCTTCGCGCAAATCGCCAATGCATTCTTCGATAACGAAGTAGCGTTCTTTCGCAATCAGAACATCACCCCCGCACAACAAATCGCCTTTACGCGGCGCTTCGGCATACTCGAAGCCCATGTGCGCAAGGAAAGCCGGCTCGGCGGCCATGACGAAATTTTCATACTGTCGAACAAGCTTGATGCAAGCGGCAAGGCCATCGGCGCGCAGGATGCCGGCCGCTTCTGGCACAGTGACCTGTCGTACAAGAGAGAACCGAGCATGCTCTCAGCGCTTTATTCGGTTGAAGTGCCTGTGAAAGATGGTGTGGCATTGGGCAACACCTATTTTGCCAGCACCACCGCAGCCTACGCCGCACTACCGGAAGCGACGCAGCAACGCCTGCAAAACATGAAAAACGTACACAGCTATCGCGAATACCGGCTCAAAAATTACGCCGGGCAGCAGGAAGATATGCGTCGCGGCATTCGCACCGTGCAGGAACATGCGCCGACGCCGGAACAACTCGCCAGCGTGCCCGATACTGAAATGGCCGTCGTGCGCACGCACCCGGTAACCGGACGCAAAGGCATCTTCGCCAACGAAGGCCACACCTCGCATCTGACCGGCATGTCGCGCGAAGAAAGCGATGCGCAACTCGCCGAACTGTATGCGCATATCACCCAGCCGGAATTTATCTACGGCCATAGTTGGCGCGTAGGCGACCTGTTGATGTGGGACAACATCGCCGTGCAGCACAAAGCGACTTTTGACTACGACCCGTTGCCGCGGCTGTTGTATCGCACGACGGTGCGCGGTCCGGCGGTGGTTTGAGTTGTTCTTATGACTCAAGCCAACGGCCTGATTACAGTCAGGCTCCACACCGCGCCAGAATATGACGAAGAGTTCAACGCCTGGTATAACCTCGAACATATTCCGCAGGTGGTCGCGCTGCCAGGCTTCGTGCGTGCGCGGCGCTATTTCTGCGACAGCGCCGATATACGCTATCTCGCGTGGTATGAAACCGTCGATGAAAGCGTCGAGGCCGGTCCACATTTTCAGAGCATCGTCAGCAATCCGACGCCGTGGTCTTTGCGCATGCGCACGCTTTACTGCGAAAATCGCGAGCGCATGAATTTCAAACTGATGTGCGAAGTAGGCAAGGCGCCCGCATCTGACGCGCCGTGGATGTATATCGTGCATACCGACATTCCCGATCACATCGTCGATGAATACAACGCATGGTATGACAAGGAACATTTGCCGCGATGCGCCGGAATTCCCGGCGTGCTGCGCGCAAGGCGTTACGCGGCAACCGCTGGCAGTCCCAGATATCTGACGGCCTACGAACTCACCGGCCCCGATGTGTGGGAGAGTCCAGCAGCCCTGCAAGCACGCAAGACGCCGTGGACCGAAAAAATGCGTTCACTTTTCTCTAATACACGCCGCGCGTTGTATAAACTTGTCGCCCCGACTGTCGAACACCACTGAGCTCGTTATGCACACACCCGCCTCTCCAGACCTCATCCAGGTTCGCATCGAAGAACGCGGCGACGCCGGCCGCATCGCCTGGATCACCATTAACAACCCCGCGAAACGTAACGTGCTGGGCATGCCCGGCAAACGCGCAATCGCCGAGACTTTCAACCGCCTCGCGAAAGACGAAGCGCTGCGTGCCGCCGTCATCACCGGCGCCGGCGACAAATCATTCATCGCGGGCGCCGATATCGCTGAAATGAAAGACCTCGATGCCGCACAAGCGGAAGTCGAGCACACGCTGACCCACGTCGCCAATGAGTCGATCCGGCTGTTCCCGGTGCCGGTGATCGCGCGCATCAACGGCTGGTGCCTCGGCTTTGGCATGGAGCTCGCTGCCGCGTGCGACCTGCGCGTCGGAATCGATACGGCGAAGTTCGGCATGCCGGAAGTACGCGTCGGCATTCCTTCGGGCATGGAAGCCGTGCTGCTGCCCCGGCTGATCGGCTGGGGCAAGGCCGCCGAGCTGATTTACACCGGCGATATCATCGATGCACAGGAAGCGTATCGCATCGGCTTTTTGCAAAAGCTCGTACCCGCAGCCGAACTCGATGCTGCGGTGGAAAAATGGATTGCGTCCATTCTGCTCGGCGGCAAAAGAGTCATGCGCCTGCAGAAGACTCTGATACACGACTGGGAACGCATGTCCATCACCGACGGCATCTGGCAGGGCATCCGTGCCTGTGTCGAGGCGCGCAGCACCGACGAG
>JANMXV010000631.1:0-24446 GCA_031381325.1 Betaproteobacteria bacterium | reverse complement strand
GCCAAAGACAAGGACATCATGACCGGCATCGAGCACTTGCAGCTCACGTGATCTTTGCGCGTGCTTGATCGCAGCAAAAAAGCCGGCTTGATGCCGGCTTTTTTGTTACGCCATAGTGATCTGCGCGATGGTTATTCCGGTGCGACCGGCGTTGGTTTCACCCGCCGCATGCTGCCCGATACCAGCTTGTATTCAAACAGCCGGCACTCCAGCGCGCCGTTGAATAGCGGCGTGCGTTTAGAGGCGGCAAGACCGATACCCTTCGCCAGTTGCATGTCCGACGACAGAATGTAAGCCGTCCAGCCACTGAATCGCTTCTTCAACGCATCGCCGAGTTGAGGATAGAACGCCGCGAGATGGTCGCGGTCATCCATACGCACGCCGTACGGCGGATTGGTGACGATGATGCCGGTTGGCGCAGGGGCGGGCATTTCAAACACGTTGGCTTGCTTGAGTGCGACGCTGGCTTCAAAGCCCAGCGCGCGGAGGTTGGCGCGCGCGAGTTCCAGTGCATCGCCCCGCAGGTCGGAGCCAGAAATATTTGTTTTTATTGGTTTATTTTCACCTGCTGCTGCTGTTTCCCGCAGGGCGTTCCAGGCACGGGAATCGAAATTCAAGAGTTTCTCGAAACCAAAACCGCGGCTTACACCGGGCGCGCGATTTGCCGCCAGCATCGCGGCTTCGCACAGGATGGTGCCGCTGCCGCACATCGGGTCGAGTAACGGCACGCCGGGTGTCCAACCCGACAGCGCCAACATGCCTGCCGCAAGATTTTCGCGCAGTGGCGCGTCTCCGGCTTCACGCCGGTAGCCGCGCTTGAACAGCGGCTCACCCGAGGTGTCGAGATACAGCGTGAGATCGGTGGCGGTGAGAAAGGCATGCACACGCACGTCAGGTGCGTGCGTGTCGATGCTGGGCCGCTTGCCGCTGCGCTCGCGGAACACGTCACAGATCGCGTCTTTAATTCTCAGCGTCACAAAGTCGAGACTTTTGACCGGCGCTTTAATGGCGGACACGTTCACGCGCAGGGTGCGCTCGACGGTAAACATTGCCGGCCAGTTGAGCGCATGCGTGGCGTCGTAAATGTCCTGATCTGTGCCGGAGGCGCCCGTGCTACGGTAGCGGGCCTGGCCCACACGCCATAACACGCGGCTCGCCACTCGGCTGTGAAGATTGACCGCATAGCCCAGTGTCAATGGTCCTGAGAAATGCACGCCGCCATCGACTGCTTTTATCGACTGTGCCTGCAACGCGGCGAGTTCCGTGGCCAGTACCGCTTCCAGCCCGCGCGGACAGCTTGCAAAAAATTGAGCGTCGTTGTTCATAGGTCTACATACACTTCGAACAAGATACGTTGCCAGGGGTTGGGTGCCTGCGTGAGCTTCACAATACGTGCTTTGACGGGTGCGCCGCGATCCATCTGGCGTGCGACCCCGGTGTTTTCGCGGCGCGGAATATAGCCGAGGCGGTTGCCGTTCCATTCGACACGCACAGCGTTGGCGTCGTATGCATTATCGCGTTCGCGCACCAGCGTCAGCGTGTCTCCGGGTTTCATCTCCTCCCACAACGTCTTGCCATCGTAGAACTGAAAGCCCGCCAGCGGCGATTGCTGCACGATAATGCTGGCTGCGGCGCGTACCGCCAAAGGCGTCGCGCCCAGTGCGGCGGCTAGAAAAATCGTAGCAAAGGGTAGGCGCATGCGCATCAAAACGGCTTGACCACGGCGAGGATGACCGCCAGCAAAAGGATGACTACGGGTACTTCGTTAAACCAGCGGTACCACACAGGCGAGCGCTTATTGCGCCCCTGCTCGAAGTTGGCCAGCAAGCGTCCGCAGCCATGGTGATAGCCGATCAGCAAAACGACTAACGCGAGTTTCGCGTATAACCAGCCGCCGCTGAAGCCGTAGCCTAGCCACAGCCACACGCCGAATCCCAGCGCGGGAAACGCGAGCAACGTCATGAAGCGATAGAGCTTGCGCGCCATTGTCAGCAGGCGTGTGCGCGCCGCCGCGTCGCCATCATTTTCCATCGCCAGATTGACCAGAATGCGCGGCAAATAGAATAGCCCCGCGAACCAGGAGGTGACGAACACGATGTGCAGCGCTTTAATCCATAACATATTGATTTTACTCATGCGCACCAGCGCGCAACGATTTGCGACAGCAGATTCAAGCGGCCATGAAAGAAATGTTCACCGCCGGGCACCACCACCACCGGCAAATTCTGCGGACGCGCCCAATCGAACACTGCCGCGAGCGGCACCACGTCATCCAGTTCACCGTGAACAACCAGCGTGTTCTCAGGCACGGTCTCGGTAGGAAAGCGATTCACCGCCGCACCGACCAGCACCATGCGTTCACACGCGATGCGTTTCGCCACGCGCGTTTGTACAAAGCTGCCAAACGAAAAGCCCGCCAGCAACAGTGTTTGCGTGCTAAAGCGCAACTGGGCGTATTCGGCCACCGCGATTAAGTCGTCCGTCTCGCCGATACCCTGGTCGTGTACGCCCTCGGTTGCGCCAATGCCGCGAAAATTCGGCCGCACGGCGACATAGCCCAAACCGCTCAGCGCGCGTGCAAGTGTGGTAACCACTTTGTTGTCTTTGGTGCCGCCCTGCAGCGGATTCGGATGCGCGATCAGCGCGATGCCGCGCAGTGGTACGCCGGGACTATTAATGTCGGCCTCAATGTTGCCTGCGGGGCCGGGAATGAGCAGGCGTTCGGGCGCGGCGGGGGGCATGGGTGCCTACTTGTGAAGGCGTGAAGGCGTGAAGGGGTGAAGGCGTGAAGGGGGCGCCTCCTTCACTTCTTCACGCATTCCTAGATTTTGAGCCGCTCCACCACGCGGCCATTGACCAGATGCTCCTGGATAATTTCGTCCACATCTTCCTGATCGACGTAGGTGTACCAAACTTCTTCAGGGTATATCACCATCACCGGGCCTTCATCGCAACGGTCGAGGCAGCCTGCCATGTTGATGCGCACCTTGCCCTTGCCGGAGAGCTTGAGTGATTTGACCTTGTCTTTGGCGTAGTCGCGAATTTTGCTGGCGCCGTGGTTGTTGCAGCAGTTGGCGCCGGCGTCGCGCTGGTTGCAACAAAAGAAAACGTGCCGTTCAAAATAACTCACGGGATAGCCCTCGAAAAATAACGACGTAGCGATGGTTTCGGGCATTATAAGTGTTTCGTCCACCCTTGGACGCGCCGCTGTTTCAGCGCGACCGACTGCGCCACAATGCGACGCACAAGTAAGACAGCGCGATGAGCGGCCACAACTCCGACAGCGCGCGCAGAATCGCTGAAAAACTCAGAAAGTGGCTGGGCCGGCCGCTGGTCAGTTGCGGCGGCAGGCTGAAGTACGGGTTGTCGGGGGCGAGATTAATCGCCGCCAGCGCGACAAAAAGGGACACCAGCGCCAGTAGCAGACGCGCGGTGTGGCCCAATGTCAGCAAGCCCGCCAGCAGCATTGCGCCCAGCAACAAGCCGAGCATCGCCCCCGGCGTCATCCACGCCCATGCGCCCAGCGGCTTGCCGAGAAAAACGTAGATCAGCATTTTGCAGGCAAGCGCCGCCACGATGACCGTGCCGATAACCATGCCGCGACGCGTCTCTACACGCAACAGCGTCGACAACAGCAGTCCGATGCCCAGCAGATTAAAAAATACAACCGTCGCTTCCGTTGATAACAGCCGGCTCGGCGTGTGAAAAAAATACACCGGCAATTCAAAGGTCTCGCGCAGGTTGCCCGTGCCAAAAACCTGGGTCAACGGATTCAAGTGTGTGGCGATCCACAGCGCGGCCACCACGATGCCGATGTCGGTCAGCGCTCCCGGCAGAAACAGACGGTCGCGCAGTGCGCCCAAGCGTGCGCCAATAGCCCGTGATGGCAGAAAAAGGGGTGCGGCCAGCGCGCCGATCAATCCGCCCGCACCATTCGCCAGCACATCGATATTGGTGGCGATGCGCGCGGGTAGAAACATTTGTATGCTTTCCATGGCGATGCTGAGCGCCACTGACAACAGCAAGCCCGCGGCCACCGCGGCCACCGGCGGCAAACAGACACGCAGTCCGAGCGTTAACATAAAGCCGAGCGGAATATACGCCGACACATTGATCAACACATCGCTGAGCGTGATGTACCGCGGCCAAGGCGCGGTGATAAAGCCATAGACATCTTCAGCCGGAAAACGCCAGCCGCGAAACGGCTGCAAGCTGGCATAGACGATGATGAGCAGGTAAGCTAACGCCAGCGCCAGCGCCAACAGATACACGTGGCGCGATGCCATTGCGGCAGCGTCTGTTTTCGTAACTTCAATTGATTTTGACCCCGAAACCATTGCGCAAATACTACGACATTTTCAACGGCGACGCCGACGGGCTGTGCGCGCTGCATCAGTTGCGGTTGGAGCAGCCGCGTCGCAGCGAACTTATCACCGGCGTCAAGCGCGATATCAAGCTGCTGGCGCGCGTGATCACGTGCGCGCAAGCGGGCGACGAAATCACAGTGCTCGACCTATCACTCAAATCTAATGCGTCCGCGCTGGCGACGCTGTTGGGCCGGGGCGTGAAATGCCGGTATTTTGATCACCACGCGGCGGGGGTTATTCCCAGCCACGCCGGGCTTAGTGCGCATATCGATACCGCGGCTGATATCTGCACCAGTCTCATTGTGGATCGTTATCTCTCGGGCCGGCGGCGCTTGTGGGCGGTGGTGGCGGCGTTTGGCGATAATCTGGTCGCCGCCGCAATTCATGCGGCGCAACCGCTTGAGCTTGACCACACCGAACTCGCGCGTCTGCACGAGCTCGGCGACTGTCTGAACTACAACGCCTACGGTGAGTGCATCGATGATTTGCACTACCATCCAGCCGATTTGTATCAGGCGCTTTCGCCGTACGCCGACCCGCGCGATTTCATGATCAATGAGCCGGTGTTCGACGTGCTGAAGAGCGCGTACAAAGAAGACCTCTTTCGCGTCGAAGAGATCAAGCCCGAATTCACCGGCGACGGCGCTGCGCTATACCTATTGCCGGACGCCGCATGGTGCCGTCGTGTTAATGGCGTGTTTGGCAATCGGCTTGCGCAGGCACACCCCCACCGCGCGCATGCGGTGCTGGTCACCAAGACGGGCGGCTATACCGTTAGCGTGCGCGCGCCCTTGAGCGATCTGCGGGGCGCGGACGAACTGTGTGCGCGCTTTGATACCGGTGGCGGCCGCAAAGGCGCTGCTGGCATCAATCTGCTGCCGCAAAGCGATCTTGCGACGTTTGTCGATGCGTTTCGCAAGGCGTATCCCGTACCTCGTGTTGCAGGCGAGTAATCCGAAAATGGCTGCCCCAAGATGCGGATGCGCAGCCATTTTGCGTGCTCAGTGCTGTCCGCTGCCGGGAGGATGGTGGCGCCCGGTGGCGGGCACATGATGCGTGAGACTGGACGGATGCGCATGCGGTGCGTGTGCTTCGGGATGCAGCGGTGCGGCGCGGCCGGCCACCTGCGGCAGCAAAGAGCCCGCGACCCTGCCCGCGCCGGCTGCGCAAAACCCGATCAGTTGCGGCAGCCACACCTCGTTATTGGCGCCGAAAAACTCCAGCAATACCCAGGTGAAAAATCCCGCGGCGATACCGGCCAGCGCGCCTTGCGTAGTGGCGCGTTTCCAATACAGGCCGAGAAACAGCGGGAAGAACGCCGACACCAGGGTGATCTTATAGGCATTTTCCACCATCTTGAAAATGCTTGCGCCGGTATTGAGCGCAAAGGCCAGCATCAGCAGGTAAATGACCACAAACCAGATCAGCATGGAACGGCGCTCCGCCAGCGGCTAAACGGGGATCGTGAAACGTGAAACGCGGAAATCATACGGCTAGCGCAGCCAGATTAGCACAGCGACCACCACGGTGCTGAGTGCAAACAGCGCGGCGACCAAGCCCAGCGATCGCCGTAGTTGCCGCTGCTCGTTGCGCAGCCGCTCAAGCTGCTTTTGCAACGGTGCGACACGGTCTTCACTCAAGGCGCGATGGATAAGTCGCGGCAGTTGGGGCAGCGTGGTTGACCACAATGGCGCTTCTTCCTGCACCTGGCGAATCAGCGCGCGCCAGCCGACTTGCTCCGACATCCAGCGCTCCAGAAACGGCTTCGCGGTTGCCCACAGATCGAGATCGGGGTCGAGGTCACGCCCCAGACCTTCGATATTGAGCAGCGTTTTCTGCAGCAGCACCAGTTGCGGCTGGATTTCCATATTGAATCGGCGCGAAGTCTGGAACAGACGCAGCAGCAGCTTTCCGAAAGAAATATCCTTGAGCGGTTTGTCGAATATTGGCTCGCACACCGCGCGTATCGCGGTCTCGAATGCTTCGACACTGGTATCGGCGGGCGTCCAGCCCGATTCAATATGCGCCAGCGCCACGCGCCGATAATCGCGGCGGAAGAATGCCAGAAAATTCCGCGCCAGGTAACTCTTGTCGATCGGCGTCAGCGTGCCCATGATGCCAAAGTCGAGCGCGATGTACTGGCCCGCAGAAGAAACAAAAATGTTGCCGGGATGCATGTCGGCATGAAAAAACCCGTCGCGGAATACTTGCGTGAAGAAAATTTCCACGCCGGCGCGTGCCAGCTTCGCGATATCCACACCTTGTGCGCGCAACGCATCCACGTGCGACACCGGTGTGCCGCGCATGCGCTGCATCACCATCACTTCGGTCGAGCAGTATTCCCAATGGATTTCAGGTATCGCCAACAACGGCGAGCCGGCAAAATTACGACGCAGTTGGCTGGCGTTGGCGGCTTCACGCATCAGATCGAGTTCGTCATCGAGATGGCGGGCAAATTCGGCGACGACTTCGTGCGGCTTCAAGCGTTTGCCGTCGGACCACAAATATTCCATCAGCGACGCGCCGGCGTCGAGCAATGCGACATCGTTGCGTATAACCTTCGCGATACCGGGGCGCAGTATTTTGACGGCGGCTTCCCGGCCGTCATGCAATTCGGCCAGATGCACCTGCGCGACGGAAGCGCTGGCGAGCGCAGTGCGGTCGAACGAGCGGAAAATTTCGTTGAGCGGTTTGCCGTGCGCGCGCTCAATGACCGCCACGGCATCATCGCCGGGGAATGGCGGCACCTGATCCTGCAACCTGGCGAGTTCGTCGGCGATGTCTTCCGGCAGCAGATCGCGCCGCGTGGACAGGATCTGCCCGAACTTGACGAAAATTGGCCCCAGCGTTTCCAGTGCGCGCCGCAGCCGAACTGCACGCGGCTGGGAAAGATCCCGCCAAAACAGCACGATGCGCAACGCCGTGTGCAGCCCGCCCGCGCGCTCGTGGCCGCGCAGAAATTCGTCGAGGCCGAAGCGCAGGCTTACGGCGATTATCGTCAAGAGGCGGAGGAGGCGCATGGGGGGATTTTAACTTCTGTGAAGGCGTGACCGAGTGACTGGGGTACCCCCTTCACACCTTCACTCTTTCACACCTTCACGTTGTTCAATCCGCTTTTCCAGCCGCGCCACGTCATCACGCAACGCATCAACTTCGCGGTTGAATTGTTCGATATCGGCGCGGGCCGCGATCAACGGTTGTTCTTCGGTCCAGTATTCCGCAAACGAGCGGGCGAGATTGTCCGCGCCCTGACGGCCCCAGTGGTCGAGTTTGCGTCCGCTCTCGACCATGCGGTGCGCGGCGATGTCGCCAACGACGCGGCTCAGGTCTTCTTCGACATCCCACCGAAGATTACGCACCACGTGGTTGATCGCGGCGGCGAATTCGGCGTCGCCTTCGACTTTTACATCGTCCCACGCGGAGGCATCGCGCGCCGCGATGCGCAGCAGTAAGCCGGGCGTGAGTGTTACTGTAACATCTGCCTTGGCGGCGTCGGCTACTGCCGCAGCTTCACCGGCGTCCGTCACGCCGAGCGCGAAGTCGAACGGCGGACAACGGAAGCGCGCAATTTTCCCTGCATGAGACTTCAAGCAAGTGGGCGCCCAAGTGTTGGCGCGAAACACGTGGTTGAGCGGGCCGGGGAAGACGGGAAAGCGCATGAATTGAATAAATCACAATCGACGAACTGGTACCGGGAAATCATCAAATTGCTCTGCAATAGCCGGACATTGTAATGGAGAAATCCACAGATGTTCAGGCGCTTGCCCGGCCTGATGGTGGCGCCACATCCTGGCGTAAGCATCTTCGATATGACGGGTCAAAAGACGTGTATTGAATAATGGCGATGTGTCCCGGTTAGCCGCGAGTTTCTTTTTGAGTTCCGCGAGCTTAAGGGGATTGTTTGCCAGATCGAGCGCCTTTTCCTGATACGCGTCCAGTGATTGCGCGATCAGCTCCGGAAGGCCGAGCGCAAGCAGCAGGCTGGTTGCCATACGTCCGGCAAAGGTTGCCCCGGTGCAGGTCAGCACCGGCGCGCCTCCCCACAAGGCATCACTGGTGGTCGTTCCACCGTTAAACGGCAGCGTGTCCAGCACCAGATCGGCCAACTGATATCTCGCAAGATGCTCGGCATAGGGCAGTCGGCCTGCGAAAACAAGTCTCTCCAACGACACGCTTCGCGCGGCGGCCCAATGGCGGAGGTTTTGCATCTGCGCGTCATTTTCTCCGAGCAGCCACAAAACACTGTGTTCCGTCTGGCGCAGAATGTTCATCCAGCTATCGAATAGCCGTGGATTCAGTTTGTATATGCTATTGAACGAACAAAAAACGAACGCACGATCGTCAAGTCCGCAAGACACCCTTAATGGCGCGGCGGCGATGCTCCGCCTGGAATCGTTGACCTGAAAGCAGTGCGGCAGGAACACTATTTTTTCGGTGTATTCGTTCATGGCGATTTCGGGTATTACCGTTTTGTCGGCAATGATGTAGTCGATGAATTCCGCCCCCATGCTTCCGGGATACCCAAGGTAATTGATCTGGATAGGCGCCACGCGTCGTGCAAATACTCCGGTTCTGGCCCCTTGCGTGTGACCAGCCAAATCGACCGCGATGTCGATGCCCAGCGTGCGTGCGAACAACACGATATCCTGATCCGGCATCGCACCCACATCGTGAAAATGATCGAACGCGGGGTGTAATCGCCGGGTCATGGGATCATCACCGGGAGCGCCCAGCGCAAATGCATGCGTTTCGAAGCGTGCGCGGTCATGGTGCTCAAACATCCCCGCAGTCAAAAACGATACGGCGTGCAACCTGAAATCGGGAGAAAAGTATCCCACTCTGATCCTGCCCTGCGGATCGTGCTTTGCCTGAGGACTATACGCAGCGGATGAGGGGTACTTGTCCTGCACGTAAATTTCCGCACAACGGCGCTGTTGTCCGGGCGAGGCGGGAATCGACAGCGACAGCAATGGCGTTGTGACGCCGCGCTTTGCGTCAATACCAGCGAGACACGCTTCAAATTGCTGTTCGATATCACTCGCGGGGATAGGCGGCATAACCGCATTTGTGCCGGGCAATCTACTGCTATCGTCCGTCTCCCACAGACAGAGATTCATTCTTGTCTGCAGCCAATCACCCAACAGGTAGGGGATATCCGGCTCCAGGGCCAGGGCCTTGCCAAAACTTGCGAGCGCCATTTCCTGACTCGCGAGCTTTCCGTTAATCCGGGTGAGGTCGTTTAGCGTTGCGCCGCGGTTGTGCCAGGCAACGGCGAAGTCGGGATTGAGCGATAACGCCTGATCGTAATTGTGCAACGCTTCGTCGAACCGCTTGAGATCATCCAGCGCTACGCCTTTATTGAACAATGCCTGATAGGAAGCGGGGTTCAAGGCGAGCGCCTTATCATACAGTCCCAGCGCGACCTCGGGCTTTCCGCAACCGGCCAGCGCCACCCCCAGATCGTGCAGACCTTCGTAAAAATCGCCGGCGCGCTGCAAAGATTGCCGGAAAGCCGCGACCGCATTTTCAAAAAGCTTCTTGTCGAGAAAATGCTTGCCGAAGTAATAGAAGGCCTCGGCGGAAGCGTTAGGCGCCGACGTGGCAACTTTCAGCAACTCAAAAGAATAGTCCAGTTGTCCCCGGTTGCCTGCTATGTAGCCCAGCAGTTCATTGGCCTGTGAGTTCAATGGTTCATGCGCGAGTATGCGACGGAGCAATTTCTCGGCAACAACAAGGTTGCCGCCGCGGAAATTCTCTACCGCAATCACCAGTTGCCGGGCAACGGATTGAGTCATGATTTTTTGGGTTATCCGTGCGCGTTCGCAAGGGCAAATGATGCTGAAAGTATCACGGATATCACAAAAAAACGCCCGGACTCGCCGGGCGCTATAGAGGACGCTGTTTGCTTGTTTTAGGAAGCCTGCTGTATGCCCGAAACTCTCCAGCCCGAACGACCGCTGATAGATTTTTCGAGGTGCCAGATTTCATTCAGATTGCTCAATACGCCGTTCTCGCGGATTTGCCCGGTGAAGCGCACGCTGACGATGTGAAGATCACCCTCGGTAACGACTTCGAGCACTTCGGATTTGAGATCGACCGACTCGGTTTTCTGTGACGATCCCCAAGCCGATTTCATTTCACCTTCGAGTTCACGATACAGTTCCGGCGTGAGAAAGTCGCGCAGCGTGGAGGCGTCACCTGCATCGTTGGCGGCCTGCAGGCGGTTGAAATTGAGCTTGGCCTGACGCTCAAATTCGACGGCGTCGAAGTCCGCGGGCCAGCGGCTGGTGGCGGGCGCCGCGTTCATCGAGTTCACTGCTGAAGCGCCCCCCAGTGTTGCGGCGAGCGAGCCAGGGGCTGCGGCGTTGCCGGTGAACTGCGCTGGCTGGGGCGCGGGAGTGTAGGCATGGGCATTGGTACTGCCTGAACCGGCGTATTGCATGGGCTGCTGCGGCGCGGTCTTACTGCGCGTGAGCATACGGTAGATGAAAAAGCCCACGCCTGCCAGCAGCAAGACCATCAGGATGCCACCCATGGCGCCGCCAAGACCGCCAAGTCCACCACTGCCGAACAAGGACATAAGGCCGATACCTGCGGCGAGTCCGGCCAAAGGCCCCAGAAAACGGCTCATGCCCGAAGGCGCTGGAGCAGGGGGTGTTGGTGTAGCTTGCGCCGGCGCGGTTTTCTGCGCGGGAGCCGATGAGTTGGTTGCGCTGCTGCTTTGGCGTCCGGAGCTTTTGCCGCCCCCGACGCGTGCTGCTTCGGCGTCTATCACTACCATCGAAAAGCCTATCAGTACCGCAATAATGCTGAGTAATTTATGCATATTTTCCTCCGTTCGTTGTTTCACACGTAAGACCTAACCACACTAAAAACGTACACACCGTATATGGGCGCTCTGGTGGGGGTTTCAACCCTGCCGCGCTATTATAGAACTAACAAAACCGCGCACAATGACAATTATAAAACATTTATAAAACAATGAGTTACGACTTACAATTTATATCCGCGATGCAGCGCAACTACCCCTGCCGCCAAATTGAAATAGTCTACGCGTTCCAGCCCCGCTTGCAGCATCATTTGCTTTAGCGTTTCCTGGTCGGGATGCATGCGTATCGATTCGGCGAGATAGCGGTAGCTGTGCGCATCCCTGGTGACGATTTCACCCATTTTCGGCAATACTTTGAACGAGTACGCATCGTAAGCGGCTTGCAACGGTTTCCACACGCGGCTGAATTCAAGCACGAGTAAGCGTCCGCCCGGCCGCAGCACACGAAACATCTCGGCCAGCGCCGTATCTTTGTGCGTCATGTTGCGCAGACCGAACGCCACGCATACGCAATCAAAATGATTCGACGCGAATGGCAGTTTCTCGGCATCGCATTGCACGGCAGGCGCGAACACGCCATCGTCAATCAGCCGGTCGCGGCCGATACCGAGCATCGTCGCGTTGATATCGGTGAGCACCACTGAGCCGGCGGGGCCGACGCGCTTGGCAAATGCCCGTGCGAGATCGGCGGTGCCGCCCGCCACATCGAGCACGCGCTCGCCGGGGCGCGCATAGCTTTGATCGATGGCAAATCGTTTCCACAGCCGGTGCAGCCCCCCCGACATGAGATCGTTCATCACGTCGTAGCGCGCAGCCACCGAAGTGAATACGCCTTCGACTTTGCGTGCTTTTTCGGTTTCGGAAACTTCCTGGTAGCCGAAGTCGGTGGTTTTTTTCATGATGCGTGAAGGAATGTGAAGGCGTGAAAGGGGTACCCCATTCACGCCTTCACACCCTTTCATGTATTTTCCACTACTCTCGCGAAGCGCCAGCCGCTTCGAGGCGTTTCAGATACGTCCGCCACAGTTCATCCTGCCTCACGCCATAGTCGTAGAGGATATCCCACGAATAAATGCCGGTATTGTGACCATCCGAGAATGCCAATTGGACTGCGTAGTTGCCGACGGGTTCAACGGCCTTGATTCCGACGTTTTTTTTGCCCACTTGCAGGGTTTCCTGTCCCGGCCCGTGGCCGCGCACTTCAGCGGACGGTGAATGCACGCGCAGAAATTCACACGGCAATTGAAAGGTTTTGCCGTTGTCGAAGGTGAGTTCAAGCATGCGCGACACCTGATGCAGCTTGATCTCGGTGGGTAGCGGCGTGTTTTTACTGATTCCAGCCATGGCGGCGACGCATTCTTGGAAAGCGGGATGCGCATCATAACTGAAAGCGGCGCGCTGCGATTTTTACGGCGCCTCGACTATTAAAGCACCTCCACGGCGCAGCGGTCAAAGTCGGCGCCACGCTCAATCATATTGAGCAGTTTCGCCACGCGCTTTTTCTCGTCCTTGATGTCGCCCTGCAATTCGAGTAAACGCCCGCTTTGAAACCAGCCTGCGGGCAAGATCATCGACATCGGCGCGGCGGGCATGGCCACTGCGGGCGTCAGCAACGCCAATTCATACTCTTGTCCTTTGGGCACGTTGAAATTCGCCGGCCGCACCTTGATTGCCTGGGGCGCTCCCGGAAACAAGCGCACGCCGCACTGGGTTTCGTTGACGCTATCGACGCGTATCCACTGCACCGTGCCGAGCCGGAGGGCTTCGCCGCTGCGGCGTACACCCAGCAATTGGTTGTGCGTCATGCGCATCACGCCGCTGGGTTCGCGCAACATGCACATGAAGCCCGATGCGCTTTGATTGAGAATTTGCCACGCTTCGGATTTCTTGATCGCGGCCTGCCTTGCGGTGTTCGACATGCGCATGGAGAAGCCCAGATTGTCAAGTTCCCATTTGTCGCGCGCGTTGAACTCGACGTCCTGCTTCGTGCGCTCCTCTCCGCCCAGCAGTTTGAAGGTGTCGGGGATGCCAAAACACACTTCCGCCGGGTCGGCGGCGCCATTGCGCTCGTCGGTGCGCAGCGCGCCGGCGCGGCACCACTGCAAATACAGCAACATGATGAGGTTTTCGCAGCCGGGCTGGCGCGCATCCTCGCCCAGGCCGAGCTGGCCCGGCGTCTGGCCTTGCTTGAGCAGATTTATGCTCTGGCGCAGCGTTTTGGACAGGGATTCCAGATCAAGGTAGCGCGTTGATTCCGCCGGTGCGACTGTCGTCGCCAATCCCGGCGCGACGTCTAGCGCGAAATCAACCGCCAGGGGCGGTATTTGGCCGGGCGGCAGCGGTTGACGTGACAGGTCTACCAGCGACGACCATTTCTCCAGCCAGCGCCGCAAAAACGCCATCTGCCGTACTGACAAGGCATAGGGGTTGGCCAGGTTCGCCATCAGCCCTTGCACGTAGGCTTCGGCGCAACTGGCGTCGGCGTCGCGCTTGGCAAAAGTGTCCTGCACGCGCATGCGTGAGAGGCCATGCTCCTCGGCGAATCCAAACAATTCATGAAAACCATGCCAGGTGGCCGCATCGGGTTCGCGGTAGACCTGATAGTGTTCAAACAGGCCGAACGACGCGGTGCGTAGACAGCGCAGTGTCAGCAGCGCGGCATGCGGAGCCACCGGCAGGTCGCCCGCGCGATAGGCGTCCAGGCACACGCGATAGGCCGCGCCGAACGCGCGCCACAAGCCCATGACACTGATCCACGCTTTTGCATCGGCTTGATCCAGCGGCAGCGGTTTGCCGATATAGCGCTTGGCCACTTCGGCCTGCGCGAACATGACCGTTTCCTTGAGCGCTTCGAGTATTTTCAGCCGTTCAAGCGCGGACACAGTGGCGACGGCGAGTGCGGCGATCTGATCCGACAACATTTGCTGCGCGAGCTGCACATTGGTGATCGGCAGCGCTGCAATCCAGCGCGCGCAACTGGGGGCATCGGTAAATTGCAGTGAAGCCGACGCGGGCGATGCGGGTGTGAGGGAATGGGTTTGGATACTCATGAGCGGTTCCTAGTTTGGCGAAAACAGGCAATTCCCGGCTGTCTGCTCTATTAACGATAGCAGACGCGAACAAGCCTACCCGTGCAAGCGCAGCCTCAACTGTGAAGCAAGTCACACTTTAGCGGGAATGATAGGGGAAACCGGTAATAGTTTACAGATGGATCATAAATTTTGCGGGATTTAGTGGTGCAAGCGGGCCGCGAGCGCCTGCGACAGCCGTTGCGGCAAGCCGGGCGCGACCGGTGCGAGCGTTTCGCGTTGGCGCGTGCCCCAACTCGATTGCGGAAAATGCGGATCGTCGCGAAAGCGCGCAATTACATGCCAATGCACATGCGGCGTGAAATTGCCCAAGCTGGCGAGATTGATCTTGTCCGGCTTGAGCAGCTCGCGCAGCAGCGCCTCGACCGAGAAAACGACGTGCATGCAATGCGCGCGGCTGCCCTCATCAAGATCAGTCATCTCCGCCACATGAGATTTCCAGATGACGCGGCAGTAGCCGCTGTAACCCGGCTCATCAATGTAGACCACACGCAGATGCGCGTCTTGCCAGAGTAGTTTTCCGCCGACGGTATCACACAGGTCGCAAGTCATAAAATACTTTAAAAACAAAAGGTTAACATATTTTTTAGGCTACACCACCAACACAGCGATCACCCAATAGCGCACGAATTTGCCGATCACAATACACAGCGCCGACCACCACGGATTCAGCCGCAGCCAGCCTGCCGCCACACACAAGGGATCGCCGATGATCGGCACCCACGATAGCAGCAATATTGATGCGCCGTAGCGCTGCACCGCAGCCACACCCTTCATCGCCTGCTTTTGCGGAATGAGCCGCCCGATTAAATAAGATGACATGCCGCCCAGCGTGTTGCCCAAGGTTGCCACGGCCAGCGCTGCCCACAGTTGACCCGGATGCAGTTTTAGCGCGCCGAACAACACCACCTCCGACCCACCGGGCAGCAATGTGGCGGCGAGAAAGCTGCTTACAAATAAGGTCCAGAGACTGGCGGTTTCACTCATTACCGGTATTTTACGTGGCTTATTAACGTCGTTATGGCGCGGTCATTTCCGATTAATAGAAACGCCATTAAGAGGTTCCTTGTATAGAGTATTGCATAATGATATCATTAGATAAGAATATTAGTATTGGAGTTAATCTGATGGCAGCGCAAACTACAGCTACACAAAACTTCTTAATCCGCCTGCCCGAGGAACTCGCAACCCGCCTCAAGGCGGTAGTTCCGCCGCGCAAGCGCAATAAGTTCGTGTCCGCTCTCGTCGCCGAGGCCCTAAGCAAGCACGAGGCACAACTTGCAGAAATCGCCGCCCAGGTCACCGCGGATGAAATGCAAGACCCTGCCCTAAAGCAGGAAATGCAGGACTGGAACGTAACCTTAAGCGATGGTGTGCCAGAAGAAAATAGTAACCATGGCAAGCCTTAGGCGAGGTGAGATCGTATGGGTCAACTTGGACCCCACCGTCGGCGGAGAAATCAAGAAGCAGCGACCCTGCATCATTGTGTCTCTGTCGGCACTCAACGAAAAACGGCTCACCGTCGTTGTGGTGCCGTTATCGAGCGCCGGCACCCCGCGCCCGCCCTTGGTAGTAAAAGTGCCTTCGGCCGGCGCGCATTCGAATGCGCGCGTCGACCAAATCCGCGCCGTGGATAAATCGCGTATCACCGGCAATCTAGGCCATCTCTCCCGCCCTGAAATGGCGGAAATCGAACTCGCCTTGCGTACCATACTTGGCATATGAAAGCGGCGTGAGCGGCGGGTAAGAACCGCAGGACGCAACGTCGGAAACAAAACCAGCCGAAGCGGGATAGGTGCAGAAATCCGGCTGGTGTGAAGAGGCTGCGAAACAGGATTGACTGTGGCAGAAGGAGTCCCGGATAATCGCAAGTCTTCTGCCGCAGCGTTTTTTGAAGCACGCTTTTTTACCGACCCCCATCATGAACGATACCAGCGCACCGCTGATCAGCGAAGACTACCGCCGCATGCAGCAGGAACTGCACAAAAACCCGGACTACGGGGTGGCGTCGGTGGAGTATGCGCCGCTGGTGGCGCAGGTCATGAATGAGGTCGGCGCCGCGGAGTTGCTGGACTATGGTGCGGGCAAGGGGCGGCTCGGCATCTCACTGCGTGAGCACGCGCAGCAGCCGCTCATCATTCATCACTATGATCCGGCGATTCCGCAGTGGTCCGCGCCGGCGCAGCCGTGCCGCTTCGTCGCTTGCATAGACGTGCTGGAGCATATCGAGCCGCATCTGCTCGACAACGTGCTGGATGATCTCCAGCGTGTCACCCAGGGTGTCGGCGTGTTTACCGTACATACCCGCCCGGCCAGCAAGATACTGAGCGATGGCCGTAACGCGCATCTCATTCAGCAACCCCCGTCGTGGTGGCTGCCGAAGTTCATGTCGCGTTTTGACCTGGTGCAGTTTAGTCGCGTGCATCAGGGGCGCGCGGATCAGGGGTTCTGGATCTCTGTCGAGATCCGCACCTGTTGATCAAAGCAAGTTTCGTAACACTGAAAATAGAAAGTAAAACAATGACTTATGCCATAGATTTTCCTGGAATTACTACGCTGCCGGTGGCGGAAAGCACGCAAGCTTTCCCAGTAGGCCGGATCTACTGCGTAGGCCGCAACTACGCCGAACACGCCAAGGAAATGGGCCACGATCCCGAGCGCGAGCCGCCGTTTTTCTTCATGAAACCGGCGGACGCGATTGTGATGAACGGCGCTACCATCGCCTATCCTGCGATCACCAAAGACCTGCATCACGAAATCGAGATGACGGTCGCCATCGGTAGGGGCGGTAAAGATATCCCCATCGGCAAAGCGCTTGATCACGTGTTCGGCTACGGCGTCGGTCTCGACATGACGCGCCGCGATGTGCAGGGCGAAGCCAAGAAAATGGGCCGCCCTTGGGAAATGGGCAAAGCCTTTGACGACTCAGCGCCATGCACCGCGCTCAAAACCGTGGCCATGGCGGGCCATCCGGCCAAGGGCGCGATCTGGCTCAAGGTCAACGGCGTGGTCAAACAGACAGGCGATTTGTCCGAGCTGATCTGGAATATTCCGGAGACGATTTCGTATCTTTCGAAGATGATTACTCTGCGGCCCGGCGATCTCATCATGTCGGGCACACCCGCAGGGGTGGGCCCGGTGCAGCGCGGCGACCGACTCGAAGGATTTGTCGAAGGCGTCGGCAGTCTTACCATCAGCTACGCAAAGTAACGCAATAAAAACAGGAGGCGGCGGCATGCGCAAGCTCAAGCTCGGCAATGGCGGGCCAGAAGTATCGGCGATGGGGTTGGGCTGCATGGGTATGTCGATCAGCTATGGCGAGCCCGACGACAAGGAATCGATCGCCACCATCCATCGTGCGATCGACCTCGGCATCAATCTGATTGTAACGTCTGATGCCTACGGCGGCGGCGTCAATGAGGCGTTAGTAGGCCAGGCGATCAAGGGCAAGCGCGATAAAGTGCTGATCGCCACCAAGTTCGGCAATCTGGCGCTGGCAGGGCGCGGTGGCGACGGCGGCGCAGCGGCGCTGACCGGCGGAGATCCCGATTATGTGCCGCAGGCGTGCGAAAAAAGTCTGAAAGCGCTGGGCGTGGATGTGATCGACATTTACGGCTTGCATCGCGTCGATGCCACGGTGCCGATTGAAGACACCGTCGGCGCGATGAAGCGTCTGGTCGAGCAAGGCAAGGTGCGTTACCTGCAACTCTCCGAAGCCGGGCCTGAGACCCTGCGCCGCGCCAACAAAGTCCATCCCATCGTTGCGTTGGAAACCGAGTATTCGTTGTGGAGCCGCGATGTTGAACACGCCATCCTGCCCGCGTGCCGAGAATTGGGCATCAGCTTCATGGCTTACGCGCCGCTGGGCCGCGGCTTTTTGACCGCAACCATGAAGACGCTCGATGCGCTGCTGCCGGCGGATCGGCGTCGTGATCATCCGCGATTCGCGGCAGAAAATATAAATAAAAACAGTAACTTACTAAAACCCATCGAAGCTATTGCGCTGGCTAGACAATGCACGCCGGCGCAAATCGCGCTGGCGTGGCTATTGGCGCAAGGCGTGGATATCGTGCCGATACCGGGCACCAAGCGCCGCACCTATCTCGAGCAGAACTGCGCCGCGCTGGATATCACGTTAAGTGCCGAAGAAGTTAAGCGCTTGAGTGAGGCGTTCCCGCTCAATGTCACGGCGGGCACGCGTTATCCCGAGAAGCAGTTGAAGTCGCTGGGTATTTAGTGTCACGCACGAATGAGACTTTCTGCTTGTGATCGGCAATCGTCATACGGCCCGCGAACGTGGCTGATTTGCTGAAACAAGCAGTTGAATTCCACCAACGAGGGCTATTCGACAAGGCAGAGACCATTTATCGAAAAATTGTTTCCCGGTTTCCCGATCACTTTCATGCGTTGCATTTTCTTGGACTACTTCAGGCGCAAAAGGGAAATTTCGGTGACGCGATTCATCTGATCGGCCAGGCACTGACGGTTAACCCAAAAGATGCCTCGGCGCATTTCAATATGGGCAATGCATTCCTTGGTTTAAAGAAATACCAGGAAGCTTTGGAAAGCTTTGACAGGGCTTTGGCCCTGAGGCCTGACTATAGCCAGGCGCACAATAGCCGGGGGGCTTGCTTGTTGGAGCAAGGCCATCCCGAGCGCGCGCTAGTGAGTTTATCCACGGCGCTTGAGCTGAATCCCAATTACCCCGAAGCGTTGAATAACCACGGCAACGCCTTGCAGGAACTTAACCGTCTCGAAGAGGCAATCCATAGCTACGAACGCGCGATACGCCTGCAGCCGGATAGCGGATCTGTTCATGCCAATCTCGGCAACGCCCTGTTTGTACTGAGGCGGTATGACGAAGCGCTGGCGAGTTACGACCGTGCGCTCGGCGTGAATCCGGATGAACCGGACGCACTCCTCGGCCGCGGCAATGCGCTGATGCTGATTGACCAGAGTGAACGGGCAGTGGCGGATATGCAGCGGCTATTGCAGGTAGCCCCCGATTACGACTACGTAAAAGGCGACCTGTTGCATGCCAAAATGCAAATTTGTGATTGGCGCACATTCGAGATAGATGCCGCGACTATTGCAGCCGGTGTGCAAACGGGAAAACGGTGCTGCAGCCCATTCGCGTTTCAGGCGATTTCCCGGTCTTCACGGGATCTGTATTTATGTGCAAATACGTATGCCCTGGACAAATATCCGGCTTCAGCTTCTCCACTCTGGGCCGGAGAAAAATACGCACACAGGAAAATTCGCATCGGGTATGTGTCCGGGGAGTTTCGTGCGCAAGCCACCTCTTATTTGATAGCGGGCCTATTCGAGCTTCACGCGAGAGATCGCTTCGAATGGTTTGCTTTTGACAACGGATTTGACGATGCAACGCCGCTGCGTCGTCGTCTCGAAGGTTCATTTGATCATTTTGTCGACATTTCCAGACAGTCCGATCTTCAGGCTGCGCAGATTATCCGTAACAATAATATCGACATACTGGTGAATCTGAACGGTTATTTTGGCTTGGAAAGAACCGGCATTTTTTCCAGGAGACCCGCGCCCGTTCAAGTAAATTACCTGGGTTTTCCGGGCACCCTGGGCGCGGCGTATTTTGACTACATTATTGCTGACCGATGCGTCATTTACGAAAATGAGCATCAGCACTACAGCGAAAAAATAGTCTATCTTCCGGATAGTTACCAGATAAACGACGCCAAGCGGGTGATTGCGGATTACATACCCGCTCGCGCGGACGCAGGCCTGCCCGCGAATAGCTTTGTGTTTTGTTGCTTCAATAACATGTACAAACTCACACCCGGCATGTTCGACGTTTGGATGCGCATCCTGAGCAAAGTGGAAAACAGCGTGTTGTGGTTGCTTCGCACCAACGATGCCGCGACGCGAAATCTGCGCAGCGAAGCCGTGAGACGTGGCATCGCTCCGGAAAGATTGGTGTTTGCCCCGCGCGTTAAACTCGAAGACCACCTTGCACGCCATCGACTGGCCGACCTTTTTCTCGACGCGCTCCCTTACAATGCGCATACCACGGCCAGTGACGCGTTGTGGAGCGGGTTGCCTGTAGTGACCTGCACGGGTTCAACATTTCCCGGACGGGTAGCGAGCAGCTTGCTCACCAGCGTCGGCTTGTCCGATCTGGTCACAAGCTCTTTGCACGACTACGAATCGCTGGCATTGAAACTGGCAACGCATCCTGAATTATTGGAAGACGTGAAAGGCCGATTGGCGCGGAATCGGTTGACACGGCCATTATTTAATACGGACAGGTTTCGCCAACATATAGAAGTCGCGTACTTTACGATGTGGGAGTGCTGCCAACGTGGAGAAGCCCCTGCGAGTTTCTCTGTTGCCGCGGTTTCATGATGCGTAAAGCAGGCTATTGCGTTTTGGAGTGTTGCGGGGTGTTGTCAACCCAATTCTTAACGGATTTCCCGCGCCGTAACCGTTGCGCCGCTCAACCCTGACTGCGTGCGCGACCGTACAGCAGTGTGACATTCACCCGGCGATTCTCGTAGCCCGGTCTGAAATGCAATTCATCGGTGACATGAATCAGACTGGAGTCGAACAGTACACAGCGATTCTCGCGATACGGCACGCGCATGGACCTGGCGTGGTGTACTTTCAGATACGCCTTCAGCTTCGACTCGTTGCTGTTGTAGTCGGCGAAGGTCCAGCTTGCGGGCGCCGGCAGGTCATAAACGATCATGCCGCCGGTAGTGTTGTCTTCGCACGCCTGATCCGGCGTGACCCAGAAATTCACGTTGATCCTGGCATAGTCGGCGTGCAGGTTAATGCCTTGCATGCGCTGATCGTATTTGAAGCCCCAGGCCTGGGTCAGCGCGTGATCGCCGATGACACGCGGCAGCGCCTGTTTCAGCTCGTGCGCAATAGCCAGCAGAACGTGCGGGCAAAACCCCCGCGCAAGCAGCGCGCCGACATAGCCGCGGGGGTAATTCACCTTCCACACGGTGGCCTCTTCGCAATAGCGCCGCAACTCCGCCAGCGCATCCGGCGCAAGGAAATTGTCGATAACGACTACCGCAGGCCGGCGGCGGGGTTGCTGATCGCCATTCGGGCCAGCGGCAAAGCCTGCACCGGGTCCCCATCGCGCAGAAATGCCGCCAGCGCCTGCGTGATCTGACGTGCCCACTGGGCTTCCCAGGCATGGGACTGACAGACATTAAGCGCGCTGTTGATATCGCCGCACACAAATAAACAGATCGCGGCCTCAAAGGCATCGTCATCAGAAGCCGGCCGTGTCGAACGCAGCAGCGCAAGCGCGGCGGCGGCCTTGCCGTTTGAGCGCAGGCGCTTTATTTCGAGGTAAGGTGTGGAAAGCATGCGGAGCGGAAATTTCGCTGAAGGTATGTCTTATCGATGGGCTTTGGCGTCCCGCGTAAAATTTTTCATGGCGGCAGGCGCTGTGATCCCGTCAGATCGCGGCGCAGTGCTTCGAGTGCAACGTCCCAGCGGCTGTCGAGCGCTTGACGGTAGACGCTGAAGCCGGGAAACCACGGACTCGCGCCCGAGGCCAGCCAACGCCACTCGGCGGGGGCAGGCACCAGCACGCGTGCGCATTTTCCGGCCGCGGCGCGCAAGTGCATGTTGGTGTTGCTCACGCCCACGTAGTCGTCGATCAGATGCAACAGTGCGAGCATTTGCTCCAGATCATCGTTGAGCGCGCTGAAATCAGCAACGCTGCGTCCAATCGATGCTTCTAGGGCCGCCAACTCGCCCATCGCCGGATTGCGTTGCAGGGCCAGAAACGTACCCGGCCACGCCGTGAGCGCCAGGCCCAGTTGGCTAATAGTGACTTCCTTGAATAACTTCCATTCCACACCGCGCTGATTTTCGGGCGCGGTGCCGCCGCGCCAGGTAACACCCAAGTATGGCGGCGGGCCGGCGCGCGTGAGGTGTACACTGACCTGCTCAATAGCGTGTTGCAGCGGTGCTATGCGCAGACTGCGTGGCGGCAGCGGCGCGTAGGGTGGGCGTTGCCACGGAAATGCGCGCAGTAGTGTATTTTCGGCGCCATCCACCGCTTCCGCCACGACGGCGGGCAGTGTTGTATCCCGTTCGCACAGCGCGTGCGGCAGATCGCCTGCCAGAATGTTGGCGCCGGATGACGGGATGTCCTCGGCGGTGGTGACAATGTGATCGATAGCGGCGACCCGTTGCAGCATGCCGCCAAGTTTTGCGCTCGCGCAGTAAGTGATGCGCGCACCCAGCGCCTTGAGTTGCGGCACAAAGCGCAAAAAAAACAATTCGTCTCCCAAGCCCTGTTCACACACCACGCAAATGGGTTTGCCGTCAAGCATGGGCGGCAGCGACTGTTGCAGATGGAGCCGCTCAAAGAGCATGCTGATTCTCACAAAAGACGGGCGTTGCCGATGGCGGCTCCAGCCCTCTGCAAAGTAGCCGTTGGAAAGCAGAACCGGTATCGACAATTGATTCACGATCAGCGTTTCCTCGCGCGGATCGCGGAGTAGTTCCCCAAACTGTCGCAAGCTTTCCTCGATATGCCCGGCCTCGCACAACGCGGCCGCGTACGAGGCCGCATAGCGTTGCATTGCGGGCGCGAGCGTTGCCGCACGGCGAAAATGCGGCAACGCTTGCGCTATCCGCCCCTGCGAAGCCACAGCCGTGGCCAACATGGCGTGTGCATTGGCGAAATCGCAGTCCATGGCCAGCATGTCACGGCACTGCGATTCCGCTTCGCGAAAATGCCCAAGGTCGATCAGTACCGACGTGAGGTTCGTCCGCGCGACCATAAAACCCGGATCCATGGCGATGCACGCACGGTACTCCTTCTCGGCTTGTTCGAAACGCAGCAGCGTATGCAAAGCACTGCCCAGATTGTTGCGAGCATCCAGCAAGGTTGCGTCGCAGTGCAATGCCTGGCGGTAATGCGCGATCGCTGCATCAAAGTGCAATTGATCGCGTGCGACATTGCCCAGATTCATCCAGGCATATGCAGAATCGGGAAAGCGGGACACCGCTCGTTTCAGCAGGGTTTCCGCTTCGGGAAATTTTTTTTGCATTGCCAATGCGTTGGCGAGCCCAATCTGCGACGGCGCGGCGCCGGGATCGAGCCGGCACGCTTTGCGGAATGCGTTTTCTGCATCGCCATAGCGCCCGGCGGCAAAGTAGGCTTGGGCAAGACTGCCGATCACGGCGGGGTGGTTGCGCTGGCGCGTTGCCGCCTGCTGCAGGACTTCCAGGGCAGACGGAACTTGTCCTTGCTCCAAAAACAAATTACCCAATAAAAACAATATCTTGGGGTCATTCTGTTGAAGTGAGAGCGCTGATTTATAGGCGGCAATCGCGGCGTCGAGGTCGCCCGCCTCATGCGCACGACGCGCGGCATCCAGCAATGGGTCGGATTGTGACCGCATGCTTCGATTATAACGTAATGAATTATCGGTGTTTTTCTGAAATGTGACCACGCGCTTCTTGCCTATAACCGATGGCCGCTAATTGCTTTCAGAATTGTCAATAAAAAGGCCGAATGTTAGTTGTTGCGTATTGGCAACAAATAGCTTAAACTAGATTACGTATTTTTACGTAAGTATATATAACTAATTGTTTTATAATAATTATTTATGTGTTGCATCATGGCAACAACCCTAAAAAAATATGCAAATTCGGACTGAAATTGTTGAGTGGTGTGGCCGCTGATTTCATACTGGCTGCGTCCTTTTGAATCTACGTAGGGCAAAAGCGCTCGCGAAGGGTGTAGTCGGTAGCAAGCCAGCACCGTATCTGAGGGCGGTAGTCAAAAACATCATAGGAGATTTAAAGATGCAAAAGAAACTAATAGCTGTTGCGGTAGCCGGCGCACTGGGAGCCCCTGCTGTTGCATTGGCTCAAAATGCGACGGTGAATATGTACGGCACGATGTATTTTGAATATTCTTCTGTCGACCAGGGCAGAACGCAGAGTAACGCGGCTAACATTCCCACTCCCGGCGTCATTAATCCCGGCAATGAGATCGTTCGTACCGACTTGCTGCAAAACCCGGGTTCCAACATTGGATTCCGCGGCGAAGAGAAACTCGGTAGCGGCCTGTCGGCGTGGTTCCAGTGCGAAAGCTCGGCGGACTACCGCGGTACGGGCACCTCCGGCTTTTGCAGCCGTAACAGCGCG
>JANMXV010000588.1:0-7159 GCA_031381325.1 Betaproteobacteria bacterium | reverse complement strand
TCGGCGAGGTTGTCATCGTCAAAGCCTTTGTCGAAATTTGGTTTGGCGAAACCGCCTTCGGACATGGTTACCAGATGTTGTAACTGCTGCGGTAACAGGCGACCGATTTCATAACGTATGCCCTCGACGTCACGCGCCAGTACCGCGAGTTTTTTCTCGCCCGACAGCGCGAGCAACGCGCCCTGCGAAGCAATGCGCAACTGGCGCGGATAGCGCTGCACGCGCAGGATGCCGTCGCGCTCTTTTTCCATCATGTAGCCGCCAAAAGACTTGACGCCTTTTTCGACTTTCACATACACATAGCGCCCGGCGTCGGCGCTGTACTTGAAGCCGTGCTGCTGCACGTTTTCACGCTCCGCAGGCACGGGCTCGAGTTTCAGCGGCTCGGACTGCGCGAGTATCTCCGGGCCGATCTGCTGCGGGTTCGACCACGCGAACGGCTGTTTGCGCTCTTCAGGTTTGGTATTCGGATGATGAATCGGCAGCACCCACGCGCGTACTTTGCCTGCAACTTCTTTCTCATTTGTGTCGGCGGAAATATTCACCATAATAATGCGATCGGGTTCAAGGCGCTCGTTCTCCGCCAGCGTAAGCTCGATCTTTTGCAGCGCCAGGCTATAAAGGCCCGGCACGGTGACGGATTGTTTGACCGCCTGCGTGGTACCGCTGCCCCCGCGCGATGAGCGCGAACCCGCCTCTAGGGTGACGGCAACCTTCACCGGCTGCGACGGTATCGGCATCGGCTCCGAGTGGATGTATGCATTGACTTTGAATTTGTCATAGGTGACTTTGAATTTTTTATCATCCGCGCCGATGCCGAGTATCACGCCGTCGCGGCCTTCTTCACGCAGTACGATGCGTTTCTCGAAATCAGCGGTATCCACCGGATGCGTGAAGTTGACTGTCGCCACAATCTTCTTCGACGCCGGATCGGATGGGTCCTGATAGAACTGCGCTTCGGTGATTTTTGCGACAAACGGTGCGGTGCGAAACTTTGCTTGATAATCTTTCAGCCGCACCTGCTCGGCAAGCAAGCCTTTCTTCGCCAGCGTTACCACCACTTCAGTGCCCACCGGCCAATCCGCTTTCGGATTGAGACTCAGCGTGCGGTCGTCGTCCCACTTCCATGTGCCGTCAATGCGCGGCTCGACAGCGATACCGGTACTCACTTCCTTGCCCACGCCCGCGAGTGTAGCCACCGAATCGCTGAATTTGATCAGCAACGGTTCCGGCTTGGCGTTGGGTTGATCGACCGCCGTGGGCTCGGGCGCAGTGACTTCGTACGTCACTTCCAGCGGTTTGGGCAATTTGTCGTACCACACTTTGCCCGCCATGCCACCGGCAATCAGCGCAATGCCCACGCCGCCGGCGATCAACGCGCGACGCCTATCCGCCCGCACCCAGCTTGCGAACGCGACGGCGCAGAACCCGAGCGCGTTGCCAATGCCGCGCAGCCAGCCCGGCGCCTGCCACTGAATGTCGCCGATAAGCGGGCGCAGCATGCGTCTCAAAAAACCAGCGGGTTGATTGGACTCTGTGAATGCGTCGCTCATGGCAGTTCCTTGGTAACTATTTGTTTTTATTGAATTTTTATCGCGTAGCCGATAGTGCCGGTTCAACAGTGCGCCGTTCACCAAACACGCTGTTCCAGTTCACGCGCGCGGTGACCTGCATCAACACAAACAACGTTGCAATCGCGCCGATGGTAATCGCCAATCCGGTCAATCCCTTGAAGAAAAACGCGTACGAGAACAATACCAGATAGACCAGTTGCGCGGCACCTGCAGCAAGGAACGCGAACGCCGCGCCGAACACGATACGCAAGTAACTGATAGTCAGTGCCATCGACACTGCCGCCGCGATGGCGAAAGCAACGTGTATCGACACCTGATCAGCCAGATACGCGAACAGCAAATGAAACGCAAAGAACGACGCCGCCAGAAAAAAGAAATGCATCGGGTGGATATCCACGTTACGCACCACACCGACGGTCAGCAGCACCACAATGAAGAACAACAGCGACACCGGCGCAAAGGTTGAAATCTGGCTCGCCAGCGGTCCCGGTTGCAGTTTTTCCGGCATCGCCATGGCGATGTTCACACCGGAGACCAGCCGCCGGTATTCCCACTTCAGCGTCCAGCCGCCGTCGTTGCGTTGCTTGGCCGTGGGCGAAATGGCTTCTTCGGGAAAATCGATGGCGTCGAAATCGGTGTGCATCACCAGCTTGAAGTTTTTCACTTCCGACACGCCGCTGCCAAATTTGTAGGCCCAGCGATCCAGCCCCTGGCTGCGGTAGCCCACGCGCAGCGTTGCCTGTGCGCCCGGCGCAAGCCGCGTCCAACCGACGATATTGCCTTCGCCCGGCGCCGGCGGCGCCAGCCAGGTTGCACCGTCAAGATCGAAACGCAGATCATCGAACACCGCTTTTTCTGCGGGAAAAGGCAAAGCCACCTTGACGTCGCGTGCAATCGAGTCGCTATTGCTGAAAACATAAGTCGCGCCAAACGTCACGCCGTAAGTGGAATACCACAACAAGCCTTTTTGCCGGTGATCGAGCTTCAGATCCGCTTTGATATCGCTCGAATCGAGGGCAATGCGGTGGACGATCACGTCATCGACGATCTTCTCGACTTTGTTGCCGTTCTCCACGCTTTCAATCTTGCGGCGTATTTTTTCCTCGGTGGCAACCTGTGGCGGCAACTGCGCCTGCGGCGCGCCCCACAGTTGCGACACGCGCGACTTCAGGCTCGAATCCGCCGAGTGGGTGCGGGTGGAAGTCGCACCTGCGAGAATCATCCATGCCACGGATACGCAGGCGAATATGAAGCCGATGGCGAATAGTCGTTTAATCATGACAGCAATGCCACCAGCGCCGCGACCACCATCCCCGACAACATCGCCGCCGCCGCGCCCACAATCAGCGCCTGCAGCACCAGCATCAGCATGTCGCCCGTTACCTTTTCCGCAGCGAACACTGCGGGTTTCGTTTTAATCTTCATCTCACGCTCCTTGATTAACCAGCACATGAGCTATTAAACGGCGCAAGCGTGGCTTGTAGCGGGCACAAATAGGGCAAAGCGCTGATCAATTGTGGCAACAAAAAGGCAGTTGCCTGGCGGTGGCCGAAGCGCGCGCGGATTGCGGTATATTCACAGCGCGTTTTACACAGGAACACACATGCCCCGCCGCATCGCTATTGTTGAAGATGATCCCGTCATCGGCGCCAATTACGCCGACGTACTCAAAAAGCACGGCTACGAGGTCATGCAGCACGCCAATCGACCCGCCGCACTCGCCGCCATGCGCACGCGGCTGCCCGATCTGGTGCTGCTCGACATCGGGCTGGGCGACGAGATAGACGGCGGTTTTGCGCTGTGCCGCGAATTGCGCGCGCTGTCGGGAACGTTGCCGATTATTTTTTTGACTGCGCGCGACAGCGATTTCGACACCGTGTCGGGCCTGCGCATGGGCGCCGACGATTACGTGACCAAGAACATGAGCCTGCCGCATTTGCTGGCACGCGTGTCAGCGCTGTTCCGCCGCGCCGATCTTGCGCAGCACCCCGCGCCCAGCGATGATTTGCTCACACGCGGGCCGCTGCAACTTGATTTGCAGCGCTTTAGTGTCAGTTGGAACGGGCGCGAGGTCGAACTCACGCTCACCGAATTCTGGATGGTGCATGCGCTCGCCAAGTTTCCGGGACATGTCAAAAACCGCGATCAACTGATGAGCGAAGTGCATATCGTCGTCGATGACAGCACCATCACCTCACACATCAAACGCGTCCGCCGCAAGTTCGTGGCCATGGATCCTGCGTTTGATTGCATTGATACTGTCTACGGACTGGGCTACCGGTGGCGGGCGGCGGAGTGAGATTACGCCGCGTAAGCGCTATTCCCCCGGCGTCATACTGGCGCACGCCAGTATCCAGGACGTGCATTCATGCGAAGCATCTTGAATCAACATCCTTCGGATCGGGTTACAAACTGGATACTGGCCTTCGCCAGTATGACGGCGCTGGTAGCTGACAATGCCCACAACAAAACAACTCACCCAAAAAGCCACGCGCCTCTTCGGCCTGCACGGCCAGGTAGCCTTGGTCGCGCTGGTGCTGCTGGTGATTCCGTGGGTGGGCTACACCTACGTCAAAGCGATGGAAAAGCTGTTGCGCGAGAACCAGGAGCAACAGGTGATCGCCGCAGCGCGCGGCATAGCCACTGCGTTGCAGGATCGCCCCAAGCTGTTGCAACTGCACGGACCGTCACAAAAAATTAATGAAATCAAACAATTTACAGACACCACCGCACCCGAGGGTGATGTTGTCAAGCCGCCGCAGGAACCCGACGCACCCAAACCTTTGCCACCGCCGCCCGCGCCAGTGGCGCCAACAACTACAGCCTCCGAAGAAGTGCGTCTGATTGTCGCGGGCCTCGCCCGTGCAGGGCTGCGCATCTGGGTTATCGATACCCAGCTGCAACTGGTGGCCGCAGCAGGCAACCTGGACAGCAAGCAAAAATTCAACGGTGACACCGCAAGCTTCGGCCCGCTGGAAAAGCTGGTCAACTTTGCGCTGCAACCCGTGTTCCGGCGCATGTTTCCGGCGCCCGTCAGTTTGGATGAAGAATTTATACCCAACGATGTGGTGTTCGGTGGGCGCGAACTGGAGCGCGCGCTCGACGGCACTCCAGCCTCTCGGCGACGCGCGGGCACGCAAGGCCGCACCGCCATTTTGTCCGCGGCGCATCCGATCTGGGTCGGCGAAAAGGTTGTGGGTGCGGTCATCGTCGAAGAAAACACCGACGCCATCGTCTCGCTCGGCAATCGCGCGTTTCAGCAACTGGCCGCCGTAACGCTGATTGCCTTCGGTGCGGTGGCGCTGGTGCTGTTGCTGTTCGCCTCGCGCCTAAGCTGGCGGCTGCGGCGCCTGCGCGACGAAGCTGAAAACGCCATTGACTCCAAGGGTCGTATCCGCGGGCTGGTCACCGCCGAGCACGCCAACGACGAAATCGGCGACCTGTCGCGCGCGTTCTCCACTATGCTGGAAAAACTCGCGCAATACAACGCGCATCTCGAAAAACTCGCGCAACGCTTAAGCCACGAACTGCGCACGCCAATTGCCGTGGTGCGTTCGTCACTGGATAACGTCAAGCTGCAAACCATGCCCGCAGATGCAGGCGTCTACATCGCCCGCGCCGAGAACGGCCTTGATCGTCTTGAAACTATACTCACGCGCATGGCTGAAGCCAATCGGCTGGAACAAGCCGTGCGCAATGAAGAACGTACAACCTTCGATGCCAAGGAAGTGCTCGCCGGATGTGTCAGCGGCTACACCAGCGCCTACAAGCATTGCCAGTTTGAACTCACCATGACCGAAGTACCAGTGACACTGACCGGCGCACCTGACCTGTTCGCGCAAATGCTCGACAAACTCGCCGCCAACGCCGCCGACTTCGCTGTGGCGGGCACACCCGTTTTAGTCAGCCTGCAAAGAGTCGGCAACGAAGCGGTGGTCCAGTTCAGCAACAGCGGGCCGCCGTTGCCCCCCGAAATCGCCGATAGACTGTTCGACTCCATGATCTCCGTACGCAAAGAAGCCAGCGGCGACAATCCGCATCTGGGACTGGGGCTTTATATCGTGCGGCTGATTGCTGAGTTTCATGGCGGGCGGGCGAGTGCGCGAAACTTGGAGGACGGGCGTGGTGTGAGTTTTGAAATTCGGATGCGATGCGATGGTTGACATTCGGCGAATATCACGAACGCCGGAACGCATGCGGAAACATCCACCACCGCACCCCCACCCCAATCCAAAGGATCGATTCCTTCATCGACGAATCGCTGAAACGAAGAATGCGGCCAATCCCCCACGCGCTTGACCCATCCATGCTTGACCGGGTTGAAATGAATGTAATCAATGTGGCGCTCGTAATCATAATCATCGCGTATCAGATGCTCCCAGAATCGGCGCTGCCAGATTCCACGCTCGCCTCGCGCAATCCGCACATCGCTGCGTTGCTCGGTAACAGGTAACGCTTTCGAAAATCGGCGTTTGATGGAAGACCAGCGTAACGCGTAGTTGCTGTCGCCTGGCGGCAATGTCCACACCGCGTGCAGGTGTTCCGGCATCACCACCCATGCATCAACGTGAATTGGATGTACTTCGCGCACCCACTCGATTGCTTCATGCAACGCATCGATGTGTTCAACCAGCAATCGCGAGCGCCGCTCCAGCAGATTCACGGTGAAGAAGTAGGTTGCTCCTGCAACTTTTGCGCGGCGGTAGTTGGGCATGGGTTGTTGCTTGCAGTGGGATCCATTCGGCGAGTATCACGAGCGTTTCATTCTGCGCAATGGGATTGCGCCCTACGCCATTTGTAAGTATTTGTTTTTATTATCTTATCCAATCTTCCACCCCAGCCACTCGCAAATCCCGCGCCCCATCACCCATTCCTTGTCTTCAGTCTTGAGCCACGGCGCGTCGTTGAGCCACATGTCGATCTGCTGACGATACGGCACGGGTGAACGTGACAGGTCGCTGCCCCAGAAGGTGCGCTTGGGGCCGAATGCTTCGTAGGCCTTGCGCGCGTACGCCTGCACTTTGGTGAATGGATACGGCTCGGCGGAGTAACACGGCAGCGCGCTGGCCTTGACCGCGACGTTGGGACGCTGGGCGATGGTGAGCAACTTGTCGAAATCCTTGAACGTCTCATCAAACGGTTTGCCGCTGGTCAGCGCCATGTGGTCCATCACGATCTTGAGATCGGGATAGCGCGCGGCAACATCGTCGATCACCTGCACCATGTGCTGCGGCACCAGTATCATCAGGCGTATGCCCTGCTTTTCGGCTTCGCTCCACACCCAGTCGTATTTGCCGTCGAGCAAGGGTTGCTGCAACACAGGGATATGAAACGAAAAGCGCATGCCGAGCATGTTCGGTTGATTACGCCAGCCCTGAATGGTTTGGCGCGCATCCGGCGCTTCCGGATTGAAGCGCCCCATGATCGCGAAACGATCGGGATGTGCTTTCACGGCGGCTAACGCAAGATCGTTGCGGTCGCCTTCCCACGACGGCGGCACGATCACCAGACGATCAACCCCCGCGGCATCCATCTCGCGCAGCAGTTCTTCGTGACCCAGCGGAATTTCGCGCTGCGCGTGCGCG
>JANMXV010000492.1:0-1010 GCA_031381325.1 Betaproteobacteria bacterium | reverse complement strand
GACACCAGCGTCGCGGATTCGGCCGATACGCCGCGCCCGCCGTCGGCTTCAAAACCCTGCGCAACCAGGTGCAGCCGGTACGTCGCCTTCGCAAAGCGCGCCAGATTCAGATCAAGCTCGGCCTCGCCCTTGTCGTTGGTCTTGGTTTCGGCCAGCGGTTCGGTAAAGCCTTCCTTGGCAAACTGCGGATCGTGGAACTGGTAATCGCGCCACTTGGGAAACGACGGCAGCGCGGGTTGCAGCGTCATGGTCGCGGTGACGCGGCGCGCGTCGGCGGGTGTGCCGAACAGATTCTGTAGCGAGATGTTCGCCTTGAGGTCCTGCGGCGTCACCCAGCCTTCGACCGATTCACGCGTGAAGCGCGCGCTCATCTTCAAACGGTCGGGCATGAACTCCTGCACCTTCACCGTAACCGAGCCGAGTTGGCTGTCACGCTGGCCGTCCTTCACGATGTAGAGCGACACCGTGTAATCGCCCGTAGGCGAAGTGTCCTGCGTCGCCTGACGCACTTCCTCGAAGCCGCTCGTTGACAGTTTGATCTTGTCCTTGCGCAATACCAGTCCGCGCGCGTCGGTCAATTCCAGCTCCAGCGGCGCACCGGCAATCTTTGTCGCCCAGTCGGACGCCTTGACGATCATGCCGACACGGATTTCCTCGCCCGGCCGGTAAATGCCACGATCGGAAAATAGATACGCCGACAGCTTGCCGGCATCCGCGCTGCTGTTGACGCCGCCGACATCGAAGCGCGAAAAGTCGATCACGCGATCACTGCGGTCATACGGCAGGAAAGAAGTGTCGCCGGCCTTGCGCGCCACGTACACCGCGGGCGCTTTTTCGCGTGTGTAACCCGCCAGATCCGGCAAGCGCGCGCGGCCCGTGGCGTCCGACGTCTGCGACGCAATCACCTGTCCGTTACGGCCCATCACTTCTATCGCCACGCCGGCCACCGGCTGGCCGCCGGCGATCGATTGCACAAACACATCCTGCGTGCCGTCGATGGCGCGCTTTAC
>JANMXV010000464.1:0-1314 GCA_031381325.1 Betaproteobacteria bacterium | reverse complement strand
GCCGCGTGAGGCCAAGGCGGGGGCGAAAGCTGCTGGTGACAAACCTGCGGCCAAGAAAGCGCCGGTGCGGGCGCGGAAGACGGCGTAGGCGGCGCCTTTCTGCGGTTCTGTAGGGAAGAAAAATGCTAATGATCAACAACGAGGTCGTAGCCCAAACACTCACCATGCGCGAATGCATCGAGGCGCAGGAAGCCGCGTTCGCCGGGCTGCTGCAAGGCACGGCCATTTTCCGGCCGCGCATTGACACCTATGTGCCGTGCGATCGCGACGACGGCTATTACCGCTTCGGTTCGGTTGAAGGTGCGAGCGACGGCGTGCTGGCGGTGCGGCTTAAATCGGATATCGTGCATTGGCCCAAGGGCGCGGACGGCACCACCTCGGAATCGAAGTATTGCATGCAGCCCGGCACATACTGCGGGCTGGTTTTCCTTTACAGCACGGGCACCGGCGAACCACTGGCGATTTTGAACGACGGCCACTTGCAACATATGCGCGTGGGCGGCGCTGCGGGCATCGGCACGCGGCTGCTGGCGCGCGAGGACGCCAGCGTGGTGGGCATGATCGGCTCAGGCGGTATGGCGCGCACGTTTCTTGAGGCGTACGCGGTGGTGCGCAAACTTAAAAAAGTCAAAGTGTTCAGTCGCAATCCTGAAAACCGCAAAAAATACGCCGGGGAAATGTCGACAGCGCTCAACATCGAAGTCGTGGCGGTGGATTCCGCGCGCGAAGCGGTGCGCGGCGTCGATATTTTATCGACTTGCACGGACAGCATTAATCCGACGATCGAGCCGGAATGGCTTGAGCCGGGCATGCACGTCGTCAATCTCAGTCCACACGAGATTTCAGCAGACGCGGCCGCGCGCTTTGACGTGAAAGTTCAGCAAGGCAAGGAAGGCCTGCCGATTCCCGAGAGCGACATGTTCCGCAAGGGCATCGGCGGCAGCCTCGGCGCGTTTGTCATGGGTACCGAGGAGCAGCAAAAACGCCTGCCTCGCGCCACCAAGAATCTCAAACTCGATGAATGGCCGGTGTATACCGACATCCTTTCCGGCAAACTACCGGGACGAACCAGTCGCGATCAGATCACGCACTACCGCACCATCGGCAACTGGGGTGTGCAGTTTTCATCGGTGGGCGCGTTGGTGTATCGCAAGGCAAAGGCAGCGGGACTGGGGCGTGAGTTGCCAACGGAATGGTTTTTGCAGGATATTCGCAATTAGGTAGCGAGCCTCACTGTCACTGTGCTGTAAGCTGCGTTGCCGTTTATTCCGTCGCCTTAACCCCCGCAGCTTTCACCGCTTTGCCCCAGCGCTC
>JANMXV010000459.1:0-1142 GCA_031381325.1 Betaproteobacteria bacterium | reverse complement strand
GCGTTTCACTTCGCGAAATCACCTCACAGGAATCCGTATGAAACTCTGGTACCAAAGCCTCGCACGCCAAACCGAATCCACACCCTACGGCGAAATTTTGCGCGCAACCATCGCTGCGGCCGTAGACCCCGGCACCACCGTCGATATGCGCGGCGTAGCGAAAGCGGCGGGAATCGGCGTGCATTATCGTTTTCTCGAACATCACGATATGCGCGAAGTGATGTTCAACGCGATGCAGGCCGAGCGCGAAGGCTATGACGCGTTTCTCATCGGCAACATCAGCGACGCGGGCATCCGCGAGGCGCGCGAGTGCGTGAACATTCCCGTGCTCGGCCTATGCGAAACCAGCCTGCACATGGCCAGCATCATGGGCGCGAGCTTTGGCCTGGTAACCATCAGTCCGAAGTGGAATCTGCGCATTATGGAAAACGTGCAACGCTACGGCCTGGAGCGGCGTTTCGCCGGCATGGAGGCGATGAACACGTCGCCCATCGAATTGAAACGCGCGATGATCGACCTGCCGTTTCGCCGGGGCATTATCGAGCAATTCAATGGGGCGGCGCAAAAGCTGCTCGACAAGGGCGCGGAAATCATTATCCCGGCGGGCGGTGACATCATCGTGTTTCTCGCCGAATCGCAGACCTATGAAATCGAGCGTGCGCCTATCGTCAACGGCATCGTGGAGTTGGTAAAGATGGGCGAGATGGCAGTGAAACTGCGTCGTATCACCGGCCGCTTCACCAGCAAGCGCCTCTCCTACGCGCCGCCCACCGGCGATTATCTTGAGCGGACGCGGGCTTTTTATGGCGCGGATGTTTATCCTGATCCAAAGCCTGTCAAGTAACTCATGAAAACACTCTGGCTCACCCTTACCGCGCTGGTATCCGCCAGCGCGCACGCACAGCCCGCGCCAGGCTACCCCAACCGTCCCATCCGCATGGTCGCGGGCATGCCCGCGGGCGGCGGCGCTGATCTCAATGCGCGGCGGCTGGCTGTACAATTAAACCGCATCCTCAAGCAAAACCTCGTGGTGGAAAATATCGCCGGCGCTGCGGGCAATGCCGCGGCGGTCACGGTGTCGGGCGGCAATCCGGACGGGCACACCATCTTTTTTTCGTCGCATCCGGTGTTCGCGGTGAATC
>JANMXV010000774.1:0-9737 GCA_031381325.1 Betaproteobacteria bacterium | reverse complement strand
GTGGATCGCGCGATGGCCGCGCTGCACGAAGCCGGCGCGATGCCGCAGGTGTTCGGCGTGCCTACTATTACTGATGGCATCGGCATGGGCACGGAAGCCATGAAATACTCGCTGGTGTCGCGCGAAGTCATCGCCGATTGCATCGAGACCGCGGTCAACGGGCAGGCGATGGACGGCGTGCTGGTGTGCGGCGGCTGCGACAAGAACATGCCGGGCGGCATGATCGCCATGCTGCGCATGAATGTGCCGGCCATTTATGTTTACGCCGGCACCATCAAGCCGGGCAAGTGGAAAGGCATCGACCTCACCATCGTCAGCTCGTTCGAAGCGGTGGGCGCTTTTGCCGCAGGCAAAATGAGTGAAGAAGATTTCGTCGGCATCGAAAAGAACGCCTGCCCGTCGGTGGGCGCGTGCGGCGGCATGTACACCGCCAACACCATGTCGAGCTCGTTCGAGGCGCTGGGGATGAGCCTACTGGGTTCGTCGCAGATGGCCTCGCCCGATCCGGAGAAAGCGGATTCTGCCGCCGACTCCGCACGCGTGCTGGTCAACGCCATCAGGATGGACATCAAGCCGCGCGGCATCGTCACACGCAAGTCGATTGAAAACGCAGTGGCGCTGATCATGGCTACCGGCGGTTCGACCAACGCGGTACTGCACTATCTGGCCATCGCGCACGCCGCGCAGGTGAAATGGACCATTGACGACTTCGAGCGCGTGCGCCGCAAGGTGCCGGTGCTGTGCGACCTCAAGCCGTCGGGACGCTACGTGGCGGTGGATTTCCATCGTGCAGGCGGTGTGCCGCAGGTGCTGAAAATGCTGCTCGCGCACGGAAAACTGCACGGCGATTGCATGACCATCAGTGGTGAAACCTTGGCGCAGGCGCTCGCGAATATCCCGGACAATCCGCGCACCGATCAGGACGTAATCCGGCAATGGGACAACCCGATGTACAAGCAGGGCCACCTCGCCATTCTCAAAGGCAATCTCTCTCCGGAAGGCTGTGTCGCCAAAATCACCGGTCTCAAGTCGCCGAAGATCACCGGCCCCGCGCGCGTGTTCGATTCAGAGCGCGAGACCATGAAAGCGATCATGGCGAAAAAAATCAAGCCGGGCGACGTGGTGGTGATCCGTTATGAAGGCCCGAAAGGCGGCCCGGGCATGCAGGAAATGCTGGCGCCTACTGCGGCGTTGATTGGGCAGGGCCTCGGCGAGACCGTGGGGCTGATTACCGATGGACGTTTCTCCGGCGGCACCTGGGGCATGGTGGTCGGCCACGTCTCGCCGGAAGCCTATGTCGGCGGCCCGATCGCACTGGTGAAAGAAGGCGACTCGATCACCATCGACGCTACAAAACTTTTAATTCAATTGAATATTTCAGCCAGGGAATTCGCGGCGCGCAAGAAAAAATGGAAACAACCCAAGCCGCGTTACACGCGCGGCGCGCTGGCTAAGTTTATGAATACCGTTTCTACGGCGAGCAAGGGTGCGGTCACTGACTGATTCTCGGATATTCCGTGAACCCCAGCCTCGCGGTCTTTGCCGTGGCAGCAATCGCCCAATCGCTATCAGGTGGAAGAGTTGCGTGAATTGCTTGAACGTGTGGGAGTACTGCCATGAATACTATGACGCATAAAGGCTATACCGCTCGAATCGAATTTGATGATCGTGACAACATTTTTGTTGGCCGCGTATAGGCCGCCGCCATGCCGGGCTTCGCAGCTCACGCTAACATTTCCAATAGCACGGGATGCCACAGCGCCAGATCCACCTTTCCGATTTTGCCGGTCAGGCGAATTTTGTCGACGCTGCGAATCTGATCGAGCAGCACACGTCCTCGCTTGCCTTGCAGCCGGATTTCCGGACGGCAGCCCAGCGCTTGGCCTTTGCTGGTGATTGGCGCAACGATGACGCGCGGCAATGTATCATTCATGTCATCCGGGGAGACCACGAGCGCCGGACGTGTCTTCTTGATTTCCGTGCCGACGGTTGGGTCGAGATTGACCCAGTAAACCTCGCCACGCTTTACCACGTCCAATCCTTGTCGTCGCCCGGAAGCACGTCGGGCCAATCGGACCATCGGGCGGCTGTTTCCTTGTTTGCGGCAAAGTTGTCGAACCAGCCGGCGCGTGGCGCACGCACCGGTTCCATTACCAGCCGCCCATCGTCAATGTGAAGCTCGATCTCGTTCTCGATGCGGCATGCCGCCAACAGCGCAGCGGGAATCAGCACGCCGCGTGAATTGCCAATTTTTCGCACTGTAGTTCGCATGGTCATTGCCTTCGCAAAATAATAACAATGTTATTACATCTTAACCTTGTGTGCAAGCAGCGATTCTGGACGGCTCGAAAGCAGCCGGTCGTGAAGGACGGCTCCGGACCGAAACCACCCGTTCGCGTTTTTCCAATGCCGTCACTCGCGCGGTGTATGTTCCACCCCAGCCTGTGACAGAATCCGCAGGAATTAGCGGAACCGCCATGCCCAACCGCCTCGCCCACGAAACCAGTCCCTACCTCCAGCAACACGCCAACAACCCTGTCGACTGGTATGCGTGGGGCGAAGAAGCGCTTGCCCTCGCACGCACGCAGGACAAACCGATTTTGCTATCGGTGGGTTACTCGGCCTGCCACTGGTGTCACGTGATGGCGCGTGAGTCGTTCGAGGACGCTGCCGTGGCCTCGGAAATGAACCGGCTCTACGTCAACATCAAAGTGGACCGCGAAGAACGCCCCGACCTCGACCAGATTTATCAGACCGCGCATCACATGCTGACGCAGCGCAACGGCGGCTGGCCGCTGACGATGTTTCTTGCGCCAGACGGCACGCCGCTTTACGGCGGCACCTACTTTCCGAAGACCGCACGTTATGGCATGCCAGGGTTTCTCGTGCTGCTACCGCTTATTGAGCAGGCCTTCCGCGACCGGCGCGGGGAAATCGCCAAGCAGAATGCGTCGCTGATGCACGCCCTCGCCAGCACCGTGCCGACTCAGGGCGCGACTAGCGAACTCGAGCGTGCGTCGGTGGCTAAAGCGCTGCAGGAATTCGCACAGGTATTTGACCGCGAACACGGCGGCATCGGCCATGCGCCGAAATTTCCACACCCGTACGAACTGGCGTTCTGCCTGCGCCGACACGCGCTGGATGGCGACACGGCGGGCCTCGACGTCGCGCAACTCACGCTCACGCAGATGGCCGAAGGCGGCATCTACGATCATCTGGGCGGCGGCTTCGCACGCTATAGCGTCGATGACACCTGGACCATTCCGCACTTTGAGAAAATGCTCTATGACAATGGTCCGCTGCTCGCGCTGTACAGCGACGCATGGCGGGTCACGCAATCGCCACGCTACAAAACCGTGTGCAGGGAAACGGCTACCTGGGTGATGCGCGAGATGCAGAGCAACGAAGGAGGCTATTACTCTTCGCTCGACGCCGATTCGGAGCACGTGGAAGGCAAGTTTTACGTATGGACGCCGGATGAAGTGAAAGCGCTGCTCACGGCGGAAGAATACGCGGTGATGGCGCCGCACTATGGCCTGGATGGTGCAGCTAACTTTGAGCATGGATTTTGGCACTTGCGCGTGACACGGCCACTCGCCGATGTTGCGAACGCGCTGAATCTGAAGCTTGCCGATGGTGTATCGCTACTCGCTTCCGCGCGCGCCCAGCTGCTCGCAGTGCGCGACAAACGCGTCTGGCCGGGACGCGACGAAAAAATCCTCACCAGTTGGAACGCGCTGATGATCAAAGGCATGGCGCGCGCGGCGCGTGCGTTTAACCAACCCGCCTGGCTCACGTCGGCGCAAGGCGCGCTGGATTTCATCCGCCGCACCTTGTGGCGGGACGGGCGCCTGCTCGCCACCTATAAAGACGGCAAGGCCCATCTGAATGCCTATCTCGACGACTACGCGTTTTTGCTTGATGCGTTGCTGGAATTGCTGCAGACCGAATTTCGCGCCGAAGATCTGGATTTCGCTCGCTCGCTCGCCGAACGCCTGCTCGATCAGTTTGAAGATCGCGAGCACGGCGGCTTTTTCTTCGTCAGCCACGACCACGAAAAACTCATTCTTCGCGGCAAGCCGGGCCAGGACAACGCCACGCCGTCCGGCAACGGCATCGCCGCGTTTGCGCTGCAACGGTTGGGGCATGTGATCGGCGAGCCGCGTTACATTGAAGCCGCCGAGCGCGCGATTCGTTTATTTTATGCAGCGATGCAACGCCAGCCGAGTGCCTTTGTGAGTTTGCTCACCGCGCTGGAAGAATCACTGGTGCCGCCGCGCATGGTGGTGCTGCGCGGGGAAGCCCAAGCGCTGGGCGAGTGGCAACGCACGCTCTCCGCGCGCTATCGTCCAGACACCTTGTTATTGGCTTTGTGTAATGATTTGAGTGCGCTGCCACCTGGTCTTGTCAAACCTGCGGTAGCAAATGGCGTCAACGCATGGGTTTGTCAGGGCGTTAGTTGCTTGCCGCCAGTTTCGGATTTGGGCACAATCGAACGCTTGCTGGATCAGAGTTTTAAATAAAATCGAATTAAAACAAATACTTACGTTGGACTCACCTGGAATAACGACTATGAAACGTGTGATCGCGGCCACCGCCGCAACCCTGGGTCTGCTGCTTGCAAATAGCGCGCAGGCTGACGAAAAACTGGCGCAAGCGAATGGCTGCATGACCTGCCATCAGATCGACAAGAAAGTCCTGGGCCCGGCATATAAAGAAGTTGCCGCCAAATATCGCGGCAACGCGGGCGCCGAAGCCATGCTGGTCAAGAAAGTAAAAGACGGCGGCAAAGGCGTGTGGGGCGAGATGGTGATGCCGCCCAACGCGCATGTGAAAGATGCCGACATCGCGGCTATCGTGAAGTGGATACTCGCGCAGAAGTAACAATTGCGGTAACAAAAAAAGCCGGCGGTTGCCGGCTTTTTTTGTTGCGGGTTTTGAACTTAAGCCGCCCTGACAGCTTACTTTCAAGCCGCGAGCAATTCCTCACTTGTCGTTCCTGCCGTCGAATGCTTTAGTCGGGGGCGGGAATGACTACAGTTTGGTTGCCTCGTTTCTTTTGTAACAGAGCAATCCGGCATCAGAAAAACACCAACGCCCGCGCTTCGATACTCTGCCGTGCCGGTGCGCCCGGCGGCGTTGCCGGATCGACAAATGAGGTATGCGGCGTAAATCGCGCACGACCGTCTTTCGCCGAATCAAAAACCTTGAACACCAGCGCTTCGTCGCGGCGCATTTGCGGAAAATAAAACCAGCGGTGCGCGGCGTTATAGCGCAGCCGATACGTTTGCCCGACGCGGTTCGGATACCGCCGCTCCGCGATCAGTAAATCGTCAAACGCCACGCTGCGTGCATCGGCCACGGCCAGCGGGTTCGACTGGATCGGCTGATTGATCGCGCGCCACACCTGAATGATGGCAAAGCGCTTTTGCAGCAACGTCTCTGCTTCGTCCGGCAGCAAATCACGCACGCGCTGCGGCCCCGACCATTCGGTGTAATCGTTGTGCGCCGAAATCACCGGCTCACGTATCAGTTTGGCCTGACGCTCGGTGTCGTCGCCTGAGCGCAGCGTATGATCGAACAGCACTACGCGTGACGCGCCCGATTGCTGTTTGATGAGGGCTTCGACTTCGGCGTAGTACACCGTTTGCAATTCATTAATGTCGAAAAAATCCTTCATCCTGGTTTTGTGTTCGACCAGCACAAAGCCGCTGCCTTCGAGCGATAACTCGCCGGCGTGCTCACTTGCGTACCATCGCCCGTCCGCAATCGGCATGCGCCGCGCGTCGATGGCGCCGGTCTTGTAACGATTGATATCACCGGGGCCGAAAGTCTCGTTAACGAGTTTCTCGCCGGTTTCCGCAGTGTAGGGAATTTCGACGAACATTTGCGCCATTGCTACGTTTGGTGCATTCATGGCTTCACCTTTTTACAGGAACGAATCGAGAGAGTAGGCCACAGCCGGGCGCGCCGTCAAATCCGCGCGTCACTGGACTACAATGTGCGCCATTCAAATGATTGGGGATATCCGTGGCAGCAAAACCGGCCCTGATGGGAACGTCAGGCCATGGGCGTGCCTTGACCCTTGGGCGGGGGTTGAGGTTCGGGGCAAGGCAGCGCGCGGTTGACAACCCTGTTTGACATCCCTCATCTCGCAAACGATAATCATTTTTCTCGTACAAACAATAACTTATCGACAGAGGCCCAGCATGAATCGCAGACTGTTAATCAAATCGGCGGCAGCCATTGTAGCCGTTGCAACTGCATTGGCATTGGCCGCTTGCGGCGACAAGGCGCCACCGCCCGCACCGACAGCCGAAGCGCCGAAGGCTGCGGAAATGCAGACGGTGAAGATCGGCGTAGCCTCTCCGTTGACCGGCGCACAGGCGCATATCGGCATCGACATCCGCAATGGTGTGCAACTCGCTATCGAGGATGCCAACAAAGCCAACGTGCAGATCGGCGGCAAGCCAGTAAAATTTGAGATGGTGGCTGAGGACGACGAAGCGAACCCAACCAAAGCAACCACTGTGGCACAAAAATTGGCTGACGCCAAAGTGGCGGCGGTAGTCGGGCACTTCAACTCCGGCGCGTCGATCCCTGCATCGAAGATTTACGCGGATGCGGGCATTCCGCAGATTTCACCCTCGTCCACCAACCCGGATTACACACTCAAAGGTTACAAGACGACATTCCGCGTGGTCGCACACGATGGTCAGCAAGGTCCGACACTGGGCCGCTTTGCACTCGACAAGCTGAAGGCAAAAACCATCGCGGTAATCGACGACAGCACAGCCTATGGGCAAGGTCTCGCCGACAACTTTGAAGCCACGGTGAAAGCCGGCGGCGCCAAGCTGGTAGCGCGCGAGCACACCACCGACAAAGACACCGACTTCAAAGCCATTCTCACCAAGATCAAAGGCAAAAATCCCGATCTGATCATGTTCGGCGGCATTGATCCGCAAGCTGGGCCTATGAAAAAGCAAATGGCCGAACTCGGCATCAAAGCCAAGTTTATTGGCGGCGACGGCATGCAGACGCCGAACTTCATCAAGCTCGCGGGCGAATCCGCCGAAGGTGCGATGGCGTCGATTCCCGGTCTGCCGAAAGACAAAATGCCCGGCGGCACGGAGTTCCTCGCCAAGTACAAAGCCAAATTCAATGCCGAAGTCGAATTGTTCGCGCCGATGGGCTACGACGCGGTGATGGTGTTCGTCGAAGCGATGAAGCGCGCCGGCTCGGCTGATCCAGCGAAGTTCCTGCCGGAAATCGGCAAGACCGATTACAAGGGCGTGATCGGGCCCATAGCATTCGATGAAAAAGGCGACCTCAAGAACGGCCCGATCACCATTTATGTGGTGAAGGGTGGCAAGTGGGACGCGCTGGAGACCGTATCACCCGGTGCGGCGCCCGCAGCAGATGCCAAAGCCGACGCCAAGCCTGAGGCCAAGGCCGAAACAAAAGCGGAAGCACCCAAGGACGCGGTGAAGAAGTAGCTTGCTCGTCGCGCAATTGGAACAAAAAAACAGCGCCCTCCCACGGCGCTGTTTTTTTATGCGCCGCAGTGATGTATGCGCCGTTTTTATGTGCTCCGTTTTCGGGTAGCCCATGGACATTTTTCTTCAACAGATACTAAACGGCCTGCTGCTCGGCAGTATCTACGCGCTGGTTGCGCTGGGCTACACCATGGTCTATGGCATCCTCGGCCTGATCAACTTTGCGCATGGCGATATCGTCATGGTCGGCGCGCTGGTGGCGCTGTCGGTAGTGACAGCGCTGGGCGCCAGTATGCCGGTCGTGGTCGTGCTGTTAATCGCCACTGCGGCAGCGATAGCCGTGTGCGCGGCGCTGGGTCTCATTATTGAACGCGCCGCGTACCGCCCGCTGCGCCATGCACCACGCCTGGCGCCGTTGATCACCGCTATCGGCGTTTCGATACTGATTCAGTATTCCGCTGCGCTGGTGTGGGGCAAGCAGTACCTGTCACTTCCGGAAATCATAAAGCCGGGAAAAATAGAATTCGGCGGCGCGCAGATCACTACCACGCAGGCCTTCATTTTCGTGCTGGCCTGCGCGATCATGGCCGCGCTGCTGTGGTTTGTGAAAGCGAGCCGCATGGGGCGTGCGATGCGCGCCACCGAACAAAACCCCGATGTCGCCGGCTTGATGGGTGTGGATACCACGCGCGTAATCGCATTTACGTTCGCGCTGGGGGCATCGATAGGCGCGGTAGCCGGTGTGATGGTGGTGCTGTATTACGGGCAGGGCCATTACTTCATGGGCTTCATGCTCGGGCTTAAGGCGTTCACCGCCGCGGTGCTGGGCGGCATCGGCAATATCCCCGGCGCGATGCTGGGTGGTTTGCTGCTCGGGCTGATCGAGAGTCTGGCCGCAGGCTATATGGGCGATCTTACCGGCGGCGTGTTCGGCAGCAATTACCGTGATGTCTATGCGTTTTTCGTGCTGGTGTTGGTACTGACACTGCGCCCGTCGGGATTGATGGGCGTGGGGAGTGGGGACAGGGCTTAACCCCATATTAACCACAGATAAACACAGATGAACACAGATAACGGCCTCAATCAACTGACGGAACGCGTGATTGGCTGCGCTTACCAGGTCAGCAATGTTTTGGGCAGCGGTTTTCTGGAAAAGGTTTATGAGAATGCGTTGGCTTTAGACCTTCGTAAGCTCGGCCTTTCGGTGGCGCAACAGCACAGCATTCAGGTGAAATACGAAGGGCAAATCGTCGGTGAATATCTCGCGGATATTCTCGTCAATGATTCCGTTCTGGTGGAAGTAAAAGCCGTGCGAAAGCTTGATGAGATTCACATGGCACAATGCATGAACTATCTCCGGGCAACCGGCGTACGCGTTTGCCTTCTGATCAATTTCGGCTCTCCGAAAGTCGAAATCAAGCGAATCATTCATGGCACTTAATCTGTGTTCATCTGTGTTTATCTGTGGTTAATAAGCGCTTGACCTATTTGACCTTAAAGCGTCTGCTCACATACGCAGCCATTGCCATCGTGCTGGTCGCGCTGCCATTCGTGATCGACGCCACCCTTGGCCGCGCATGGGTGCGCATTATCGATATTGCGCTGCTGTTCGTGATGCTGGCACTGGGCTTGAACATTGTGGTCGGCTTCGCTGGTTTGCTGGACTTGGGCTACATCGCGTTCTTCGCGGTGGGCGCCTACTGTTATGCGCTACTGGCCTCGCCGCAGCTGGGCGTTCACTGGTCGTTTCTGGTGTTGCTGCCGTTAGGCGCGCTGGTCGCCGCGGTGTTCGGCGTGACGCTGGGCGCGCCTACCTTGAAACTGCGCGGCGACTATCTCGCCATCGTCACACTCGGCTTCGGGGAAATCATCCGCATTTTGCTGAACAACCTGAACCGGCCGCTCAATATCACCAATGGGCCGCAGGGTGTCACGCTCATCGACCCTTTGCATCTGGCTGGAATTTCTCTGGCAAAAACATATACTTACGGCGGCATTACCGTTGCGCCTGTGCATCTGTATTACTTTGTTTTTCTGACCTGTGCGCTGCTGACGATATTCGTTTCGCTGCGGCTGGAAAACTCCCGCATCGGCCGCGCGTGGGTCGCCATCCGCGAAGACGAGCTTGCCGCAGCCGCGATGGGCATCAACACACGCAATGTCAAACTGCTCGCGTTCGCGATGGGCGCAACCTTCGGCGGCGTCGCCGGCGGCTTGTTCGCTTCGTTTCAGGGGTTCATC
>JANMXV010000305.1:0-8227 GCA_031381325.1 Betaproteobacteria bacterium | reverse complement strand
GTCGCTGTCGTACATCAAGAAATTGCCGGTGCAGGAACTCAAGATCGATCAGTCATTTGTGAAAAATATGGTGACAGATAAAGACGACGCCACCATTGTCAAATCAACCATTGATCTCGGGCATAACATGGGGCTGAAGGTAGTGGCGGAAGGCGTGGAAGATGTGGAAAGCTGGAACCTGCTGAAGCAGCTCGGCTGCGACTATGCGCAGGGCTATTTCATGAGCAAACCGCTGCCGGCGCAACAATTCGAAGTGTGGCTGGCAAGCGCAAAATACTAATGTTTGTTTGTCAAGCAAAAGTGAGGCGTGCGCCTTTATTTGGTACAACGCCGGGCATTCGCGGCGCCACAATAAACGCTCCGATTTGAAGACAGCCTTTCAAACCCGCAAATGCGCTCGCTCGGCAATTCAGCGCAGCCGTTTTTATGCGAAACTTGCGATTCACGGTCGCTACAATAATTCCGGCCGGTACCGCTCAACATCGAACCATCAGCAGTTTTTCCAGGCAGTTTTACAATTCGAGGATAACCAGCAATGAATGCTACGACTCAGCGCCGCGGCCCGCTCGCGCGATTTCGGGTGATTGACCTTACGCGCGTACGCTCCGGCCCCACGGCCGTGCGCCAGCTTGCCGACTGGGGCGCGGATGTGATCAAGATCGAAACGCCGCCGGGACTTAACCTTCCCGAGGCGTGGGGCGGTTCACGCACCGGCGCGGATTTCCAGAATCTGCATCGCAACAAGCGCGGCTTCACGCTCAATCTGAAAGACGCCGACGGGCTGAAGATTTTCAAGCAGTTGGTGGAGCGCTCGGATGTGGTGGCCGAGAACTATCGCCCCGATGTGAAATTCCGTCTTGGCATTGATTATGAATCGCTGAAGAAGGTGAACCCGAAAATCGTTCTCGCCAGCATCTCCGGCTTCGGCCAGAGTGGGCCTTATGTCAAGCGCCCCGGGTTTGATCAGGTGACGCAGGGCATGGGCGGATTGATGGCGATTACCGGCGAGCCGGGCCACGGCCCCATGCGCGCGGGCTGCGCGGTGTCGGATTCGGCGGCGGGCCTGTATTGCGCGCTGGGCGTGTTGACGGCGCTGCTTGAGCGCGAGGAATCGGGCGTGGGCCAGTGGGTGGAGGTGTCGCTGCTCAACGCGATGATCGCGCTGCTGGATTTTCAGGCGGCGCGCTGGACCATCGAGCATGAGGTGCCGGAACAGGCGGGCAATGATCACCCGACGTCGATTCCCACCGGCGTGTTCCAGACTGCCGATGGTTATATGAACATCGCCGCCGGCGGCAACGAAATGTACGCGCGGCTATGCAAGGCGCTCGGCCTCGAACACCTGGTCGACAAGCCCGAATACAAGGACAGCAAGGCACGCTCGAAAAACCGCGCGGCGCTCAACAAGGAATTGCAGGACGCGATGATCAAGCATGACAGCGCCTACTGGTCGGCACGTTTCGAGGAAGGCGGCGTGGCCGGGGGACCGATTTACAAGATGGATCAGGTGTTCGCCGATCCGCAGGTGCAGCACAATGGGATGTCGTCGCCGATACATCATCCGCAACTCGGCGACATCGGACTGGTGAATCAGCCCGTGCGGCTGTCGCGCACGCCGAACGAGATACGCAGCGTGACGCCGGATTGCGGCGAGCACACGGATGAAATTCTGCGCGAACTGGGTTATCAGGATGGGCAGATTGCGGATTTGCACAAGCGCTGTGTGGTGTAGCGGATTTGTGCCCCGGCTATCAGGCCGCGCTGAAGGCGCTCGGCGATGGCGCGGATCGCGACTTGCGGATCGTCGAGGGCGCTTAACCCCCGCCCCTATTCACCTTTAACGCCTGCCATCTGCACCACCTTGCGCCAGATATCGATGTCGCGCTTGATGGTCGCGGCGAATTGCTCGGGCGTGCCGCCGGCCGGAGAAACGCCGTCCACGGCGAGCTTATCCTCCATGTCTTTCGCCTTGAGCGCCTTGTTGAGCTCATTGTTTACGCGGTCAACGATCGGGCGCGGCAGACCCTTGGGGCCCACCAGCCCGTGCCATAGCACCACGTCATAGCCCTTCACGCCGGACTCCGCCAGCGTCGGCACGTCGGGCAGTGCGGCGAGACGCTTCGCCGTCGTCACCGCCACGCCGCGCAGCCGGCCCTGCTTCACCACCGGCATCACCACCGCAATGCTGCCGAACAGGAACTGTGTCTGGCCGGATATGGTATCGGTGATCGCCGGACCGGTTCCTTTGTAGGGGATATGCACGGCCTTGATGCCTGCCGTATAGAGGAACAATTCAGTCGCAAGATGCGCGATGCTGCCCTGGCCGCTTGAGGCAAAGCTCATGCCGTTGGGCTTGGCCTTGGCCAGCGCGATCATGTCTTTCATGCTCTTGATCGGCAGCGCCGGATGAACGACGACCAGCAGCGGTCCCTCGGAAAACTGGATGACCGGCACGATGTCGTTTACCGGATCGAACGCAAGTTTGTACATCGCGGGATTCACGGCATAACTGCCCGCGATCACGGTGAAGGTGTAGCCGTCGGGCGCAGACTTGGCGCCGATTTCGGCGCCCAGCGTGCCGCCCGCGCCGGGACGATTATCGACGATCACCTGCTGCTTCACTGCCTCGGTCAATTTCTGCGCCGCGACCCGGCCGATGAAGTCGGTGCCGCCGCCCGGCGCAAAAGGCGCGACGAAACGAATGGATTTGGCTGGCCACGGGTGCTGCGCCCATGCGCCGGTGGTAGCGATCAGTGCCAGAAGTGCGATGCTGCGTTTCATGAGAGTCCTTTCAGCGAAACTGGGTATGCAGAGATCGAGTATCGCATGTTTACGCGGCGCGGGATGACGCAGGCATCGCGGCTTTCACGCGTTGCGGCGAGCGTGCCCGCGCACATTCGAAGTCCGGCCATGGACAATCTCACCGCAGCAGACGGGTCAGCGTCGACACGTTTTCAACGTCGCGCAACTGGTGGATGACTTTGAGGCTGTCCTCGATCTTTTGCGGATTGAGATGGGTCATGGCCACCAGGGTGCGGTATTTTTTATCGACATCCGCCCAATCGATCCCGCGCACACCGGAGCCTCTGGGCGCGTACACCGTGCTGGTGTAGCTGCGGCCATCTTTCGTCTTGATGGTCACCACCGCACCCTGCCGGAATTTTTCGGCATCCTGCGTCACCGGCTCACCGACTTTGACTTTATCGATCAGTTGATGAATCACCGGATCGAATATTTTTTCTTCGGCGGCATGAACCCAGGAGAAATCCTTGTCGGCGACCGCAGCCGCCACAAAGTAGGCCGGCGTGTGCGCAACGTCTACCAGATTCCTGGGGTGCGAAGGCGCGCTCGGCGGCCCGATGCGCATCTTGGTGCTGAGCGGCCGGGCCATGGTGATGGTCTCTACCTCATCGGCCGAGACGTTGCCTTCACGTGCGGCGTTGGCTGCGGCTTCCGCCAGTGTGTGATTGGGATGACCGCCGGGCGCCAGCTTGATCGCCATGTCGGTGACGATATCCCATGACTTGCTCCAATCGCGGGTGAGGCTTTCAATATCCTCGCCGCCATAGACGTCGAAAAAACCTTTCTTAACCTCAAGAATACTTTCCTCGGCCAGATAACCTTTTTGCGCGGCCAGCGCGGCGTTCATGCCCATCAGGGCCGCATTGCCGGCGAAATATTCCCGCGCGACACTGGTGTCGGCGGCAGTCGCGAGTCCGCCCATCGATACCGCCGCGATGGCGATGGCTTGAGCCATCTGTTGCTGATTGAGTTTGAGCATGCGGCCAGACGCCACCGCAGAGCCGAAGGTCGCGACGATGCAGCCGTGAAAGCCGAGGTTGCGGTACCCGGGCATGAGCGCTGCGCCAATGCGGCCGGCCGTTTCATAGCCCAGGACTACGGCAGCGAGCACGTCCTTGCCGCTGGCGCCCGTACGCTCGCCAAGCGCAAGCGCTGATGACGTCAATTGGGTGCCCAGATGCACAATATTGCGCAGATCACTATCGTCAGAAGCGGCGGCATCGCTCATCACCGCATTGACCCGGCACGCGTTCACCGCCGGTAATTTGGGGCCGCTATCAAACCAGATGGAAGACTCCGGCGTGCCCCCCTGTTCCTTGGCCAGCGCGCGGATGATCTCGGACGACGCTATGCCGTATCCTGCCGCCGCGCTGGCGATGGTACTCGACACCACCATGGCCGCGTGATCCACCGCCAACGCTGGCAGATCGTCGAAGGCGGTACACGTTAGAATTTGAGCAAGCGCAGCAGCGATAGTCATTCGTAGGGCACTCCTAAGCGAGGGGATCAATGGAGACAGGGACGGGTAAAGTTTATCCCGTTTGGCGCGTGCCGGGCACACTGTCCGGCGCCAAAGTTGAATAATGCGGCGTTTCTCCAAGGGCACGCTCGGCTTTCAATTCACCGAAAAAGAACTGCGTGATTTCGCGCCGGTGCGCCAACCCCTGGTGCGCACCCATCCGCGCAGCGGGCGCCATTCGCTGTTCCTGTCCTCCCACGCCAGACGCATCGTCGGCTGGCCGCTGCCGGAAGCGCTGATGCTGCTGCGTGAATTGACCGAGCATGCGACACAGCGCGAGTTTGTCTATCGCCACCGGTGGCAGCGCGGTGATTTCGTGATGTGGGACAATCGCGCCACCATGCATCGCGACAAGGTCTACGAGGACTTGAATTACCCGCGCGACATGCGCCGCACCACATTGACCTGCGGTGCGCCGGCAATGGGGTACGCGCAAGTACAACCATAAGCGCGCGACTTTTTTGACGCGTGGCCGGCGCTGCTGCGCCGAATCACTGCACCTATTTAAGAATTGCCAAGGAAAATGCAATGGATAGCAAGTTGTTTTCACCGCTGGCGATTCGCGGCATCACGCTGAAGAATCGTATTGTTTTATCGCCGATGTTGCAGTATTGCGCGGACAACGGACACGTCAACGATTGGCGCCTCATGCACTACGGCAAATTTGCCGCCGGCGGCGCGGGTCTGGTGTTCGTGGAATCCACCAAGGTCGATCCGCGCGGCTGCTCGACACCGCGCGATCTGGGCCTGTGGAAAGACGACTTCATCGCGCCGTTCAAGCGCACAGACGAATACGGCGGCACGCCGCAAAAGCGCATGCGTTTTCCTCTGGAAGTAGTACGCGAGGTGCGCAAGTTCTGGCCGCAACATAAACCGCTGTTCTTCCGTGCGTCAGCGGTTGACGAGGCAGGCTGGACGATCGAGGACAGCATCGCCGTGGCGCGCGTGCTAAAGGAACACGGCGTGGATGTGATCGACTGCAGTGCGGGCGGTATGGCGGATGCGGCTACTTCCGATATCGCGCTACGCTACGGATACCAGGTGGATTACGCGCGAAAAATAAAGGCTGGCGCGGGCGTTGACATGGCAGTGGGCATGATTATCCACGCCGATCAGGCCGAGAAAATCATCAGCACCGATAGCGCGGATTTAGTGGCGCTGGGCCGCGAGTTTTTGCACAACTTCAACTGGCCGATCGATGCCGCGCAAAAACTGGAGATCAAGGCGCCCTTCGAGCATGCGTCCCGCGCCTATGCCTACTGGCTGGAAAAGCGCGCGAACAACAAGATGGGTATCCGGTCCTCGACCTGGCAGCGGGGGATTAACGTTGGCGATGATGAGAAGGCGGGTTAACGCCGTGCGCTTGTCCAGACGCCGGTTGTTGTCTGAGTATCCATTCGCCATGCACAGGCTATTGCATTTTGCAAATTGCATAATACATAACACCGTTCGGACTGAGGCAAATCGACTTATTGTAATTCTGGGTGCTTGCGTCTCACTTTACCCGGCTACGGGACGGGCAGCGGATTTACAGGCCTATCCGAATCGTCCGTTACGCTTCGTGGTGCCGTTTCCGCCGAGCGGCGCCAACGACATCATCGCCCGCGCTCTGGTGCAAAGGCTCGCCGAGGACCTGGGCCAGCCAGTGGCGGTCGACAATCGCGGCGGCGCCAACGGCATCATCGGCATGGATCTCACGGCAAAGTCGCCTGCGGATGGCCACACCTTCCTGATAATCGGCGGCGGGTTCGCTATCAATCCCAGCATCTACCGCAAGCTGCTGTTCGATCCGGTGCGCGACTTCGCGCCCGTATCCCTGGTCGGCAGCGGCAGCCATGTACTGGTGGTTCATCCCTCGCTGCCCGCACGCAATGTCGAAGACTTGATCGCGCTTGCCAAATCGGCGCCCGGCAAGATTACGATGGCCTCGGCGGGCGTAGGCAATCTGACGCACCTGGCGGGGGAATTGTTCATGTCGTTGACCGGGACACGCTTCGTTCACGTGCCGTACAAGGGCGGCGGACCGGCGATAACCGATTTACTGGGCGCTCAGGTGTCACTGTACTTCAGCACCATAACCGTGGCGCTGCCGCATGTGAGAGCCGGCAAGTTGCGCGCACTGGCGGTCTCCGGCGCGCGGCGTGCGGCAACGGCGCCGGACATCCCCACCATCGCCGAAGCGGGCGTGACGGGCTACGCCGTCGATGGCTGGTACGCCATGTTGATGGCCGCGCAAACGCCGCCGCGCATCATCGAACGCTTTGCCGCCGGCTTGCATCGATCCCTCAGCAACGCCGACGTGAAGCAGCGGCTGGCGTCGCAGGGCATCGATACCGCGGTCAGTACGCCGGAGGTGCTGCGCCGAATGCTCGCGGCGGATATCGCGAAATGGGCGAAAGTGCTGCGCGAGGCGGGGATACAACCCGAGTAATTGATGTCATCTTGCCCGGACCGTGGATTCGGAGTTCACGACAGTTTGTTGGCATGTGGATCACCGCGTACGGCGAAACATCCTCTTGGAAAACCGGGCGGAGTAGGGGCAGGTATCTCCGCCAGCTAAATGGCTTGGTCTCATCCTCCGGGTAACCCTCTGCGGTGAGGAGTTGCGCTGCGCGGAGCGCCATCTGCGCGCGGCGCCATTCGGCGAGGACGAGGTCACGGTTCATAGCATTTGCACGGCGTCGTGCTCGACGGCACGTTGGAACGAAGACCCGCTGCGTTCGCGGCTTGCCCATTTTATCGGACAACGCGCATGCGCAGCTCAGAGTTTGCAAAGGCCGACCGTTTGTGACCTTACGCCGCGTCGCTTAAGTCAAGCACTGGTCATACCGCCCACGCCGCACTCAACACCTCCGCCTGTTCCAGCACCGTTTGCGTGGCCTTCTCTTGCTTGTCTGGCGGATAGCCGTACTTGCGCAGAATACGCTTCACGATCACACGCAACTGCGCGCGCACGTTCTCGCGCAGGGTCCAGTCGATGGTGACGTTTTTCCGCACCGTCGCGACCAGCTCGCGGGCGATTTTCTGTAACGTCGGTTCGCCCAGCACCTTTACTGCGCTGTCATTGACTTCCAGTGCGTCATAGAACGCAAGTTCGTCATCGTTGAGTCCGAGTTTCTCGCCGCGCGCAGTGGCCTCGCGCATGCCACGCGCCAGTTCGATCAATTCCTCAATCACTTGCGCCGTTTCGATGGCGCGGTTCTGATAGCGGCGCAGCGCCGCTTCGAGCATTTCGGAGAACGAGCGCGCCTGCACCACGTTCTTGCGCCCGCGCGTGCGAATTTCGCCGTTGAGCAGCCGTCGCAGCAGTTCCACAGCGAGATTGCGCTGCGGCATCGCCTTGACCTCGGCAAGAAACTGCTCGGACAGAATCGACACGTCCGGTTTCTGCAATCCCGCCGCCGCGAAAATATCCACCACACCCTCGGACACCACCGCGCGCGAGACAATCTGGCGCACAGCATGGTCAAGGTCCTCCTCGGTGCGCGCTTCGCCCGGCGCGCGTTTGGCAAGGCTTGCCCGCACTGCCTGGAAGAACGCAACATCATCGCGAATGCGCAATGATTCCTCGTGAGGCACTGCCAGCGCAAAGGCTTGCGAGAGTTCCAGCACGGCACGCAGCCAGCGGTTCTTGCCGTCCTCCTGCGCGAGTATGTGCTCCTGCGCCTGCGGCAGCAGGCTCAAGCGCTCCTGCGGCGTGCCCGATAGCCATTTCGACCCATTAAAGCCATGCATCATGCCGCAGCAAATTTCATATTTTTCGAGCAGGGCGGCGACAGCTTCCTGCTGATCGAGCGCGGTCTTGCCGGTGCCGCCGCTTTCGGTATACGTGGCAAGCGCAGCCTTCAGTTCATGCGCGAGGCCAAGATAATCGACGATCAAGCCGCCGGGCTTGTCCTTGAACAC
>JANMXV010000249.1:0-2868 GCA_031381325.1 Betaproteobacteria bacterium | reverse complement strand
CAACGGCATCGGCATGGATCAGGAGACGCAGGCGCGGCTGTTCAGCGCATTCACCCAGGCCGACGCGTCCACTACCCGGCGTTTCGGCGGCACCGGGCTGGGGCTGGTCATAGCCAACCATCTGGTGGAACTGATGGGCGGAGAGATCACGGTACAGAGCGCGCCGGGCGCAGGGTCTACCTTCAAGGTGCGCCTGCCGTTTGTGCCGCTGGCGGCCGGGTCCAATGCGGTGGAGACGGCGTCCGCATCCGCATCCAATGTGGCCGGACTTTCCTGCGTCGTCGTCGGCGCTGCCGGAGGGCTGGCCGACGATTTTGCGATTTATCTCAAGCACGCGAATGCGCTTGTCGAGCGGGCGCCCGATTTGGCAAGCGCCAAGGCACATATCGCGAACCGCAGCGGCCAGTCAGTGTGGGTGGTTGACGCCTGCGACGAGCCGCGGTCAGCAAAGCAAATGCACACAGACATACTGGCGCAGATCGATTACGGTACCCGCCCTGTTGTCGTTCTCATTGAACGCGGCAAGCGGCGCCGGCCGCGCGTTGTCGCCCCCGGCCTGATCTCGGTGGATGGCAACGTACTTAACCGCCGCACTTTCCTCAAAGCGGTGGCCGTGGCTGCCGGACGGGCGTCGCTGGAAGTGGAAGTGGAAGTGGAAAAGCGTACCTCCGGCAAGCTCGCAATGATCGCGCCATCGCGCGCAGAGGCGCTGCGGCAGGGCCGCTTAATCCTGATTGCGGAAGACAATGAGACCAACCAGAAAGTCATCTTGCGCCAGCTTGCCCTGCTGGGATACACCGCCGATGTCGCCGCCGACGGCCGCGCAGCGCTGAAGCGCTGGCACAGCGGTGACTATGCGCTGCTGCTCACCGACCTGCACATGCCGGAGATGGACGGCTATGAGCTGACGCAGGCCATACGCGCTGAAGAAAAAGAGGGCAAACGCATGCCGATCATCGCGCTTACCGCCAACGCCCTCAAGGGGGAGGCCGAGCATTGCCGTGCCGTGGGCATGGACGATTACCGCAGCAAGCCGTCACCACTGGCGGAGCTGAAAGCGGTGCTGAATCAATGGATGCCAGTCACCCAGTCCGAAGCGGATGCATGCGCCATATCCGGGTTGCCCGCCGCTGCGGCTCCACAGGCCGCAATAACAGTGCCGGTAGACGTGAGCGTCCTCGAAGGGTTGGTGGGAGACGACCCGGACCTCGTGCACGAGTTGCTGCAAGACTTCCGCATCAGCGCGGCCAAAATCGCTGTGGATCTGCGCGCAGCTTGCGTTGCGAGCCAGACCAAAGCTGCTGCCGCGGCTGCTCACAAGCTGAAGTCTTCGGCCCTCGCCGTGGGTGCGTTTGCTCTGGGCGAGCTGTGCGCGGCCATAGAAGAGGAGGGGAAGGCCGGCGACATTGAGGCCCTGAGCGTGCTGCTGCACCGCTTTGAAACGGAAATGGCTGTTGTAGAAGGCTATCTGGACAGGCGGATTGAAAACGCGCCTTCAGCATCTCACCGAAATATTGCAAGGCGAGAATAAATACGAGCATGAATGCTGCCGAAACACAGGACAATGTCCCTTTCGAAAACGAGCAACTTGAGTTGCTTGTTGCCTCCATTGTGGAGGTCACTAAGCAGCGTGAGCGTATTGCGCTGGAAGATTGCTTTGGCCGTATCGTGATGCGATTGACCGACGCAAAAATCCTGACTATCTATCATTTGCAGCCCAAAGAGGGTGAAATTTTCGTGGTGCCGGTTTTCCAACTCGCTGACGGTGTGAATGTTTCAACAAGAAGCGCGAACATCAAGCCTTTTTTGCTTTCCAGTAACGCAGGGCTTGCCGATTGTCTGCGCAAACCTTATGCGGCGGCCCATCTTGCCGGGGCAGGAGAAAAAGTGAAAGAACTGATCTTGCCTTTGCAGGGCGCAAAAGGCGATATCTCCGCTTTCTGCCGGCTCGAAAATGCCCGCAGCGATGTCAATACCCGGCGGGTGCTGCCGCTATTACTGGAGTTTTATTTAAACTTTCTTTCTTTGCTGGATGATAACGAGCGGGATATGCTGACCGGGTTACTCAATCGCAAGACTTTCGATATGCGTATATCCAAAATACTAACGACCCTGCAAAGCCAGGACCATCGCGCTACGGATAAGTCTGCAACAGACAAATTTTGTCTTGCTGCTCTGGATATCGATCACTTTAAGCACGTCAACGATACGTTCGGGCACGTCTATGGAGATGAAGTACTGTTGATATTTTCAAATTTAATGAAAATGACTTTTCGCGACAACGATTTATTGTTCCGCTTTGGGGGGGAAGAATTTGTTGTCCTTCTTGCCAATACGGATATCGCGCATGCCCATATAGCTTTGGAGCGCTTTCGTGCCGTGGTCGAAAACAAAAAATTTCCTCAGTTGGGGCAAGTAACCGTTAGTATTGGCGTTGCATTGATCTCATCGGGCGAAATGCCGCGGACAACCATGGATCGCGCCGACCAGGCGCTCTATTTCGCCAAGCACAATGGCCGCAATCAAATACGTGTTTATGAGGATTTGGTGAAGCAAGGACTGTTAAAAGAACAGAATATCCAGACAGGTGAGATAGAGCTGTTTTAGTCTCTTGTCGCTCGACGAATCAGAAATATTACAAGACGAAAGCAATCATGGTAGATAAATCGGCATTAAAAATCCTGGCGGTGGATGACGAACCGTTCATGCTCAAACTGCATACACGCCTGTTAGCCAACCTGGGATACACCTCGGTCACCGCCTGCGAAGGCGCTTTGCGTGCGCTGGAGACCATGGACCTGGCGGACAAACCAGCGGACTTGATACTGCTGGACCTGAACATGCCGGATATGGACGGGATCGAGTTCT
>JANMXV010000234.1:0-30075 GCA_031381325.1 Betaproteobacteria bacterium | reverse complement strand
CCCGCGTTTCCGTCGTTCTGCGACCCGGCGCAGGAGGGCGAGGAGCTCGCCGGGCTCAATACTCGCCGCGCGAAGCTGGGGGCGAAGCTGGTTGCGAAGGGGGTGGAATTGGAGATCGCGGCGAAGTAATTTCGGCCTGCGGCCTGTTTCCACTCCTGTTCCACTCCGGTTTGTAGCCGTCGGTGAGCGTGTACAGGAACTCCACAACGTCGTCAATTTCCTCGTTCGTGAGTTGCGGGCGCTGTTGCGGGCGGCGCTGATAGGGGGGGGTGTCGACGTCGACATTGGCATGATACTGGGCCGGCAGATCGTTAAATTTTTTGCCCTCAGGAAACCACCTCGCCGGATCGGTATCGCGCGTGGCGTAGAACGCTACTGCGTCGCGCAGATTATCGAAAAAGCCGTTGTGCATGTACGGCGCGGTCAGCGTGATATTGCGCAGCGTCGGCGTTTTGAAAAGGCCGCAGGCTGCGGGGTCCTTCGGTAACGGCGTGACTCCTGGCAGCGGCGTGTCGCCCGCCGGCGGCTTGCGGTCTTTCGCTAGCGACACCGGCACGCGCTCGCACAATCCAAGGTCAAAAAACGCCGGATCGGCATTTTTCGGAATGCGCATGCTGCGCGGCAGCCCCAGCGCGCGATAACTGAAGTCAGTAAATAGCGATTTCTGCGGATCGCGTGAAGCGATATCGACGATATGGCAATGCGCGCAATTGCCTTTTTGACGTAGGGTAAAAAGACTCAAGCCGCGCTGTTCCTGTTCGGTGAACTTCGCCTCCCCGCGCATCACATAATCAAATTTCGAGGTAAACGGCTGGAATACGCGCGTGCGTTCAAAGGCGGCGATCGAGGTCGCCACCGCGTCGAGCGCCGCCTCGGGATTGTCAAAAATAGGTTCGCCCCACTCTTTCCGAAAGGCGTCGGCATATGCGCTCTTAGCGACCTTGGCGATCAGCGCCGGTGTATCGGCGTTATTCATTTCCACCGGGTTGAAAAACGGCTGCTTGGCCTGTTCTTCCAGCGTGTCGGCACGACCGTCCCAAAAATGACCGCCCGCCGGCACGCGTTTGCCGTCTTTTTCGACGCTGCCAAAGCGCGGCGCAGTGGCCAGGTACATCACGGTAGGCGCGTCGCGCGTGCCGAACTGGTCGGACCGGCTACCCTGCGCTACCCCGATCATCGTGCTGTTGTTGCCGGTGAAGGCGCGTCTGGGGTCGTGGCACGAGGCGCACGCCAGACCGGCAGGTTCCGATAGGGTGGCGTCGAAAAACAGGCGCAGGCCGAGCCGCTCGCGCGGCGTCAGGGAAGTCTCATCGATGGCGGCGGCCAGCGACCGGATAAACTGGACAGGTGACTGGCCCTGTGCCCGCGGCGAAGGCGCGAGCAGAAAGGAAAAAAGGCCCGCCAAAACGGGAACTGCCAGCGCGAGTTTGGCAAAGCGAAGCCGAGTGCATTGAAACATGGGGGTTGATGTGGAAATTATACTCGGCGCAAATTATATCGGCAGAAGGTAACCCAGTGTCCACAGTGGCAAAACGCGCAGCACGTAGCAAGGGGTCAAGTTTTGGCCAGGCTAACCCTTTGCTTTGACTGGTGGGCAGCGCAAGCTTCGAACTCGCGAGCACGGACGATATGAATCAGTCGTAAATTTCCCGCCGATGTCCAACGCGCATGACATACACCGTGATGACTTCGGAACGAATACGGCAGATCAGCCGCCAGTCACCCACACGATATTTCCAGTGCCCGCGCCACGGGCCGGTTAACGCCGCGCCAAGTTTGCGTGGGTCGTCGCCTTCCTGCAGCAACCGTTCATCAATGAATCGTTTTATGCGATGTTGAATCGGACGGTCAAGGGCCGCCAATTCAGCTACGGCAGCCGGATCCCATTCAACCGTCCAGGCCAAGACGTTTTTTAACCTCGGTCCATGGCACGGTTTTCGCACCGCGCTTTGCTCTGCGTTGGACTTCGATCATGTCCCAATAGTCTTCGAGAAATTCGCGCAATGCGGCGCGGGTAAGCTGGGTGGTGGATTTGCCGGATGCTTTGGCCACTTTTTCGAGCGCGCGCGCGGTGGCAGCATCCAGTTTGACAATCACTGGGCCGCCTTTTTCAACTACCGCAGATGACGGTATGCTCATAGAAAAATTATACCATCCGAAATAAAACGAAAAGGGCTACGTTTACACGTAACCCCTTGAATACTGGTAGGCGGTGCGAGATTCGAACTCGCGACCAACGGATTAAAAGTCCGCTGCTCTACCGGCTGAGCTAACCGCCCTCAAAAAGGGGCGAATTCTACCGCCCATGGGGGGATGGGTCAACCGCAGTGACACTATTGCGGCGCTAATGCTGCAAATTCCCCGCTAGGGCTCGCGCATCATGCGCCAGTATTGGAGTTTCATGGTAGCAGCGGCACCGATGACTATGGCGACAAAGGTCAGCATGGAGCCTATGGCCAGCGTGGACATGCCGGTGATCGCCTGCCCTACCGTGCAGCCCATGGACAACACGCCGCCGATGCCCATCAGCACACCGCCTATCGCGTGATTGACGAAATCGGCTGCCGATGCAAACCACTCGACGCGGAAATTTTTGGTGGCTACCGCGTAAATAAACGAGCCGGTGATCACGCCTACGAGCGCCACCACGCCAAAATTGACGAGCGATAACTTCAACGGGTCAAGCAGGTAGCGCAGGGTGTCGCCCAAGGGGCTGACGAAGGTGTAAGACTGCACCTGCACGCGGCTGGGTATGTCGGTGGCCATCTCCGCGTATTCTTTCCACGATTGTCCCAGCGGGCCGCCGGTTAGGTACCAGCCGGCGACTACCGCCAATCCGACCACAGCACCGCTTAACAGGTTGTCGAAGCTACCACGGAAATCTTTTGATTTGAAGACGAACGTCAGCATGCCGGCGGCAAACAGCAGCGCAACCGCGAGATTGATCGCTTTCGACGGTGCTTGCCCAAATAACCTCGCGATGACGTCGCCGGCTTGCTGCGTGGGTATGCCGTGTTGCGCAAGATTGACCGTTGCCGGTTGTAACCACGGCAGGAATGCCTTTTCAAACAGCGGCGACCACAGCATCAGATACGAGGCGATCATGGCAACCAACAGCACGGTGAGCGACTTGAGATTGCCGCTGCCCACGCGCACCAGCGTTTTGTTGCCGCAACCGCTGGCGAGCACCATGCCGATGCCAAACATCAACCCGCCCAGCAGGTAGCGCGGCCACGCGAAGTTCGCGCTGCGATACGGCGGAAAAGTTTCGTTGGAAAGATTGATCACGCCCGTGGTCTCAAGCGCGATCACGCCGATCAATGCAACCGCCATCGCGAACACCCACGCACGCATGCGTCCGGTGTCGCCGATGTTCACCCAATCGGATACTGCGCCCATGGTACAGAAGTGGGTCTTGTTGACGACCGCGCCCATGATCACGGCGATTACGAACACGGCGCCGAGCACTTGATGATGAACGTTGAATTCCATGAGGCGGGTGACTTAACAGTAGCGTCAGTATATCGTAACTATTTGTTTTTATTAATATTTTGAATACCGTGTAGGGTCTCTAACCCCCGCCTGCTCAAACCCCGTGCGGCGTAACCGGCAGGCATCACATTGTCCGCAGGCCAGGCCATCGTCCGTCGCCTGATAACACGATACCGTCGGCGCGTAATCAACGCCGAGCGCGATGCCTTTACGAATAATATCGGCTTTGGACCATGCGATGATCGGCGTGTGTAGGGTCAAGCGCTGGCCTTCCACCGCAGCGCGGGTCGCGAGATTGGCCATGGTTTCATATGCCTTGACGTAATCGGGCCGGCAATCGGGATAGCCGGAATAATCAACCGCATTCGCACCAAAGAAAATATCGTTGGCGCCGGTGACTTCGGCATTCGCCAGTGCGAACGACAGCAGTATGGTGTTGCGCGCCGGCACGTAAGTCACCGGTATGCCGGGCGCGAGACCGCCAATGGGCACCGCGATGGTGGCGTCCGTCAACGCCGAGCCGCCAAAACCAGCCAGATCAATCTTCACCACACGATGGTGCGCCGCGCCCAGGGCTTGGGCAACACGCGCGGCGGCAGCCAGTTCGGCGCGATGGCGCTGACCATAATCCATCGAAAGGCAATGGCAGGTGTAGCCCTGCTCGCACGCCATGGCAAGTACCGTCGCGGAATCAAGTCCGCCGGACAGCAGAACGACAGCGGTTTTCATGCGCATACGTGAGTGGCGCGCTGCGTGTGCGCTGCCGAATTAAAACGATGATTGTACTACCGGTGTTACCGCGGTGTCGCGAGGGACTACCGCAGCGTGCCGAGGGATTACCGCAGCGTGCCGAGGGACTATCGCAGCGTGCTAATGCGGCGCTTGGCTTTTTCGGCGGCTTCGCTGCCGGGGTAGCGGGCGACTAACGCATCCATGGACCTGCGCGCATTGGCGTTATCGCCCAGCTCGGATTGCGAGCTGGCGATGTTGAGCAGCGCATCCGGAGCGGATGCGCTGTCGGGATAGGTGGCAATCAGCTTTTGCTGGCTGGCAATGGCGTTTCTGTAATCGCGCAGATTGAAATAGGAATCGCCAATCCAGTATTGCGCACGATGCGCCAGCGCGCTTTTCGGATACTGCCCGAGAAACGATTGGAACGAGGTGATCGCGCCCTGATAATTGCCATTGCGGCGCTGCTGCTGTGCGGACTCATACACTCGTGTTTCATCCGGCGAGGTAGCAGCGGTGGCGGCAACCGCCCCCCCCGTAGCGCCCGCTGCGCCCGTCGCACCGGTGTCGGCAGGCGCAGTGCCCACCGGCGCGCTGCCGCCCTGCTCGATGCGCCGCATGCGGGTATCGAGATCGACATACATGTCGCGCTGGCGCTTGGCGTTGCTTTCAACGCCATTATTGACGACTTCGATTTGTCCACGCAGGCTCTGAATTTCGCGCTTGAGCAGCTCGATCTGATTTATCAACTCCAGCATCGACTGCTGCGTGGATTGCGCACCGCGCAGGGCCTCTTCAATCTTGCCCAGGCGAGCGGAGATGGCATCGGTCTGGTTTCTGACATCCAACTTGAATTCGTCGAGGCGCTTGGCCTGGTCCGCTACCCCTTTGCGCGCAACATCATCGCCAAACAAGGCGGCGTGTGCGGGAGCAATGGCAAGCACCGCAAAGCACAGCACGCTTGCCACCAGGGCAAATGCATCGCGAATAGTGTTGCGCCTCACGCCTCACGCCTCACGATTCACTCGCCTTGATATACAATTTCCGCGCGACGATTTTCGGTATACGCGGCTTCGGTGCGGGCGTCGACACGCGGCTTTTCCTGACCAAAGCTTACCGTCTCAACGCGTGCGCCTTCCACACCGAGGACGGACATCATTTGTTTCACGGCGTCGGCGCGGCGCTGGCCCAGCGCCAGGTTGTATTCGCGGCCACCCCGCTCATCGGTGTTGCCTTGAATGATCATTTTCGCTCTCGGGTCCTGGGAAATATATTTGGCGTGCGCGGCCACCAGCGGACGGAATTCTTCCTTAACCAGATTACTGTCGTAATCGAAATAAATAATGCGTTTGGACAAAATATTATTCGGGTCTTTGAGCGCGGCGGGTCCGCTCAACTGCGTCGGCGGATCAATCTGCGCAGGCGTTATGGGCCGCGGCGTAACCGCTATCGGCGGCTTGGACGTCGCCGCCGGCGGCTGCGTGCTCGCCTGACCGTCCACCACGGGCGCGGCTTCCTGCTCCTTGGTCGGAGTGCTGCTGCAGGCAGCCAGCAACACCGCAATGGCCAGCCCCGATAGTATTCCAGTTAGTGTTTTCTGCATGTTCAAGCTCCTCATTTATGGGTCACGGATAGCGCACTTCACTTACTGACCATCGGACCCCACGCGGGTTCCCGTATGTCGCCCGCACTTTCTGTAAAACGTTGCCTCACCCGACCATCGCTGGAAACGGCGGCTAATATACCACGCCCCCCTACCTCGCTCGCGTAGAGAATCATGCGTCCGTTGGGCGAAAAAACCGGTGATTGATCCATTGCGCCCTCGGTTAACACCTGCAATTGGCGCGACGCGAAATCCTGCACCGCCACACTGAATCGTCCGCCGCAACGATGGATATAGGTGAAGCTCCTGCCATCGGGGCTATGCCGCGCGGAAATGTTGTACGAGCCTTCAAACGTCACGCGTTGCACCGCGCCTCCGCTCACCGGAATGCGATAGATTTGCGGACTACCGCCGCGGTCGGAGGTAAACAATATTGCGCTGCCGTCCGGTGAAAAATTGGGTTCGGTGTCTATGGAGGCGCTGGCCGCGAGTCGTAGCGGCTGACCCGTGCCGTCGGCGTTGATAAGATTCATCTGCGAACCGCCGTCGCGCGAGAGCACCACCGCCAGCCGCCGGCCGTCGGGCGACCATGCCGGTGCGCTGTTACTGCCAAAAAAATTTGCCACCGCCTGCCGCGTGCCCGTGGCTATGGACTGTACGTACACCACCGGCTTTTTCTGCTCGAACGATACGTAGGCCAGGCGCGAGCCATCCGGCGACCACTTGGGTGAAATGATCGGTTCGTTCGACGCCAGTATGGTTTGCGCGCCAAAACCATCGGCATCCGCCACATGCAAGGCAAAACGTTTGCCGGGAAGTCGCGCCACGTAGGCGATGCGCGTGGCGAATGCGCCCGCTTCGCCGGCAAGTTTTTCATAAATGGCATCGGCAATTTTGTGCGCGGTCAGCCTCAACTGCGCCGCTGACGCGACGTAAGACAAGCCCGCGAGCTGCGTCTGTTGGGTAGCGTCCATCAAACGAAAACGCACTTCGTAGCGGCCGTCCGGGGCAAGCGCAACACTGCCGATCACCACAGCGTCGGCGCCGCGCCCGCGCCACAGCGCGTAGTCCAGTTGCTCTGGCTCATGCTGAGGCTTTGCGCCCGCCGTATCCACCATTTTAAACAAGCCGCTGCGTGAAAGATCGGCCGTGATCACGGATGTTAACGGTTGCTTAAGGCCCGCTTCATCACGAAACGGTGCGATCACCACCTGAAATTGTTTGACGCTGCCACCCGCAGCGTAGTTGCACGGGTAGTCCGACGGCGACAACGGCGGGGGATTTTGCGTGGCGCCACCGCCGATCACTTCAATGCGAATTTGGGCATGCGCATCAATCACAGAAAGAAAGCACAATAAAAACAATATATTACGTAATATTTGCATTTGCACGGCTCGATTCGGATGCGGTTGTGACTCTGCGGATTTTTTCAAGTTCAACTTTTGAGCAAGTTCCCGTGATTAGCCCTTCGGCCTGAATACCATCGGGAACTGTCTGAAATACTGCTGAAATTGTTCGCCGCTCGGCACATCGAACGGTTGCGCCTGACGTATGGCGCGTTCGACAGCGGCATCGTAGGCCGCATTGCCACTACTCTTGCGCAGCGTGACGTTCAGCAGTTCGCCGCCCGGCAGCAATGACACCACGAATTCGGCTTCGGGATTGCCCTGAAGATCAGGCGGCACCGCCACCCTGGCGTACACCTTGCCGCGAATGCCAAGGATGTATTTCTGGTTTTCACGCGCTGCAGCAGCCGCTTTCGCCGCGCGCTCCGCAGCAGCCGCCTTTTCTGCCGCAGCCTTGGCATCGGCTTCCTTTTCGGCCTCAATGATTCTGTGCTCGCGCTCGCGCTTTGCAGAGTCGTCTTCACGCTTTTTCGGCTCGGGCTTGGGTTCCGCCTTTGGTTCAACCTTGGGCTCCGCCTTTTTTTTCTTGTCTTTGTCCTTCAACGCAATGTCGGGCTTGCGAACCGGCACCGGCTCCGCTTTGGGCACAGGCGGCGGCGCAATACGTGGAACGGGCACCGGCGGCGGCTCAGGTGCAGGCGGCTCCGGTGCAACTTCGGCTTTGGGCTGCGGCATCGGCGGCAGGCTGCTCCACAAATCCGCCACCACCGGCGCTTCCGGTTTTTTCTGCCACGACACGCCAAAAATCAGCAGCACGATAAACGCCGCGTGCATCACCAGCGCCAGCGCGCGTGCTTTCGTTTTGTCGCCGTGCATGCCCGGTACGCTATTCATCGCGACGCTCATCGACAGTTCATCCGCCGCGCGGCTTGGCAAGCAAGCCGACTTTCTTGACCTGATTTTGTTGCAGCGTATCCATCACTTCGAGCACGGCTTCGTAGCGCACGTCTTTGTCGGCCGCGATAACCACCGCTTGTTCGGGATTGGCCTTCTGTTTTTCGCGAACAGCTTTGACCAAATCGCCGCGGGTGACTTTGAATTCATTCGAGCCTTGCGCGCGGTCGCGCAACCAGATCGATTTGTCGCTACGGATGGAAACTTCCATTGGCTGCACCGGCGGGGCTGACGTCTTGCCCACTTGCGGCAATTCGATTTGCCCCGGATTCACCAAGGGCGCGGTCACCATAAAAATCACCAGCAGCACCAGCATCACGTCGATGTACGGCACGACGTTGATCTGGTTCATGAGTTGGTGACCGCTGCGTTTGTTGGTAATCATCGCGTGGCCCTAGTGCGCCTGACGCTGCAAAATATTGGAGAACTCTTCCATGAATGAATCGTAGCGAATCGCCAGCCGGTTCACGTCTCCCGCGAAGCGGTTGTACGCAAGCACCGCTGGTATCGCCGCAAACAAGCCCATCGCAGTCGCCACCAGCGCCTCGGCTATGCCGGGCGCCACCGCAGCCAGCGTGGCCTGCGCGACATTGGATAACCCGCGAAACGAATTCATAATGCCCCACACCGTGCCGAACAATCCAATGTAAGGACTGACCGAACCCACTGAGGCCAGAAACGACAGGTGCGCTTCCAATTCATCCATCTCGCGCTGATAGGTGGCGCGCATGGCGCGGCGCGTGCCGTCGGTCACCGCGCGCACATCCATGCCGGGCTGCTTGCGCAACTTCATGAATTCCCGAAAGCCCGCTTCGAAAATGCGCTCCATGCTGCCGGCGTCGGTGCGTGAATTCATCGCGCGCTGATGTAGATCGTTCAAATCAGCCCCGCTCCAGAACTGCTTCTCGAATTCGTCGGCCAACGCGGTGGCGCGGCGCAGCGCGAAATACTTGAGGAAAATGTAGTACCACGAAAACAACGAGGCCAGCAGCAGGATCAGCATCACCGCCTGCACCAGCACACTGGCGCCGGTGATCAGGCTGAGTATCGACATGTCGTGACTTACACTGGGATTCATGGCTTCCTTATTTTGAGCTTATTTTTGTACTCAGCGACTTGGGTATTCTAACGGGCTTCATCGCGGCCATGTTCACGCACGCCACTCGCACACGAGCTTCTACCAGGATGTCATCGCCTCGCAGCACGCGCTGGATCATGACTATCTGACTCGCGCCCACGTCGCCAAGTTCCACGGAAACGATGAGTGCGTCGTTAAATCGCGCAGGCGCGAGATATTCCACATGAATCGAGCGCACCACGAATACCACGCCCAGTTGCACGGCAAGATCAGTTTGCTCGAAGCCCAACGCGCGCAGCCATTCGGTGCGTGCGCGCTCGAAGTAGCGCAGGTAGTTGGCGTAATAAACAACGCCCGCGCTGTCGGTGTCTTCATAATAGACCCGCACCGGCCACACAAACCGCTGTTCGCTAAGCGGAGAATCGTTCATGGAACCACGTTTTCCGAGTGTGCCACGTCGTATGCTATGCAAGTAATAGTACCACTACACGCCTGCTTGTAGCAGCTTTAGCCGCGATGCGGCATCGCGAATATCAGTCGTAGGCATTTGTTTTTAAAGAATTATTTTTAAATGCAACAGCCATGCCACTACCAACGTAGCGTGCGGCGATTTGGGGTTAACGACTGCGGCTAAGGCTTGAGGTCGGCTGCGTCCCAAAGATCGGGCGTAAGTGCATTCTTCGGTTGCAGCAAGCCGAAATGGCGAAACGCGCTGGCGGTCGCCATGCGTCCGCGCGGCGTGCGCTGCAGGTAGCCTTGCTGGATAAGATAGGGTTCGAGCACGTCTTCGATGGTGTCGCGCTCTTCGCCGATGGCGGCGGCGAGATTGTCCACGCCGACCGGACCGCCATCGAAACGTTCGATCACCGCCAGCAACAACTTGCGATCCATCACGTCAAGGCCCAGCGTATCGACATCGAGCATGATCAGCGCCGCGTCGGCGACTTCGCGGCTGATATTGCCGTCGGCCTTGACCTCGGCGAAATCCCGCACGCGACGCAGCAGCCTATTGGAGATACGCGGCGTGCCGCGTGAACGCCCGGCGATTTCGCGCGCGCCCTGCGGATCGATCGGCACTTCCAGCAGCTTCGCCGAGCGCACGACAATACGCGTGAGTTCTTCGACATTGTAAAAGTCCAGCCGCGCGACGATGCCGAAGCGGTCGCGCAGCGGATTGGTCAACATGCCCGCACGCGTGGTCGCGCCCACCAGCGTAAACGGCGGCAGATCGAGCTTGACCGAGCGCGCCGCCGGACCTTCGCCAATCATGATATCGATTTGATAATCCTCCAGCGCGGGATAGAGAATTTCCTCCACCACCGGCGACAAGCGGTGTATTTCGTCGATAAACAACACGTCATTCGGTTCAAGGTTAGTGAGGATCGCCGCAAGGTCACCCGCGCGCTCCAGCACCGGCCCCGAGGTATGTCGCAGATTCACGCCCATTTCGCGCGCGATGATGTGCGCGAGCGTGGTCTTGCCCAAGCCCGGCGGCCCGAACAGCAGCACGTGATCAAGCGGCTCTTTACGCCGGCGCGCGGCCTCGATGAAGATCGACAACTGGCCGCGAATTTTTTCCTGCCCGATGTATTCGTCAAGCTGCTTCGGGCGCAGGGCGCGCTCGAACACTTCCTCCTGTACAGAGGCGGGCGCAGCGGCGATCAGGCGGTCGGTTTCGACGGTCATGGGGCTAATGATACTTTACACAATGCGATAGCGCCGCAGCTCATTCGCAGCTAACGCAGCGGCTCCGTACCTTCGCTCAGAATTTTCAGATACTGGTCATATACAAACAAGCGGTTACGGCGCCGGCCCGTTTGTTCGCGCACCATGCCCAAGCGTTCAAGGTGCTTTATCGAGGCGATGACCGTGGGCTGACTAAGGCTGAGGTTTTTTGCAGCGCCTCGTATGGACGTAATCGCGCGTTCCTGTAATAACTGGTGCAAACGTAGCGCGGACGCCGCCGGTCGCCCCAGTTTTTCCACCCTTGCCCGATCGCCGGCAAACAGTTCAAGTATGCGCTGTGCGGAATGGGTCGCCTGCCCGGTGGTATCGATCACACCGTTCAGGAAAAATTCAAGCCACGCCTCCCATGCGCCGTCGGTGCGTACGCGCTGCAACAATTCGTAGTAGACATTGCGGTGCGTCTTAAAATACAACGACAGATACAACAAGGGCCGCGCCAAGGCGCCTTCCGCGCACAGCAGCAACGTGATGAGCAAACGGCCGAGCCGCCCGTTGCCATCGAGAAACGGATGGATGGTTTCAAACTGCACGTGCGCCAACGCAGCTTTTATCAAGAGTGGCGTTTTCAGCGGATCGTCGTGCAAAAATTTCTCCAGCAGGCCCATGCATTCCATGAGGCGCTCCGGCGGCGGTGGAACGTAAGTCGCGTTACCGGGTCGCGAGCCGCCGATCCAGTTTTGCGTGCGGCGAAACTCGCCGGGCATCTTGTTTGCGCCGCGTGCGCCTGCCAGCAGTACACCGTGCGTCTCGCACAGCAATCGCAGCGACAGTGGAAAACCGCCTTGCATACGTTCGAGCGCATGATTCATCGCTGCCACGTAGTTCGAGACTTCTTCCACGTCGTCGAGCGGCACACCCGGCGCCTCGCTCGCCTCGAATAGCAGCAGATCGGACAGTGAGGATTGCGTGCCTTCGATTTGCGACGACAGCAACGCTTCCTTGCGCACGTACATGTAAAGAAACAATTCCGGTTGCGGAAACACGCGAGCAACGCCATCGAGTCGGCCCAGTCCGCGATTGGCTTTCTCGATCAGGTCTTGTAACGCCGGCGTAAGCTGTAACGGCGGTTCGGGCGGCAACGGCGGCGGCATGAACGCGCGCACGGACTCGCCAGCGACACTGGTCGTGAGATAGGTTCCCAGTCGAGTGCTGTCGGCCACAGGAATACCCGCTTCGGGTGCGCTGAACGCGTTTTTTAGGACGCATTCAACGCGCAGTTAAAGATGCCTTTAATAAGCAATGTTTATATTAAATCATAAGACATTATACTTTAATAGTAAAATAACTTATTGTTTTAATTGAATAAATATTCTATGTCTATAGCTAATTTCACGATAAAAAGCCGCTTTTAAAATGGCATTAACCACTATCAATGCGGCCAGACTAGGCGAAGCTGCGAACTTACTTGGTCTTGGACAGCAGCTTCAGCGCCTGCCGAATCCCGTCATTCACGCTCGCACCCACGGGCAATTGTTTGACCGCCCACGACGCTTCTTTGTCGTTGTAGCCGAGCGAGAGCAGCGCATTAACGATATCGGACGACGCGCTGACCGCACCCGTCGCCAGCGTGTGGGGCACGGTAACATGAAGTTTGTCTTTCAGTTCGAGCAACAAGCGTTCGGCGGTTTTCTTGCCGATGCCGGGAACCTTGGTGAGCCGCCCACTATCCTGCGTGCTCACTGCCGCGTGCAGATCGGCGACGCTTAAGCCCGACAGCACCGACAGTGCGGTGCGCGCGCCCACGCCGGATATTTTCAACAACTGCCGAAACACCGTGCGTTCCTGTTCGGTGGCAAAACCGTAGAGCAGATGCGCGTCTTCACGCACCGTGAGATGCGTATACAGCATTACGTCCGCGCCGGTCGCCGGCAATTGATAAAGCGTGCTCATCGGCACGTCGATTTCATAGCCGACGCCTTGCACATCGACAACGATTTGTGGCGGCTGCTTCGACAACAGTTTGCCGGCGATGCGTCCGATCATGGTTTAGCGCTCCCCTGCGGCTTCCAGCGCGGCGCGGATTACTTCCGCCGACAACCTGAAGTCCATTTGCAATAGTCGTTCAAATACTGCGGTGGCGGAAGGGATGAGATTTTGTCTTTTCGCCATCGCGATAACAGCCGCCGTTCCAGCAACCTTGAAGCCGCACTCCATTGCTGTCATCCTACCGGCCTTATCGTCCATGAGCAGCAAGCTCGGTCGCCGCAAGTTTACCGCAGCGCGTATGCAGGCTGCCTCGCCTTCACCCAAGAAAGGGAACTGCGGCAGCTTCCAATCTCTGCGCAATACCACGAGCGCTTTGCTGCGGATTGCTTCGCGAATCATGGGTTCGCCCACCTTGTCTTTTCCCGTGAGCACTTCTTTGCGCACGGCGAGCGGCAAATACACCGGTCCAAATATCGCGTTCATCCAGTGCAACCCGTCGATGCGCGAAAGCACGATCAGCGGACTGGCGTCAGTCAGGACAATGCCAGCCATGCTTCCAGCGTTTCCACGTCCTTTTTGACTTCCTTTGCGCTGCCCTGAATCACCGGTATGCCCGAGCGCGATAGGTGGCGCATGAAGTCCGGCAACGGCGCTTGAGCCAGCTTTGCCGCACGCGCGAGCGAGAGACTGCCGTCCTTGAACAGCGCCGCAGCCAACGCCTGTCTAACACCCGGCATTTCCAGCATGCTGCTGTCTTCCAGGTGAACGAGCACAGCCGATGGTTGATCGCCGTTCATCACCAGCACCATTTCCTTCTGCGCTTTGCGCAGCGCCTCGGATGGATTGTTCTTGAGTTGACGAATATTTACGGCATGCATCGGATGCAAAAATTATGTGGTTACAATACGTAGGAACATACCGCAGGAACCAGGCCGGGTCAATGGCAGCAATGTCGTACTGTGGCCGGGTAAGGGTGCTATTGGCGTCTATGGTCCAACCACCATAGCGATTGCCTCGCAAACGTCCAAACAGGGCTACGGCGAAACCGCCACTCAACGGCAGTGATGGCGATGGTGATTTCGGCAAATCGGGCAGTGACGTAGAAGATGTTGTGCTATCAATGTCCGCGTTGATTTGACTACTAAGTTGCTGCATCAGCGCTAGTTCATCTGCGGACGGCAGGCGGCGCACACCGGGGGTGAGCGTGGTGACCATAAAGTCCCTACTATCGGCACTGTGCTCCAAACGCAGGGCGTAACCGTATTCGTGCAGAAATACCGAAAGCATATCCATCTTGCCTTCAGCTTCGTTACGGGTTTTGGCAACCCATTCATAGGGATTGGAGGTCGGGAGGAATTCCTCGTTCAAATCTGGGGTGGCATCAACGAACCACCCATGGCCCGCAGCATCAGTGTCGAGGGTAATGGATTGCCCGGTGGTTTGGCCCAATTCAATGCCCGGGAGATTTTTAAAATCAAGAATAACGCCGCTCAAGACACCCACATAGTTGCTCAGGTTCGAGACGCGCATGAAACTTTCCAGGTTCCCCTGTTGGCCATCGGGCGAAAAACTGAATGTACCGTGGCCATCAGACATCCTGATGCGACGAATCGTATACGGGCATTTCATATCCCACTCACGTCTTTCAGCCAGATCCCTTGAAACGAAATTATCGTCCCCAAGCACCTTGTATTGCAGCTTGACCCGCTTACCCATCATTTCAACTTCAAGAACGGCATAGTCAATCCCGCCATAACGATTGACGAACTCATTCAGATTGCGTGGCACGTAGCGGAAAACAAAAGGGCCTTCTACCCTCTCCGGTACCGGAACCATTTCGCCATGTTTAAACCCCTGCAAGATGGTTAATTTGGTATCAGGGGGAAATGGCTGTCCGGCGAGTTGCTTAAAAGTAGCAGCGAGATATTGCTTCACCCGATCAGTGGGAAAAATGATGCCGGAAACAGAAGATGCAAATGACGCACGGTCACACGCGCTTATTACATAGTCGTATTTATTCGAAGCCTTCGCTTGCGAGGGGCTGGCTGTTTGGCCCGATGCCAATTCAATGCCGGGAGCATTGTCGGCCAATAGTGCGGAAACTCCTATAATCGGCTGTAGCTACGGTGGGCGCAGATAGAGATGGAAATGATTTTCATGGCCACCTGAATTGGTAGCAGAGATTCCCAATTTTCTCAACGCTTCAATCATGTAAGGATAGGTGTTCATACCCGTAGCGCCAACGAGCAGGCTTCCTGCCAATCCCAAGCCAACATCACCAACACCAAACATTGCTTTAACGATCGTTTCTTGTTGCGCAGCGCTGCTGCCATTCACGATATAGGCTTTGACATCATCGCGTGAACCTGAAGCCTGACGTGACAAGGCAAAAAGCGACAACAGGTCAAGCACGGCTGCTTTTTGATTGTTTCGGTTACCAATTGAACCCTCCGGCACTTGGCTCAGCAGATTTGCCAGCGCTACGGCTTTGTCGTTGCTCCAACCGGCAGCAACGTTCTGAATCTGAGCGCTCAGGCCAGCTACTACCGAATCATTGATCGCTTCATGAGTCTTGATGTAATCGCTTATACCAATATCCATTGCCATCCCCAAGTCGTGTGATGAGTGTCCTATTACCGGAAGCGGCGTATACCCGAGATTGGCATCCGTTGCGCCATTCCAGGCAACGCTTGATGCGAAACGCCTCAAATCAGCCTCCCGCGCTTAACCCGATACCCCGAAGTAGCCAGCCGCCCCAAACCCTGCCCGCCGTGCGCATGGCAAATCGCGCACGCCAGCGCGTCGGCTGCGTCGGGACTGGGGTTGCCCGCCAGGCGTAACAAGCGTTTCACCATCTCCTGCACCTGTTCTTTTTTGGCGTGGCCGTTGCCCACCACCGCCTGTTTGACTTGCAGCGCAGTGTATTCCGAAACCGGCAAATTGTGGATCACCGCCGCGCAGATCGCCGCACCGCGCGCCTGGCCGAGCAGCAGTGTGGATTGCGGATTGACGTTGACGAATACTTTTTCAATGGCGACTTGCATTGGCGCGTTGCTGCCGATTATTTCCGCCAAGCCGTCGAGTATGGTTTTTAGTCGCGGCGGCAATTCACCGGTCGCTGTCCTGATGCAACCGCTGGTGATGTAGGTGAGCTTACTGCCGGTTTTATCAAGGATGCCGAAGCCGGTGGCGCGCAGCCCCGGATCGATGCCGAGAATTCGAACGACGTGAGGCGTGAGGCGTGAGGCGTTGCTGCTCAAATCCTCACGCCTCACGCCTCTATCAACGCCGACGTATAAACTTCCTGCACATCATCCAGCGCTTCAAGCGCATCCAGCAACTTTTGCATTTTCACTGCATCGTCGCCTGTCACCGTGTTTTCCATGTTCGGCTTCATGATGACTTCCGCAATTTCCGGTTTGAATCCGGCCTTTTCGATGGCCGCTTTCACGGTATGAAAATCATGCGGGCCGGAAATGACTTCGATACTGCCATCGTCGTTGGCCACTACGTCTTCAGCGCCGGCGTCGATGGCCGCTTCCATCAGTTTTTCTTCGTTGGTGCCCGGCGCAAACACCATCTGCCCGCAATGCTTGAACAGAAACGCCACCGAGCCCTCGGAACCCATGTTGCCGCCGTTTTTGGTGAACGCAAAACGCACATCCGCCACGGTGCGCGTCTTGTTGTCGGTCATGCAATCCACCATCACCGCCGCGCCGCCGATGCCGTAGCCTTCGTAACGGATTTCTTCGTAGTTCACGCCTTCGAGGTCACCGGTGCCGCGCTTGATCGCGCGCTCGACGTTGTCCTTGGGCATATTGCTGGCGTAAGCCTTGTCCATCGCCAGGCGCAGACGTGGATTCAGGTCCGGATCACCGCCACCCATGCGCGCGGCTACGGTGATTTCTTTGATCAGCCGGGTAAAAATCTTGCCGCGCTTGGCGTCTTGCCGGCCTTTGCGATGCTGAATATTCGCCCACTTGGAATGTCCTGCCATATCACGCCCTCAATAAAACCCTCGGCATCCTCGGATTTTCGGAACCGGCTACAATGAACAAAATTTTATCACGGAGCGCACCATGCCCGACCCTTTATTGATCGCCAAAGGCGAACAGGAGCTTTTCCTGCTGCCGGGCCTCACCAATCGCCACGGGCTGATAGCAGGCGCTACGGGCACCGGCAAAACCGTCACGCTGCAGCGCATGGCCGAGTCGTTAAGCCGTATCGGCGTACCGGTATTCATGGCCGACGTGAAAGGTGATCTTGCCGGTATATCGCAGGCAGGCGAGTTCAAAGGCAAGGTCAAAGAACGTGTCGAGCAATTGAAGCTCGACGATTTTCGCAGTGAAGCGTGCCCGGTGGTGTTCTGGGACACCTTCGGCAAGCAAGGCCACCCGGTGCGCACCACGGCCTCCGAGATGGGGCCGTTGCTGCTTGCGCGCATGCTCAATCTGAACGACACCCAACAAGGCGTTCTGTCGCTGGTGTTCAGGATCGCCGACGACAACGGGCTCTTGTTGCTCGATGTGAAAGACCTGCGCGCAATGCTGCAATATGTGGGTGACAATGCCAAGGAATTCACTACCCAGTACGGCAATGTCTCGGTTGCCTCCATCGGCGCCATCCAGCGCGGTTTACTCGAACTCGACAGCCAGGGCGCCGATCAATTCTTTGGCGAGCCGGCGCTCAACCTCATGGATTTCATCCAGACCGATGCCAAAGGACGCGGCATTATCAACATCCTCGCCGCCGACAAGTTGATGACCTCGCCCAAACTCTACGCGACGTTTCTGTTGTGGATGCTGTCGGAACTGTTCGAGCAATTGCCCGAAGTGGGTGACGTGGAAAAACCCAAGCTGGTGTTCTTTTTCGACGAAGCGCATTTGTTGTTTACCGACGCACCGCAAGCACTACTGGAAAAAATTGAGCAAGTCGTGCGGCTGGTGCGTTCCAAGGGGGTCGGTGTGTATTTTGTAACCCAGAATCCGCTGGATGTGCCCGACACCGTGCTCGGCCAACTGGGCAATCGCGTACAGCATGCGTTGCGCGCCTTCACGCCGCGCGACCAAAAGGCGGTGAAATCGGCTGCGACTACGATGCGTGCGAATCCCAAGCTGGATGTGGAAACCGTAATCACCGAGTTGGGCGTAGGCGAAGCGCTGGTATCGTTCCTCGACGAAAAAGGCCGTCCGACTATCGTCGAACGTGCTTTTGTCGCCCCGCCCGGCAGCCGGCTGGGGCCGGTTACGGCAGAGGAACGGGCAGCGATCATGAAGGACTCGCTGGTCGCCGGCGTCTATGAAAAGGCGGTTGATCGCGAATCTGCCTACGAAAAACTCACGGGACGCGTTGCGGGTGGCGCAGCGACGCCTGCAGGCACGGCGCCTGCGAATACCGGCGGCGCCACGGCACAACAACCTGCATCCGCCGAAAGCGGTGGCGGATTTTTTGGCTCGATCAAGGATATTTTTGTAGGCTCCACCGGGCCGCGCGGCGGACAGCATGACGGCCTGGTGCAATCGGCGGCGAAAAGCGCGGCACGCGCGATTGGTTCGCAAGTAGGCCGGGAGATTTTGCGTGGCGTGCTTGGGGGGATTCTCGGCGGACGCCGGCGGTAGGGGTAAAGACCTGTGACGAGAATCCCTCGCCATCTACACGGTCACATCCCCGCTCAAAGCGGGGCCCCTGCGCCGCGCTCCGATGTCGTATACCCAGCGGCAAGCGGCGTCGATCCGGGGTGAGTCTATCAACCGGCGCGCGCAGCGCCTACATTGGCGTCGCCTGCGCCATCCTCGGTTCCATCGCGTTTTCAGGCAAGACGATCATCGTCAAGCTCGCATATCAGCACGGCGTCGATGTGCTGACGCTACTCGCATTACGCATGTTGTTCGCGCTGCCGTTTTTTCTGGCGATGGCATGGTGGGCAGGCGCCGCGCATCTTTCACGCCGAGATTGGCTGGGCGTCGCCGCGCTCGGATTCATTGGCTATTACGTCGGCAGCTATCTCGATTTCGCCGGCTTGCAGTACATCTCGGCGGGACTGGGGCGGCTGATCCTCTACCTCTACCCGACCATCGTGGTGCTGATGTCGGCGCTGTTTCTCAAGCAGCCGATCCGCAAGCATCATGTGATTTCGCTCGCGCTATCGTATGGCGGCATCGCGCTGGTATTCAACGAGGAAATCAGACTCGGCGATAGCTCGCAACTGAGCTGGAACCCGATGCTGTTAGGCGCCGGACTGGTGTTCGCCAGCGCCATCACCTACGCGATTTATCTGATCGCCGGCAGCCGCTACGTGCAGACCATGGGATCAATGCGCTACACCGCTTACGCGGCGACTTCAGCCTCGTTCTTTGTGATCGCGCATTTCATGGCGCTACGCGGGCCTGCACACCTCGCGGTTTCCAACGACGTTTACGTGCTGGTGTTGATCATGGCGATCTTCACCACAGTGATGCCATTGTGGCTGATGGCGGAAGGCTTGAAGCGCATCGGCGCGAATCAAGTCGCGCTAGTTGGATGCATCGGCCCGCTTTCCACTATGGTGTTTGGGCAGATATTTTTAGGTGAGCAGATTACCTTGATACAGTTGATGGGCGCGGGACTGGTGCTGGCCGGGGTGTTGATCATCAGCGTCAAGCCGCAAGCCGCGAAGACAATGTAACCATTTGTTTTTATTGATATATTTAAAATTACTATCAGTATATGCGCAAACGAGGTGACAAAAATGTCCGCAACAGCTAACCCGCAAACGCAAACTGCCCCTGTTACCGCGACGCTGGTCGAGTGGGCGCTCGCGCGCGATAGTGCGCGGCTGCCCGCTGACGTGCGCGAGGCCGCGCGGCGTTGCGTGCTCGACTGGATGGCGGTCGCGTTGGCCGGTGCGAGTGATCCGCTGATTCGCATCCTGATCGGCGCCGCGCAGGACGAAGGCGGCAACCCTGCCTGCACTCTGGTTGCGCAGCGTATACGCGTCGCGCCGTTACAGACCGCACTGATCAACGGCGCGACGTCGCATGTGCTCGACTACGACGACGTTAACATGGGCATGAACGGCCACCCCACAGCAGCGGTGCTGCCTGCCGTGCTGGCACTCGCGGAAATGCGCGGCACCAGCGGATCGGAGATTATCGCGGCCTTCGTCGCGGGTTACGAGACAGCCGCGCGCGTGGGTCTGCTGGTCGCGCCGGGTCACTACGCTCGCGGCTACCATGCCACCTGCACCGTCGGCGTAGTGGCGGCAGCGGCCGGCTGCGCGCGCCTGCTGCGGCTCGATGCGGACACGGCGGCACGCGCCATCGGCATCGCGGCCACCCAGGCTTCGGGACTCAAGAGCCAGTTTGGTACGCAATGCAAACCATTCCATGCGGGCGTCGCGGCACAGAACGGTCTGCGTGCCGCACTGCTGGCCGCACGCGGCATGGAAAGCCGCACCGACATGCTCGAATGCCGCGATGGATTTGCCGCCACGCTCAGCCCCGACTTCCAGCCCGGCGTGGCGCTGGCGGAGCCGCAGCGCTACTTCATTCGCGACAACCTGTTCAAATACCACGCCGCGTGCTACGGCACGCACTCGGCAGTCGAGTGCATACGCAAACTGTGCGCCAACCACGGGCTCGCGCCTGACGCGATCCGCCGCGCCGTAGTGCGTGTGGCGCAGGGCGCCGACTCCATGTGCAACATCCACAATCCACGCACCGGCCTGGAAGCTAAATTCAGCCTGCGCTTTATGACAGCCGCCGCGCTGCTCGGACTCGATACCGCCGGCCTCGAAACCTACAGCGAAGCGGCCTGCGCGGACGCCGCGCTGGTCGCGATGCGCGACAAGATAACCGTGGAACTTGTAAACAACGGCTGGCCGCAGCATTCGCTAAAATCAGAGGTCATTGTCGAAACCACCGACGGTCAGCGACTGGAAGCAGCGCACGACGCAGGCATCCCGGAAACCGACTTGCGCGCACAGGGCGCTCGACTCGATGCCAAATTCGACAAACTGGCCGGCGCCGTATTGGGCACGGCACGGGCGAATACGCTGAAGGGACTGCTTGGCCGGCTGGAGAACGTGCCCGCGGGGGAGTTGATGGCGGCGTGTGCGCGATAGTCATCGGCGGCCCTAAAACGTTCCTGGGATAGCCACGCAAGCCGTCGTGCGCGCAGTAGTTCTGCGCGGGCGCCTCATTTCGATCCCGTCGGCGCAAACATCGTTTTCGCAACCGCCCGAATATGCTCGACGAAGAGTTGAACCACAGGGCTGACGGTTCGATTCTTCAGCGTGACGATAGCAATCGACCGAGCCTTGACCCCCAAATCGACCGGCAATGCTTTGAGCGACCACTGCTTGGCGTTGTATCGCAGCACGGAATCGGGAAGCACGCTAAGGAAACGCCCGGTTGCGAGCAGATGGGTGCGTAGCAGAATGGGACCCCGCGCTCACCCGTTCCTGTGGAACCTTCAAACCGTGCGCTTGGAACGCCTCCGTGATCAGCGCACTGAGCCGGTCGCTGCGGATCATCCTCGCATTGCCGCCGGGTGGCGCGCCTGACATCGTCGCGCGCATACTCGGTAAAAAGCTCGGCGAGCAGCTCGGGCAACCGGTGATCGTGGACGCGCGTCCGGGTGGAAGCGTGCGTAATCGCCGCCGAAATCGCAAAGACCGCGCCGCCCGACGGCCACACGCTGCTGTTGGCGGGCACCTCCGTGTTTGCCTCACTGCCGGCGTTGAGAAGCCCAAGCTTTCCTACGACCCCGACAAAGACTTCGTCGCGCTGTCGCGCGTCGCGTCGGTGACCAACGTGCTGGCGGTGCATCCGTCGCTCGGCGTCGGCACGGTAGCTGACTTGGTGAAACTCGCCAAAGCCCGGCCCGGCCAGCTCAACTACGGGTCGGGTGGCAACGGCGGGGCATCACATCTCGCAGGCGAGATGTTTAATGTACTGGCAGGCGTAAAGACCGTACCCGTACACTACAAGGGCACCCCGCTCGCGCTCAACGACCTGATCGCGGGGCAGCTCCAGTTCATTATGACTTCCCCGCTCGCCGCGATGCCCCACGCGAAGACGGGGAAGATCAAGGTGATCGCAACCACGGGTGCTGCGCGCGACCCCTTGTTGCCCGAATTGCCAACGGTGGCCGACACTGTTCCCGGCTTCGAAAGCACGCAGTGGTGGGGCATCGCGGCGCCGGCGAAAACGCCCGCCGTCATCGCGACACGGCTGCACGCCGAGATCGTCAAAGCGATGCAATCGCCCGAAGTGCGCGAGCAACTCGCCAAACAGAGCGCCACCGCGCACGCCGAGTCTCCGGCCGAGTTCACCGCCTTCATCAAGGCTGAACGCGGCCGCATTGCGCGCGTCGGCCGGCAGGCCGGCATCACGCTCGATTAGCTATGAAAATTATTTTTTAAAAACAAATACTTACAATATACCGTAGCTCGTAAGGAGCGCAGCGTATTACGAATCTGCCGCGACTCCCGTAATACGCTGCGTGCCTTACGGGCTACACGTTATTCAGCTATGCGCCGATAACACCGCGTCACCGTGCGCAGCACATTCAGCGAGTGGCACGCGATCAATATTGCCGCACATGCTTCACTTCGACCCCGCCGCCGCCGCAATCATCGTTTTCGCCACCGGCCGCACTTGCTCGACGGAGTGCCCGCTTTGACAGGCCAGGAACAGACTCCCGCTTCCTGTTAACGATTCAAATCACGCAACAGCAAGATCTCTATCCCATCCACCTTGCGCCACGCAGCATCGTTCGTCACCGCCAAAGTAGCGCCACACTCGATAGCGGTGGCAAGCATGATCGCGTCCGGCGTACGCATCCCATGCTGCGCCCGAATCCCGGCCGCGCGCACGAGCACTGCCCGCGTTATCGGCACGAGCTGCAGATTCGGAAAATGCAGCAGCGTCAGTTCGATTTCGTCGGCAGCGTCCCGTGCCCCTTTTTTCAATGGCGCTACCAGCAGTTCAAGCAGCACCAATTCCGAGGCCGCTGCCGCCACCCGCCCCTGCGCGATGGTTTCCAGCACACTATCAGCCGCCGCACCGAATGCGTTCGATCCCTCGAAGTAGTAAATCCAGACCGAGGTATCGAGCGCGACCAACCGGTGGCCAGTCAGCGCGGACGCTAGCGCCCCCAAGCGCCTCTCTCGCGGTCGAGATAACCCTTGCCCCAGACGCCCTTGTGGCGGCCGGAGAAACGTTTAACGAAATGGCGCGGCTCGGGCATGAATACGATCCGGTCTTCCTTGACCAGTACGAGCAGACGCGCGCCGGGCCCGACGCCGAGCTTCTTGCGAGCCTCCTGGGGAATGACCACCTGGTTCTTGCTGCTCAATGTGACTGTAGAAGGCATGTGCGCACCGTAAAGTGATTTAGCTTTATCATTTTACCACGCTGTGCTTCCGTGTGGTTCCGTGGCTGATTCGATGTCACGCAATAAGCGGCGCGAGAGCATCCTTGCCGCGGGCGCCTCACTTCGAGCCCGCCGGCGCAAACATCGTTTTCGCGACCGCCCGCACGTGCTCGACGAAGAGTCCAACCACGGGGCTGACCGTTCGGTTTTTCAGCGTCACGACGGCAATCGACCGCGGTTTGACGCCTAAATCGACCGGCAATACTTTGAGCGCCCATTGCTTTGCGTTGTATCGCAGCACGGAATCGGGAAGCACGGTAAGGAAACGCCCGGTGGCAAGCAGGTGATTGCGCAACAAGATGGAGCCCGCGCTCACTTGCTCCCGTGGAACCTCCAAGCTCTGCGCGACAAAGGCCTCGGTAATCAGTGCGATGATCACCTGGTTGGGTGGAAAAACCCATCGTTCATTCATCAGTTCCGCAAGTGCGATCTTTCGACGGCGCGCCCACCGCGAGCGCGCTCCGGCCACGACGCGATGCGGATCGTCGAAAAGAATCTCTATTTCGAGATCGTCTGCCGTGAAAGCGTTGGGTATTCTTGCCAGCGCGAGGTCGACCTTTCGCTCTCGCAGCTCCTGAAAGTCCAGCGTCGACGGGTTCGCTTCGATCACGCGCACGACAATTCCGGGATGTCGGCGCGACAGTCGATCGATCGCCGCGGGCAACAGCCCGGCCGCGAGCAGACTTTGAGTCACGACCCGTATTTCACCCGCCGTCGGGTTCGACAGGAACTCGATGTCTCTTATGCCCTGCCTGAGCTCATCGAACACTACATGGCCGCGCTTCAGCAGCGCGTGTGCGTAGACGGTCGGTTCTATGCCCCGCGAGCCGCGATCGAGCAGCCGGACGCGAAGCGCACTCTCCATGTCCGCGATTATTTTGGACACCGCCGGCTGCGACATCGCAAGATGCTGCGCGGCCTTCGCCATGCTGCCCCAATGCACGACGGCCAAAAAAACGTGAAGGTCGCGCAATTTGAGCCGCCGCCCGATACGGCTGTCCCAATGCTGCTCGGAGCGATCCATAACGATTCTTGATAGGCCTATAGCGGATCTGGTCATTCCCTTTATACCGGAAGGCCCTTACTCTGACAAATTCTGACAAATAGAAGCGAGGTGGATTGCCATGACACTCATTCGCGGTCACATGCTGCGCTTGGCGGCGGTTGCGCTCGCTGCCCTTGCCGGACCCGGCATAGGAGCGGGCCCGATCTATCCGAGCCGGCCAGTGCGGATCATCCTGGCGTTGCCGCCGGGCGGCACGCCCGACGTCCTCGCCCGGATACTCGGTAACAAGCTCATCGAGCAGATGGGACAGCCAGTGATCGTGGACTCGCGTCCGGGCGGCAGCGGCGTGATGGCTGTCGAGATCGCAAAGACCGCAGCACCGGACGGCTACACGCTGCTGCTCGCGGGCACCACCAATTTCGCGACGTTGCCTGCGCTGAAGCCGAAGCTTGCCTACGACATCGACAAAGACTTCGTCGCACTGTCGCGCGTAGCCTCGGTCGCTAACGTGGTTGCCGTGCATCCATCGCTCGGAGTTGGAACCGTGGCCGAGCTCGTGAGGCTCGCGAAAGCCCGGCCCGGGCAGCTCAACTACGGGTCGGGTGGCAATGGCTCGGCGCCACATCTGGCGGGCGAGATGTTCAATGTGCTTGCAGGCGTAAAGACCGTACACGTGCCCTACAAAGGTTCCGTGCTCGCCCTCAACGACCTTATCGCGGGACAGCTGCAGTTCATCATGACGTCCCCGGTCACCGTGATGGCCCACTGGAAGGCGGGGAGGATCAGGGTGATCGCGACTACCGGCGCAAAGCGCGATCCGTTACTGGCGGAATTGCCGGCCGTGGCCGAAACCGTTGCGGGCTTCGAGAGCACGCTGTGGTGGGGTGTTGCGGCTCCGGCGAAGACGCCTGCCGCCATCGTGAAAAAAGTGCACGCCGAGATCGTCAAGGCGTTGCAATCGCCCGAAGTGCGCGAGCTGTTCGCCAAACAGGGCGCCACCGCGCTCGCCGAATCTCCGGCCGAGTTCACCGCTTTCATAAGGGCCGAGCGTCAGCGCATCGCGCGCGTCGGCCAGCAAGTCGGCATTACGCTCGACTAGCCCTGGAGTCGAACGCATGAATCGCACTATCGAGGCCGGAGTGTTGATCGTCGGCGCGGGTCCAGTCGGCCTGACGCTCGCGATCGATCTCGCCTGGCGCGGAGTCGATGTCACCGTTGCGGAGCTTCGCGCAGCCGGCGAGGCGCCGAGCGTCAAGTGCAATGTGATCTCGGCCCGCTCGATGGAAATTTTCCGACGCCTCGGCGTTGCCAGGAAGCTACTCGAGGTCGGGCTTCCCGCGGACTATCCAAACGATGTCGTCTCCCGGACCACGATGACCGGGATCGAGCTCTCGCGCATCACGATCCCGTCGCGAGCCGACCGCTACACCGCGGCGGAAGGGGTGGGCAACCGGTGGCCCACGCCGGAGCCACCGCATCGGGTCAATCAGAGCTATTTCGAGCCGGTACTGTCCGCGCACGCCGCGTCCCAATCGCGCATCCGCATCCTCAACCGCACCGCAGTCGAGAATTACACCCAGGACGAGTTCGGCGTCACTGCCGTTGCCCGCGACCTCGACAGCGGCAAGCAAACGTCGATCGCCTGCACCTATCTCGTCGGCTGCGATGGCGGCAAATCCATCATTCGCAATGGGATCGGCGCCAAGCTCGCCGGCACGCCCGAATTCCAGCGGGTGCAGTCGACCTGCATCCGCGCACCAGAGCTTATTGACTTGCTGCCAGGGAAACGCGCGCGCATGTACCGCTCGCTCAATCCGCGCCGCTGCGCAAGCACAACCGCAATCGATGGGCGCGAGACCTGGCTCATCCACAATATGCTCTACGACGATGAACCCCAGTTCGATTCAATAGATCGCGACTGGGCGATCCGTGCGATTCTCGGCGTCGGACCGGACTTCCGCTACGAGGTGGTCTCGAAGGAGGATTGGATCGGCCGCCGCCTCATTGCTGACCGGTTTCGGAACCGGCGCGTCTTCATCTGTGGAGATGCGGCGCACCTGTGGCCCCCACAAGCCGGCTACGGCATGAATGCGGGCATAGCCGATGCCGCGAACCTGTCCTGGCTGCTCGCATCCACGCTTAAGGGCTGGGCACCGCCAAAGATTCTCGACGCTTACGCGGCGGAACGCCAGCCAATCACCGAACAGGTGTCGCGTTTCGCCATGGACATGGCTCTAAAAGTCATGACACATCGACGTGGAATACCGGCTGAGGTGGAATTGCCGGGACCTATCGGCGATGCCATGCGCGCGCGCATCGGCAAGGAGGCTTACGACCTCGACGTCCAGCTTCAATGCTGCGGCGGCCTTAATTTTGGTTACTTCTACGACGATTCACCGATCATCGCCTACGACGGCGAGGCGCAGCCCGCCTACACGATGGGTACGTTTACGTCGTCAACGGTACCCGGATGCCGTGCGCCGCACTTTTGGCTCGATGATGGACGATCGCTCTACGATGCATTGGGGCCGGATTACACCCTTCTGAGGTTTGATGTGGCGGCGCGTGTCACGGGTATCGTAGATGCGGCCCGACAGCGAAATGTTCCGCTTACAATTCTCGACGTGACGCCCGACGCGCATGAGGCTTATCGCCACAAACTTGTGCTCGTCCGCCCCGATCAACACGTAGCGTGGCGTGGCAATGAGGATCTGGCTGCCCCTCTCGAATTGATCGATCTCATACGCGGCGCGTGATCAGCCCGATGGCGGCGCCTCACTTCGATTCCACCGGCGCAAACATCGTTTTCGCGACCGCCCGCAAATGTTCCACAAAGAGCTGAACCACCGGGCTGACGGTGCGATGCTTCAGCGTGACGATTGCGATTGAGCGCGGCTTGACGCCTAAATCGATAGGCAAAATTTTAAGCGACCACTGCTTCGCATTGTATCGCAGCACGGAATCGGGAAGCACTGTCAGGAAACGCCCGGTTGCGAGCAGGTGGTTGCGCAGCAGGATGGGATCCGCGCTCACCGTCTCCTGTGGAACCTCCAAACCGAGCACTTTGAACGCCTCGGCCATCAGTACACCGACTGCCTGATTGGGTGGGAATACCCAGGGCTCATGCACCAATTCCGCCAGCGTAACCTTGCGCCGGCGCGCCCATCGGCTTTTCGCGCCCACCACCACGCGATGCGGATCGTCGAAGAGAATTTCGATATTGAGATCATCTGCCGTGAAAATCCTGGGTACTCTTGCCAGCACCAGATCGACTTTACGCTCACGCAGATCCCGAAATTCCAGCGTAGACGTGTCTGCATGCACCACCCGGACAACAATTCGCGAATAGCGGCGCGATAATTGATCGCTAGCCACGGGCAGCAACCCGACCGCCATTAGCTCTGAAGATGCGACTCGAACTTCTCCCACCGTTGGGTCCGCCAGGAACTCGATGTCTCTTATTCCCTGCCTCAGCTCATCGAACACCACATGGCCGCGTTTGAGCAGCGCGTGTGCGTAAATGGTGGGCTCGATCCCATGCGGGCTACGATCGAGCAGTCGCACGCGAAGGGCGTCCTCCAGATTGGCGATCGCCTCAGACACGCCGGGTTGCGACATCGCAAGATGCGTGGCCGCTTTGGCCATGCCGCCCCACTGCACCACGGCGGACGGTATATGCAGATCGCGCAGCTTGAGGCGCCGACCGATACGGTTCTCCCATTGCTGTAGCGCCTTGTCCATAGGTTTCCCCTATAACGTTATCGCGAATATCACAGTTCCTTTTATACGCCCAGGCGATTATCGGTACAACACACCAAAGGAGAATGCCATGACCGTTATTCGCCATCACATACTGTGTCTGGCCGCAGCCATTGTTCCCTTCCTTGCTATATCAGAAGTAGCAGCCGCCCAGACCGCTTCGACAAGCTCAGGACAGGCCTACCCCGAACCGGCCGCTGCGGATCGTCGTGCCGTTCACGCCTGGCAGCCCTCCTGATACCGTCGCCCGCATACTCGGTAGCAAGCTCATCGAGCAGCTCGGGCAGCAGGTGATCGTGGATCCGCGTCCCGGCGCAAGCGGCGTTATCGCTGTCGAAATCACAAAGAACGCGTCGCCCGACGGCTATACGTTACTGCTGGGGGGCACTACTCACTTTGCGACGCTGCCGGCGCTCGAGCCCAAGCTTCCCTATGACATCGAGAGGGACTTCGCCGCGCTGTCGCGTGTCGCGTCGGCGGCTCCCGTGGTAGCAGTGCATCCGTCGCTCGGTGTCAGCACGGTAGCTGACCTGGTGAAACTTGCCAAAGAGCGGCCCGGCCAGCTCAACTACGGGTCGGGTGGCAACGGTGGGGCATCACATCTCGCAGGCGAGATGTTTAATGTACTGGCAGGCGTAAATACCGTACCTGTGTCATACAAAGGCACCGTGCTCGCGCTCAACGACCTGATCGCGGGACAGATACAGTTTATTATGTCGTCACCAGTGGTCGTGATGCCCCATGCGAAGACGGGAAGGATCAAGGTCATTGCAACCATGGGTGCAACGCGCGATCCGTTGTTGCCCGAATTACCCACAGTGGCTGGCACCGTTGCCGGTTTCGAGAGCACAACGTGGTGGGGCGTTGCGGCACCGGTGAAAACGCCAACGGCCATCGTAAATAAACTTCACGCCGAGATCGTGAAAGCAATGCAATTGCCTGACGTGCGCGAGCAACTCGCCAAACAGGGCGCCACGGCGCACGCCGAATCTCCGGCCGAGTTTACCGCCTTCATCAAGGCTGAACGCAGCCGCATCGCGCGCGTCGGCCGGCAGGCCGGCATCACGCTCGATTAGGCATTCAGAGAATTATATCTAAGTATTTGTTTTTATTTAAGTTATTCTTCCGCCTTCATGCGGCATTCCACACTGTTGTTGGCGTATTTGCTCTATCAATCCTGCGTTGCGATACTCGCGTTTCACTTCGCGAAATCACCTCACAGGAATCCGCATGAAACTCTGGTATCAATCGCTCGCACGCCAAACCGAATCTACGCCCTACGGCGAAATGCTGCGTGCGACCATTGCCGCCGCAGAAGACCCCGGCACCACGGTCGATATGCGCGGCGTGTCGCAGTCGGCGGGCATCGGCGTTCACTATCGCTTTCTCGAACATCACGATATGCGCGAAGTGATGTTCAATGCGATGCAGGCGGAGCGCGAAGGCTACGATGCCTTCCTCATCGGCAATATCAGCGACGCCGGTATCCGTGAAGCGCGCGAGTGCGTGAATATCCCCGTGCTCGGCTTGTGCGAAACCAGCCTGCACATCGCCAGCATCATGGGCGCGAGCTTCGGGCTGGTGACGATCAGCCCGAAGTGGAATCTGCGCATTATGGAAAACGTGCAACGCTACGGCCTGGAGCGGCGTTTCGCCGGCATGGAAGCGATGAATACGTCGCCGATCGAGCTTAAACGCGCGATGATCGACCTGCCGTTTCGCCGGGGCATCATCGAGCAATTCAATGGGGCGGCGCAAAAGCTGCTCGACAAGGGCGCGGAAATCATTATCCCCGCCGGCGGCGACATCATCGTGTTTCTGGCTGAAGCACACACCTACGAAATCGAACGCGCGCCTATCGTCAACGGCATCGTGGAGCTGGTAAAGATGGGCGAGATGGCGGTGAAGCTGCGCCGCATCACCGGCCGCTTCACCAGCAAGCGGCTGAGCTATGCGCCGCCGACCGGCGATTATCTTGAGCGCACGCGGGCGTTTTATGGCGCGGATGTCTATCCTGATC
>JANMXV010000228.1:0-19585 GCA_031381325.1 Betaproteobacteria bacterium | reverse complement strand
ATCGCGTGGCGCTACGGGCGCGGATTAAAATTCTTTAAACAAATAGTTGCATAAACATACTCGCCCGGTCGTTACCAGTTCGACCGGGCGTTGTTTTTTCTGCATACCATGAACGACAACCAACTACTGCGCGACAGCCGTCACATCCTGTTGCCGGAAATCGGTGTCGAAGGTCAACAGCGGCTGCGCGCAGCACGCGCGCTGCTGATTGGCGCCGGCGGGCTGGGCTCGCCCATCGCGTTATACCTCGCCGCGGCCGGCGTGGGCACGCTCACGCTGTGCGACGACGACACGGTTGATCTCACCAATCTGCAACGGCAGATCATCCATCGCACCGAGGCCATCGGACGTCCCAAGGTGGCATCCGCACGCGACACGCTATACGGCGTCAACCCGGAAACGAAAATCGAAATGATCGCCGCGCGGGTGGCCGGCGAACAACTCCATCAACTGGTCGCCCAAGCGGACGTCGTGATCGACGGCTGTGATAATTTCGCCACGCGCCACGCGGTTAATCGCGCCTGCGTCACGCACAAAAAGGCGCTGGTATCCGGCGCGGGCGTGCGCTTCGATGGGCAGGTATCGGTGTTTGACATGCGCGATGCCAATGCGCCTTGCTACGCGTGCCTGTTTCCCGAAGACGCGCAAAGCGAAGAAATGCGCTGCGCGGTGATGGGCGTGTTCGCGCCGTTAACCGGCATCGTCGGCTGCATACAAGCCGCCGAAGCGCTGAAGATACTGACCGGCGCGGGCAAACCGCTGGCGGGCCGGTTAATGCTGATAGACGCGCTGACGATGGAGATACGCACCCTACGGCTTAAAAAAGATGCGCACTGCGCGGTGTGCGCACAACGCTGAACGTTACCGCGTCATATCCAGCGAATCACCGCTGTCCCCGGCGGATGCCGCTGCCGCCGTAGTACCGCCCATTAACGCTTTCAAGTCAGCGGTCACATCTGCCTGCGTGGGCGCATTGCGTCCCAGCATCTGCAACAGTAAACGCGACGGAAAATCAGCCAGCGTTTCCGGCCGGTTCATTTTGATGCGCGCAGCGCTTTCAACGTTGGATCGCAGATGCGTGGACTTGAATCCGCCTTTCGAGCTTTCAAGGGCATCGGCGATCGCCAGTTGGGAGCGTGCGATGCCCAGCAAAAGTTCAGCGATCTGTTCGGTGGTAAGGTGAGACATGGTTCAGCTCCTTGTTGCCCAGTTATACCGCACGCTACGCCCTTATTACGCCCTTATGCCAAGACGCCCTCCATCAACTGCTTCCATTGCCGTGCCCACATCTCAGCCGGGTCACGCCTGAAACCGCTCTTGCCGTACTGGTGCCAGCGCCCGATAACGAAACTCATCATGAGATTGGCTTGCGCGGCGGCATCGACATCCGGCGCGATTTCATTTTGAGTCATCGCAAAGCGCAGCGCCTGCCGCAAAGCCGCTTCCAGCCGCTCGTGCAACTGGTTAATACGCAACTGCAATTTCTCGTCTTCGTTAACCAGCGCATCGCCGATCAACACGCGCGTCATGCCGCGATTTTTTTGCGCGAAACCGAGCAGCACGCCGATCACCGCCTCGCACTGACGTACGCCGCTTTTTTCCTCGGTGGTGATTTTGTTGATCAGCGCGAACAGCGTGCGCTCGATGAATTCAATCAATCCCTCGAACATCTGCGCCTTGCCGGAAAAATGGCGGTAGAGTGCGGCCTCCGACACCTCCAGACGCTTGGCCAGCGCGGCAGTCGTTACCTTTTCCGCAGCCGGCCCTTCGAGCATCTGCGCCAGCGTTTGCAAAATCTGATTCTTGCGATCTCCGCTTCTCGCCACTGGATTCCCCTACTGTAACCGTGCAAACAGGCTCGGCAACCGGGCAACGCTGCGCACGGTTTTGTCTACATACCCCGGCGCCTTGCTTTTCAAAACCGCGGCGCCGGTCACCCATACGGTCTTCATCCCCAGGCGCTTGGCCGTGCGCAAATTGTCCAGATTGTCTTCGACCATGATACAGCGGCGCGGGCGCAAATGGTGGCTGCGGCACAGTCGCAGAAATCCGAAGGTGTCGGGCTTGGGCCGATAACGCGTGTGCTCGATGGTGTAGACAGCGGAAAAAAGATCGTAGATGCCGAGTGCCCGCAGCACGCTTTGCGCGTAATGTACGGGCGCGTTGGAAAACACGAATTTGCGCCCCGGCAACCGGTTCAACGTGGCACGCAGCATGGGCTCGGCAATCAGCACGCGATGCAGGTCGGGAAATTGATGCGTGTGCCACAGAAAATGCGCCGGATCGGTGTCATGGTGCCGGATCAAGCCGAGTATCGTCGCGCCATAGCGCCGCCAGTAGGTGTGCCGCAGCGCATTGGCTTGCGCTTCATCGAGGTTCAGATGGGTTTGCACATAGTCGGTCATGGCGCGGTTGATGCGCGGGAATATATGCACCGTGGCATTGTGCAGCGTGTTGTCGAGATCGAATATCCAGGCGCCGTCGTGATGCATAGCCACGCTCAGCGGCTCTTGATCAACGTACCCACGCCTTCGTTAGTCAGAATCTCCAGCAGCAATGCGTGTTCCACGCGCCCATCGATGATGTGACAGGTATTGACGCCGTTTTTCGCCGCATCAAGCACGGAAGCGATCTTCGGCAACATGCCGCCGTGAATGGTGCCGTCAGCGAACAGGGCATCGATTTTTTTTGCCGTCAGCCCCGTCAGCAGCTTGCCGTTTTTGTCGAGCACGCCCGGCGTATTGGTGAGTACCACCAGCTTCTCGGCTTTGAGAATTTCAGCAACCTTGCCGGCGACTAGATCGGCGTTGATGTTGTAGGACTCGTTGTTCTTGCCCACGCCCACCGGCGCGATCACCGGGATGAAATTCTGCGTATGCAGCAACTGCACTATGCCCGGATCGATGCTCTCGACCTCACCCACCATGCCGATGTCGATAAATACGCCGGGATTAGCCGCATCGCGCATCATCATCTTGCGCGCGCGAATCAGCCCGCCGTCGGCGCCGGTAAGCCCCACCGCGCGGCCGCCGTGCTTGTTGATGAGATTAACGATGTCTTTGTTGACCTGGCCGCCGAGCACCATTTCGACCACGTCCATGGTTTCGGCGTCGGTGACGCGCATGCCCTGAATGAATTCGCCTTTCTTGCCGACTTTTTTTAGCCATTCGTCGATCTGCGGTCCGCCACCGTGAACCACCACCGGGTTCATGCCCACCAGTTTGAGCAGCACCACGTCGCGCGCGAAACCTTCTTGCAATGCCGGATCGCTCATGGCATTGCCGCCGTATTTCACGACAATGGTTTTACCGTGAAAACGCTGTATGTACGGCAGCGCTTCCGCCAGTATCTGGGCCTTAATAGTGGCACTGGTGGCATTGGTAGCGCTGGTGGCGCTGGGTGTATCTGCCGGGCTGGTCGTCATGTGCAAAAAAGTTGGGGTAAGGACTCGCTTATTTTACACGAGCAAAAAAACGGCGGAGCGCAATTCATGCCGCCCCGCCGTTTTTTGTGTGAACCGCGTTACTGGATCGTGATGCGCTTTGCCGCAGCAGCCAGTTTCTTAGGCAGCGTCAGTTCCAGCACGCCATCGACGTAGCGCGCGCTGGTCGCGTCTTCGTCTACCGCACTGCCCAAGGCAAACGCGCGGTAATACTTGCCGCTGTAACGCTCAGTGCGCAACACACGCTCGCCCTCTTTGACCTCTTTTTGCGCGGCGGTTTCGGCGCTGATCGCCACCTGGTCGCCGTCAATCGAGATTTTAATGTCGTCTTTCTTCACCCCCGGCAACTCGGCGCGCAGGGTGTAGGCCGTATCGCTCTCGGCCACATCTACGCGAAACTTCGCAGCGGATTCCTGCCCGTCCACGTTCACCGGCTGCGCCACAAAGCCGCGAAACAGTTGGTTAATCGCGTCGTCGAACCGTGCATAGCGTGCAACATTTACCATGATGTCATCTCCATTTAAGTGTGGCGTCAATACGTATTGCGCCGATGCATTGAATATGGGAGCCTGTCATTTGATTTCAAGAGCGATGCGGGCGATTCTTCGGCTCGCTATCAAATTGCACAGTAAGTTATTGTTTTTAAAAGAATAATAATTGATGAGCACTGCGGCCTCAAGCGCCATCGTCGATGCTTCGGAAGTTGAGCGGCATCGCACCTATCTGTTGCGCTACGCATCGTTGCAATTGCGCGACGCGGGCGCTGCGGAAGACGCGGTGCAAGATACGCTGATCGCCGCACTGGAAGGACTCGAGCGTTTCTCCGGCAAATCGTCGGTAAAAACCTGGCTCACCGGCATTCTCAAACACAAGATCATCGATCACATGCGCCGCCAGGCACGCGAGCAGCCGCTGATTTCCGCTGACGCGGACAGCAGCGAAGCCGAAGCCGTCGATGCGCTGTTTCTCGAAGACGGCCACTGGCGCCAGCCGCCTTCCAACTGGGGCGACCCCGACAAGGCGCTCGAAAACAAAGCGTTCATGGCGGTGTTCGCGCAATGCGCGAAGAACCTGCCGGTGAAGACCGCGCGCGCCTTCATGATGCGCGAGGTGATGGAGTTGTCCACCGAAGACATCTGTAAGGAACTCGAGGTCTCCACGACGAACTGCTGGGTAATACTGCACCGCGCGCGCCTGAGCCTGCGCGAGTGTCTGCAAGTGAAATGGTTCGGGAAACAATGATGCCAATCCCCGCAATCAAACTCTCCCGATCCGGCGTGGAAGCGTGAAACGACTGACTTGCAAAGGTGCGGCCGAACTCATTTCGCGCCAGCATGAACACCCGCTGAGCGCGGGCGAAAAACTGTGGCTCAAGCTGCATCTGTATATCTGCACCGGCTGCCGCAATTTCCGGAATAACACCCGTGTGATGCGCGCCGCCCTGCAGCGTTACCTTGAACGGGGCAACGATCAGTAGCGTGTAGCGGTGTGACGCCACAGACCACGTATAATCGCGGTGTGTTCAAACGCTGGATTCCCCACCTGTTGATGATGTGCGGCGCGCTCGGTTTTCCTGCCGGCGCCGCGCACGCCGTTGATCCGCCGGCCTCGCAAGTTGCCGCGCGTTCGTGGGTGCTCTACGACACGCAAAGCGGGCAACTGATCACCGGCTACAAGCACGATGAGCGCTTTGAGCCGGCTTCGCTTACCAAGCTGATGACTGCGTATCTGGTGTTCGACGCGCTCAAGCAGAAAAAAATAAAACCCGAGCAAATAGTTCCGGTGTCGGAAAAAGCGCGGCGTGCCATCGGCTCGCGCATGTTCATACAAGCCGACATTCCCGTAAGCGTGAATGAGCTGCTGCGCGGCATGATTATTCAGTCGGGCAACGACGCCACCATTGCGCTGGCCGAAGCCGTCGCCGGCAGCGAAGAAGCCTTCGTTACGCAAATGAACCAGGAAGCCAAACGCATGGGGCTGGCATCCACGCAGTACGCCAATTCCACCGGCCTGCCCGCGCCCCAGCACACCTCCACTGCGCGCGATCTGGCGCTGCTCACGGCCAAGCTGATCCGCGACTATCCCGAGCATTACCCGCTCTATTCACAAAAGGAATACCGCTACAACGAGATTACGCAACCCAATCGCAACCGGCTGCTGTGGCGTGATCCGACGGTGGATGGGGTAAAGACCGGTCACACCGAGGCTGCCGGCTATTGTTTGATCAGTTCGTCGAAACGCGACAACCGGCGGCTTATCGCCGTGGTAATGGGTGCGGCATCAGATGCCGCACGTGCGGCTGAAAGCCAGAAGCTGCTCAATTACGGCTATCAGAATTTTGACACCGTGCGTCTGTATGACGCGCAGCAGGCCGCCATCACGCCGCGCGTGTGGAAAGGCACGATCAACAACGTCAAGGCGGGGTTCCCAGCGGGTCTGTATGTTACCGTGCCCAAGGGACAAAGCAGCAATCTGAAGGCCAAAATGGAAAGCCAGCAGCCGCTGCTGGCCCCCCTGCATGCCGGGCAAACCATAGCCACGCTGAAGCTCGAATTAAACGGCAAGCCCTACCACACCTTGCCGGTGGTTGCCCTGGAAGACGTGCCGGTTGCCGGCCTGTTCGGTCGCGCGTGGGATGCCATGCGGCTGTATTTACAATAACATTTTCAATGAGGGATCGATGAGCGATATCGTCTATCTGAATGGCGAATTCATGCCGCTGGAAGAGGCGCGCATTCCCGTGCTCGACCGCGGTTTTATTTTTGGCGATGGCGTCTACGAAGTGGTGCCGGTGTATTCACGCCAGCCGTTTCGCATGGCAGAACACCTGCGCCGCTTGCAGAACAGCCTCGACGGCATACGGCTCGCCAATCCACACACCGATACCGAGTGGACCAAGCTGATGCATGAAATCATCGCTAAAAACGAGGGTGACGATCAATCGGTTTATCTTCAAATCACACGCGGCGTCGCCAGGCGGGATCATGCGTTCCCGAAGAATGTGAAGCAGACCGTGTTCATGATGTCGGGCCTGCTCACCACACCCTCACGCGAGCAAATCGATAACGGCATGCCGGCGATCACCGCAGCCGATTTTCGCTGGTTGAAATGCGACGTAAAATCCGTCGCCCTGTTGGGCAATTGTCTATTGCGCCAACTCGCGGTGGACGCCGGCGCGGTGGAAACCATTCTGTTTCGCGATGGCAAACTGACGGAGGCTTCAGCCAGCAACGTATTCGTGGTGAAAAACGGCATCCTGCTGGCGCCGCCCAAAAACAATCTGCTGTTGCCGGGCATTACCTACGACGTGGTGCTGGAGATTGCGCACGCACGCGAGTTCGAAGTCGAAGTGCGTGAAATCTCCGAAGCCGAAACGCGCGACGCCGATGAAATCTGGGTCACCTCTTCAACCAAGGAAGTGCTTGCCATCACCACGCTCGACGGCAAACCGGTGGGCGACGGCACGCCGGGCATGCTGTTCCGGCGCATGCACGCGCTGTATCAGGAATTCAAGCGCGATGTGATGCGCAAAACCTGAGAACATGGCCGAACCCAGCCTGCTTGAATTTCCGTGTGATTTTCCGCTGAAGATTATCGGCTACCAGCGCGCGGGCTACGCGCAGTCGATACTCGAAGTGGTCAAGCGCCACGCCCCCGAATACGACGGCGCCGAAATGGAAATGCGCCCCAGCAGCAAGGGCAAGTATTTGAGCCTGACTTGCACCATCTGCGCGACCTCACAGCACCAGCTTGACGGTTTGTATCGTGAGCTTTGCGACCACCCGATGGTGGTCAAAGTGCTGTAACCGAATTAAGACTTCTTCGCGGTCTTCTTGCCCTTAGCGCCAGCGGCAGCAGCAGCGGTTTTCACGGCTTTCTGGCCCTGGGGCCGCGAATTGCCGTAGGAACCCTTGAATGTCTTGCCCTTCGCCGTGCGTTTATCGCCTCTGCCCATGATGTGACTCCTTCAAGAAAAGGTTGGATTCTACTCCGGCGCGGCATCTAACGCGCTCTTTTCGCCGGATCTGGCCGGATCAACGCACCCGATAGACGGTCTTAAACTGCACCGGAAACATCGCCGGAATGTCGGATTTCGGATGCTGCAAATAAGCAGGGAATTCGCCGCACTGCTGCGCGAGCTTTTCCGGGTTGGCGAGCAGGGCTTTTTTGTTGTCTTCGCGCATTTGCAAAACCTCGGCCTGATACTTGCCGTAGTTTTTGGAGTAGTCCGCCTGATCCTTCGAGGCGCGCTTCACAATCGCCGCGAAGCGATTGTCGAAATCATCAATGATACGCTCATGGCGTATTTGCCAATCCTTATAGGCGCCCACCAACGCGTCGCGGTTGCCGGGCTGCGCCGTGACGCAGGCATCGCGCAGCGCGAGCACGCGTTGATATTCGTTGTACATCGTCGCCAGATCGGCGGTGTATGAGCGCCCCTCCGCCGCATGCGCCACGCTGCTCGCACAAGCCACCGTGAACAAAAGCGCCCGCGCGCAGGCTGTGCAAGTTAGGTTGATATGCATAGGATTCCGAGCCGGAGCATTGAACGGGAAAGGCGGCATTGTGCTACCGTTCCCGCGATCGGACAACAGGACAACTTTCGCCGCCATGAATTCCGCCGTTCCGGCCGTCCGCAGCCTGGGTCTCGCCGAATACCTGCCCACGTGGCACGCGATGCAGACGTTCACCAGCGAGCGCATTGCTACGACGCGAGACGAAATCTGGCTGCTGCAACACCCGCCGGTGTATACGCTGGGGCTGGCCGGCAAACCCGAACATCTGCTGCGTAGCGACACAGGCATCCCGGTCGTCAAAATTGATCGCGGCGGGCAAATCACCTATCACGGCCCCGGACAACTCGTGGCGTATCTGCTGCTCGATCTGAAACGGCGCAATCTCGGCGTGCGCGCGCTGGTGCGGAAGATGGAAGCCGCCGTGATAGACTTGCTGGCAGAGTATGGCATCGTGGCGCGTTACCGCGCGGATGCACCGGGCGTGTATGTGACCGTTGACGACAATGAGGCAAAAATCGCCGCCCTCGGTCTGCGCTTGCGTAACGGTCGCTGCTATCACGGACTCGCTCTCAACATCGACATGGACCTCACCCCTTTTCAAGCCATCAACCCCTGCGGATACGCCGGGTTAGCCGTCACCCAAATGCGCGATTTGGGCGTTAGCGAACGGCTTGAAACCGTGAGTGCAAAACTCACACGCCATCTACTCCGTGTACTGACATGAGCGAAGCCGGCGTCAAGCAAAAAGGTCGGGACAAAACCGCACGCATCCCGATCAAGATCGTGCCGCTCGCCGTAGGTCAGGCGCTGAAAAAACCCGACTGGATCCGCGTACGGCTCACCGACAGTCCGCGTTTTCGCGAGATCAAGCATATTCTGCGCGAACAAAAACTCCACACCGTGTGTGAAGAAGCGAGCTGCCCTAACATCGGCGAATGTTTCGGCAAAGGCACGGCGACCTTCATGATCCTCGGCGACCTGTGTACGCGCCGCTGCCCGTTCTGCGACGTGGGCCACGGGCGCCCGCTGCCGCCTGACCTTGAAGAACCCGTACATCTCGCCGACACCATCGCCGCATTGAAATTGAAATACGTGGTGATCACCAGCGTCGATCGCGATGACTTGCGCGACGGCGGCGCCGCACATTTCAAGGCGTGCATACGCGAAGTGCGCGCACGTTCGCCGCAAACACGCATTGAAGTACTGGTGCCGGATTTTCGCGGGCGCCTCGACCTCGCGCTCGATATTCTTTCCGAGTGTCCGCCCGATGTGATGAACCACAATCTCGAAACCGTGCCGCGGCTTTACAAGCAGGCGCGCCCTGGCGCAGACTACACTAACTCTTTGTTTTTATTGAAAAAATTTAAGTCTCGCTTTCCGCATATTCCCGCCAAATCCGGCCTCATGGTGGGCTTGGGCGAAACCGATGACGAGATACTCGAAACCATGCGCGACCTGCGCGCGCACGATGTCGATATGCTCACCATCGGCCAGTACCTGCAACCGAGCGCGCATCATCTGCCGGTGCTGCGTTACGTCGAACCGGCGGTGTTTGATAGGTATGCCGCGAAAGCCGCCGAGATGGGTTTCATGCATGCGGCGAGCGGGCCGCTGGTGCGTTCAAGCTATCACGCCGATCAGCAGGCGCATGAGGCGGGTGTTGCTTAATCGAGAGGTTAACGGAGGGCGATAAGGTTGCGCACTTGTATCACGGTTCGCAAATAACGGCGAACCGCTGGTGTTACGTTTCACGCCTCACCCAGCAACTTCTCCACCAGTTGATGCAGCTTCGCAAAATCCGGCTCACCCACAATCCGGCTGACGATATTGCCGCGCTTGTCGATCACAAACGTGGTCGGCGTCAAGGTTAAATCTCCGAAAGCTTTTGCGTGTTCGCCCACCGGATCAAACGCCACTTTGAACGGCAGCGCGCGCTGTTCAGAAAACTGCTGGACGCGATTCGGCGGGTCGTACCACATCGCCACCGCCACGGTCTCGTAACCGCGCGCCTGAAATTTCCTGTGCGTGTCGATCAGTTGCGGCATTTCCTTGAGGCAAATCGGACAATCGGTCGCCCAGAAATTCACCAGCACCACCTTGCCGCGCAAGGCGTTAAGGGGGATGGTTTCGCCCTTGATTGTTACAAAGGTCACGGCGGGCGCGGCTTTTTTCTCGAAAGACGCACTGCACGACGCAAAAACAGTTGCCGCAAGCACCGCCAGCAGCATACGATTGCAAAACTTGCCCGGGGATTTCGGGCTCAGCCATGAAAGGTCGATCATATGTTGCGTATTCTGAGTATCTTTTTGTTGTCTGTCATTACATCAATGGCGCACGCCCAACTGGCGTCGATCAGCAATACCGATGCAGCCAGCGGTTTGCGCCAGGCGCTGACCGACGGCTCGGCTGCTGCCGTCGCCAAACTCGGTATTGAAAACGGCTTTTTCGCCAACCCGCAAGTGAAGATTCCATTGCCGCCGGTGCTGAGTAAAGTCGAGGGCGCGATGCGCACTTTCGGCATGAAAAAGCAGGCCGACGATCTGATACTGTCGATGAACCGCGCGGCCGAAGCCGCAGTGCCGGAAGCCAAGCAACTACTGGTCGATGCCGCCAAACGCATGTCGCTGCAAGACGCCAAGGGCATACTCGCCGGCGGACAAACCTCGGTCACCGACTATTTTCGGCGCACCACCAGTGCGCAACTCACGCAACGCTTTTTGCCCATCGTTAAAGACGCTACCGACCGCGTGGGATTGGCACAGCAATACAACTCGCTCGCCGGGCAAGCGGCAACGTACGGTCTGGTCAACAAGGATCAGTCCACCATCGAAGGCTATGTCACGCAAAAATCACTCGACGGTCTGTATTTCATGATCGGCGAACAGGAAAAAGCGTTTCGCTCCAATCCGCTCGGCGCGACCAGCGATATCGTCAGGAAGGTTTTCGGCGCACTGAAGTAACAAAAATCTGCGATGATGCGGGCTTCAAAACCCTGATAAAGCCCGGTGCAAGGACAGCTCTTCACAACCGACTTCCTCGCGGAAGGCATCAAGGAAACACCCGTTTGGAAGCAGCTTGATGACCCTTCGGTGGACGCGTTCATCGGCCAACTCAAATCGATTTTCGCTCCGGTTAAGGCCAGCACGCGTCTGAACGAGGCAGACACCGAAAACGAGATTATCGTCAAGGTTCTGGCCGAACTTGGCTGGCCGGACCTGCTGCGGCAGCAATCAGCATCAGAAAAACGCCGCGAAGACATTCCCGACCTGTTGCTGTTTCCCGACGCCAAGGCGAAGGCCGCGGCGCTAAAAGAGAAACGCGAAGACCGGCGCTACCGCCACGGCCTGGCTATTCTCGAATCCAAGCGCTGGCTGCGCGCGCTCGACCGCGGCGATGCCACCGACCGGCTTGATCCCGGCACGCCGTCGAACCAGGTGCTGCGCTATCTTTCTGCCGTTGAAGTTGCGTCCGAACGCACGATTCGCTGGGCAATTCTGACCAACGGCGCTACGTGGCGTTTGTATTATCAGGGCGCGCGATCACGCTCGGAAGAATTTTTTGAAATCGATGTTGCGGCTTTTGCCGGTGTAAGCGGCATTAAGACCGAACCCGATATTGATACACGCCACGCGCTCAAACTGTTCCTGGCGTTCTTCCGGCACGACGCATTCATATCGCAGGCGTGGGACGAAGAGCGCCGCTCATTCCACGACTACGCGCTGGCCGAAGTCAGGCGCTATGAAGAACGGGTATCTCAAGATTTGGGAAGCCGCGTGTTCACCACGGTGTTTCCCGATCTCGCTGAAGCCCTCGTCGGCGCCGATCCCGATGCGCCCAACCCGCGCGGGCGCGCCTACCTCGATCAAGTGCGCGAAGCGACGTTGATGCTGCTCTACCGTTTGCTGTTCATTCTTTACGCCGAAGACCGCAACCTGCTGCCGCTACACGACAAGCGCTATCGCGCCTACAGCCTGCGCCGCATCCGCGAAGATGTGCGCGACAAGCGCGAAAAAAACTTTGCGTTCTCGACGACTTCCACGCGTATGTGGGACGAGCTGCACAGTCTGTTCACCGCCATCGCCAAGGGAGATTCGGCGCTGGGTTTGCCCGCCTATAACGGCGGCCTGTTTGAAGACAGCGTCAGCGGGCTGATTCGCCGCGTGCATGTGCCGGACGCGCAACTCGCGCCGGTTATCGATGACTTGTCGCGGCGCGCCCAAGATACCTTTCGCGCCTGGATCAATTATCGTGATCTTTCAGTGCAGCATCTCGGCGGTATTTACGAGCGCCTGCTGGAATATCGCCTCGAAGATGAAGGCGGAAAGCTTTACGCGAGGCCGACCAGTTTTGCGCGCAAAGGCTCGGGCAGTTATTACACGCATGATGATCTGGTCAATCTGCTGATCAACCAAACCGTCGGGCCGTTAGTTACCGAGCGCGTAACCGAATTCGATGTTCAGATAGAAACCTGGAAGCGCAAACGCGAACTGAAACCGGACGCTTGGGAAGCGCTCGACGCTATCGATCCCGCCAGCCGCATGCTCGAACTCAAGGTGTGCGATCCGGCGATGGGCAGCGGCCATTTTCTGGTGGCGCTGGTGGATTATCTCGCCGACAAAATTCTGGAAAACATGTCGCATGCGGCAGAGCAGGTAGCGGCGCAAAGCTGGGCGAGAAACATCGCCAACCCGTGGGTTTCTCCGGTCACCGGACGCATCGCCGACATTCGCAACCGCATTCTCAGGGCGGGCCGTCAACAGGGCTGGGCCATCGATCTCGCGCAACTCGACGACCGCCACGTAATACGCCGCATGATCTTAAAGCGCGTCATTTATGGTGTCGATAAAAATCCGATGGCGGTCGAACTGGCGAAAGTGGCTTTGTGGCTGCATACGTTTACCGTCGGTGCGCCCATTTCATTCCTCGATCATCATCTGCGTTGCGGTGATGCGCTGTTTGGCGGACAACTCCAGCAATTGGTGGAGGAGCTCTGGTCCAGCGGCAGCCTGCTGCAGCAGGACGACCGGCGCAAAGTGGACGAGGCGCGCATGACCATGCAAGCGATCGGTGAGTTAACCGACATCGACATCGCCGAAGCGCATCAATCCAAAGCCTTCATGAATCAAATCGAAGCCGGATTGCACTCGCAATTGTGCGCGCTCGACTTCTTGCAGGCGCGCCGCTGGGCGGGAAAGGCGCAGAAAAAAGAGTACGAAAGAGCCTGGGCCAATTTTCTTAATGGGGACTTTGGCAACGTACTGCAATCCATTGGCCTGTTGTCCAGCCCCACCATCAAGCCGCCCGTGCCTGAGTACATGCGCACACATCGGTTACTGCAATCCGCTCTCGCGCTGGCAAGAGAAGTTCGCTTTTTGCATTGGGAACTGGCGTTTCCGACCGTCTGGACTGGAATCAACGGCACACGCAGCGGCGGGTTCGATGCCGTGATCGGCAACCCGCCGTGGGATCGCATGAAGTTGCAGGAAGTCGAATGGTTCGCCGAACGCAGGCCGGAGATCGCCAAAGCCGCGCGTGCGTCCGACCGTAAGAAAATGATCGCCGCGCTGGAAAAAAGCGGCGACCCGCTGTGGCAGGAATACATCAACGCACGCGACCTCACCGAAACCGCAACGCGCATTGCGCGCGAATGCGGCGACTATCCGCTGCTTTCCGGCGGCGATATCAATCTCTACAGCCTGTTCGTGGAACGCGCGGCCTCATTGATCCAGCCCCACGGCATGGTGGGCCTGCTCACACCTTCCGGCATTGCGTCCGACAAAGGCGCGTCGGAATTCTTCGGCGGCATCTCCGCTGGCGGTCGCCTCGCGGCGTTGTTTGATTTTGAGAACCGTAACAATCCCGGCGGCAGTTTTTTCCCCGACGTCGATTCACGCTTCAAGTTCTGCGCCTTCGTTTTCGGCGGCGAAAAAAGATCAATAAAAACAAGTAGTTGCGCATTCTACCTGCACGATATCGCAGAACTCGCGAACCCCGAGCGCGTACTGGGGCTGCGCGCGGAAGATTTTCGCACCGTCAATCCCAACACCGGCGGCGCGCCGATCTTCCGCAGAAAGCGCGACGCGGAAATCACCACTGCGATCTATCGCCGCCAGCCGGTGCTGGTGGATCGGCGCATGGAAACAAAAGAGTTGCCACCGAAAAAAGTCTGGCCGGTGCGCTACACAACGATGTTCCACATGACCAACGATTCCGGGCTATTCAAGCGCCGTGATGAGTTGGAGCACGACGGCTGGTATCCCATAGCCGGCAATCGGTGGCGGAAGGGCAAGATCGAGGCAGTACCGCTTTACGTTGGTCGCATGATTCACATCTACGATCACCGATCAGCCAGCGTTGAAGTAAATGCCGAAAACCTGCATAACGCTGCGCTCAGCGGCTCGCTGGATGGTGCTCTGAAGGCAAACCCAGATGTTTACCCTGAACCTCAATACTGGGTTTCGGAAACCGATGTTCCGGAAAAAAATAGCAGAAAGTGGGCAATCGGTTTTCGCGACATCGCCAGGGCAACCGATGTGCGCACGATGATTGCTGCGGTAATTCCCACGGCCGCCGCTGGCAATACCCTGCCTTTGTTACTTCCGGATGAAAGCGCAGAAAAAGATTTCACTTACTTCGCGCCACTGTTTCTGGCAAACCTTAATTCTTTAGCGCTCGACTTTATCACTCGACAAAAAGCGCAGTCCACTCATGTTAACTGGTACATAGCAGAGCAATTGCCCTTGATCCGCCCCGAGCAATTCGAGGCAAAAATCAAGAAGCGAAAAATCGCCGACTTCGTGCGCGGCGAAGTGCTGCGGCTCTCCTACACCGCGCTTGACCTCGAACCATTCGCACGCGACCTCGGCCACGGCGGCCCGCCGTTCAAGTGGGACGAGGATGATCGCCGCCACCGCAAGGCGCGGCTGGATGCGTTGTTCTTCCAGCTCTACGGCATTTCGCGCGAAGACGCGGCCTATATTCTCGACACCTTCCCCATCGTGCGCGAGCACGACGAAAAAGCGTTCGGCCGTTATGTAACCAAGGACTTGGTGCTCGCCTACATGAATGCGGTCGCGGCGGGCGACCTGACGACCGTTGTAAAACTCTAGCGCGCGGAACCTTTCGCGGCGCGCCGCGTCTGGCCGCCCAGCGCAGCAACGCTGTAATCAGCAATCGCTTTCAATACCCCGGCATCGTCACCTATCGCCCGCGCCACACGCAGTTTGATTCCGCTGGCCGCGCGCGCCTGTGCGGCCAGCTTGGGCAAATCGCCGCGCACATGCAGTCCGCCGCCCAGGAACAGCGGCACAATCACCGCTGTCTTCACACCTGCGGCCGCGAGTGATTGCGCAGCTTCCACCAGCCCCGGCATTATGAATTCGCCGAACGCCAAGATCGCCTGACAATTGCCGCGTTTCACCACGTCCTTAAGCAGCCGGTCAAACGGTTTGCGCCACGCTGGATTGCGCGAGCCGTGTGCGAACAGAATCAGCCCTGCAGGCGCTTGCGATAACGGTTTTTTTTTCATGAGTTTTTCAGTGCGCCGTTTTGGGCACATTCGCCACGCGTACCATCTCGGCGTAACGCTCATATTCCAGCCGCAGGAACTGGCGAAATTCAGCCGGGCTTCTGCCGTCGGGTTCGTAGCCGCCCGAGACGATGGACTCGCGCACTCGCGGCGCCAGTAACGCTTTGGCAACCTCCTGTTGCAATCGCAATACCACACTCGCCGGGGTCTTCGCCGGCGCAAACCAGCCGTGCCATGAACCGGTGAGTTCAAGGTTGGATAAACCGGCTTCGCTCATCGTCGGCAATTGCGGCAAGCCGGCGAAGCGCGATGATCCGGTAAACGCAATCGCCTTGGCGCGGCCCGCCTTGATCAGCGGCAACGCTATCGTCGCGGGAATAAATGTCGCCTGCACTTCGCCCGCCAGCACGGCGTTCAGCGCCGGCGCCACGCCCTTGTACGGCACGTGCAGCAGTTTGACGCCGGCGCGCACACTAAACAACTCAGCGGCCAGATGCAGCGTGTTGCCCACGCCGGGCGAGCTGTAGCTCACCTTGCCGGATTCTTTGGCAAGTGTGATCAGCTCCTTCACTGAATTCGCAGGCACGGCAGGGTGCAGCACCAGCAGGTAGCCGGTGCCCAGCACCACGTTCGTCACCGGTTCGAAGTCGCGGAAAATGTCGTACGGCAACGTGGTGTAGGTGTTCGGATTGATGACAAAGGAGGCGGTGACATGCAGCAAGGTCTGTCCATCGGGCGGCGCTTTGGCGACGATGTCAGTACCGATGATGCCGTTGGCGCCGCCGCGATTGTCGAGCACAAACGGCTGGCCGAGTTGTGCGCCGACTTCGTTGCCGACGCTGCGCGCGATCACATCCGCCGTGCCGCCTGCAGCGAAGGGTACGACGAGGCGTATGGGACGGGTGGGATAGGGTTGGGCGGTGGCGGTACTTAAAAACAAGGTAATGGTAATTGCTGCGGCATACGCGCTATTATCAGCAACCATTCTGACTGTGGTTTGCGCTACCCCGTCTACCACACCCACCGTCCCAAAACCACAGGGGGGGGGATGAAAAGCCCGTCGCCCGCCAGAGCGCGTTGAACGACCCCCTCTCCCCTCGGGAGAGGGGCAGGGGTGAGGGACGCTTTTGAATTCACCGCCGGTGCTGACCACTCGCATGGCATTTAATATCCAACACACATCGCCTCAGCGCATCGCTTCCGGCGGCGCATTCGCATCCAGCGTGAATTGCCAACCGAGGTTCTTGAGTTTTTCCACCATTTCCTGCCCGTGCTTTTGCGCGATGCGTTCGGCGGTTTCGGGCACGCGGCCCACGTCGTCGAACTCATCGGCCTTGCCCTGGATGATCACCAGCAAATGCGCGTCCTGATCTGAAATGTTTTTGAAGGTGCGCGTCACATGCGGCGGCACTGCGATCAGGTCGAACGGATCGATCATCGTTTTTTCTTCGCCCTTATCGCCCCAGATCACTTCCCATTGGCCGCTCCGCGCCATGAACGTCTCGTGTGTCTTCCAATGCACATGCAGCCCCGGCCCGTTGCCCGGCGGGCACGTGACGATACCCAAGCGGAACACACCCGCATCGCCGCCGATCACCGGTGGCGTGGGCGCAAGCTGCCCGCCCAGTCCGGCCGGCGACATAATGTTGAAGGTGGTCTTGGCGGTGATCATTTCCATCACCTCCACGGGAACGCCCTTGTTCGCACCGTGGCGCGCCTGGGTGGACACCAGGTCTTTGAAGCGCGCGATGCGGGCCTTCATTTCTTCCTGCGTGGGTCGTTTGGTTTTTGCCGGCATATGTAATCCCTCGACGTTATTGATTGCCTAACAGCCAAGCTTCACCGCGAGATCAACCATATCATCGGCGTTGATCGTGAATGAAGGCTCGTCGGCAAGATCCTTGTTGGAATTACGGCCGTGCTCGTGCGGCCGCCGCACGAAGGCCGTTTTCAGGCCATGCTTTGCTGCGGCGAATAAATCATGTTTGTGCGCGGCAACCATCATTACCTGTTCGGGTTTGAGATCGAACGTCGCGGCCGCGCCGAGGTAAGTCTCGGCATCCGGCTTGTAGTGATGAAACGTCTCCGCCGAAAACACGCAATCCCACGGAAGGCCGCCGAACTTCGCCATGTTCACCAGCAGTGATGTATTGCCGTTGGACAGCGTGGAAATAATGTAGTGCTTCTTCATGCGCTTGAGGCCCTTCACCGTATCCGGCCACGGCTTGAGGCGATGCCACACGCGATTCAGATGATCTTTCTCTTCCTCGGTCAATCCGTTGATGCGGAATTTCACCAGCAGATCATCGAGTACCAAGCGATGCAGCGCATCGATCTTGGTCCACGACAATTCCCCGCGCGTGACGCGATCCATCGCCGGCCGATAACCTGCGCGCCAGGCATCGGTGAATTTCGCCCAGTTCACGCGCAAGCCCTTTGCCTTGCCCCACGCGCGGCAGTCCTTGATGATGCTGCCGCGAAAATCAACACAGGTGCCGAACACGTCGAAGCTCAATGCTTTGATGTTGGAAAGATCAGAACTCACGCAGCGCTCCTCAAAATAACAACCGCATCGACATGTCAGCTTTCAGTTCGTCGCCGTGCGCGGTATATTAAACTACTTCACCTCTACCGAAAAAATCCACGCGCACTATCGCTATAGTTCCAGCCTGTTGCTATTCGCCCTGATCGCCGGTATTACGCTGTCCACGCAGGCGCAACAGTATCCAACGGCTCCGCTACGCATCATCGTGCCTTATCCGCCCGGCGCCAGCAATGATGTGCTCGGTCGACACCTTGCCCAGAAACTCGGCCCTGCAGTGGGTCAAAACGTCATCGTCGAAAATCGCGCCGGGGCCAGCGGTGCCATCGGTGCGGACTTCGTCGCGAAATCGGCGCCCAACGGCTACACGCTGATGTTCACCTCGAGTTCGTTCGCGACAAACGCGGCAGCGGGAATCAAAATGCCGTTCGATCCGGAGAGAGCTTTCGCTCCGGTGGGTGTATTCGGCATCAGCCCGGTATTGCTGCTGATACACCCCGCGCTGCCGGTAAAGAGCGTTAGGGAGCTGATCGCATTGGCCAAGGCAAGGCCCGGCCAGATTAACTTTTCCAGTTCAGGCAATGGCAGCATCAATCATCTCTCGGGCGAGTCCTTCAAAAATGCGGCGAAAATCGACATCGTGCATGTGCCGTATAAGGGCATGGTGCCGGCACTGACCGATCTGGTGGCGGGTCAGGTGCAGATCGTGTTCACCACATTTTCGTCGATGGGGCCGCTGGCGAACTCAGGCCGTGTGCGCCTGCTCGCGGTAGCCAGCGCCAAGCCTTCGCCCTTCGCACCTGGACTACCGACGGTGGCGGAATCCGGCCTGCCCGGCTATGAATCGGAAATCTGGTGGGGCCTCTTTGCGCCGGCGAATACACCGCGCCCGGTCGTTGATCGTCTCAATCGCGAAATGCGCACCGCGCTGCAAACCGCCGACATACGCGAAAAGCTCGCACGCGAAGGCGCCGACACCACACAGACCACGCCCGATGAGTTCAGCGCCATGCTGCAATCGTCCATCGCCAAATGGCGCAAGGTCATCAGTGACGGCAAGATCAAGTTCGACTGATGAGCTACGGAGCAGGGCGGAATTGGGCAAGTACAGAGTTCATTCTTAGCGTCCGGTCCACCTTCGATTGACGATATTCATTATTGAAAGGTGATCATGTCCGTGCGGGTCAGCGTTACGGCTTTTGGCTTCAGGGGCTCGTTCGCCAGGTTCGCATTGCCCGAATTCAAGACATTATAGAAACCGATGGTCCACACGTAGCCGCTGCCGGCCGAGGTCGTATCCATCGGAATGACGACGGTGTAATCGTGCGCCATCGCTGCGACCGATGTGTAGGTCACCGAACCGCTGATCTTCCAGCCGACCATGATGAGCGTCTTGATGCCCTTCGCCTTCAGCACCTTGTCCAGATCGGTGTTGTAGAAGCGGTCCTGAGCCGTGTTCACGATCTTGATGTCGTTCGGAGCCGGCGCGACCTCTTTCAGCCACTTGGTCATGTTCTGCTCGCGCGTGCCGTAAGCGACGACGAGGCCCGCTTTGC
>JANMXV010000170.1:0-27664 GCA_031381325.1 Betaproteobacteria bacterium | reverse complement strand
TTGATTACCTTCACGAAACCAACGGCGAGGTACTCGCATCCATGCACGATTCTCATAGGTGAGCCATGACCAAGGTGATCTGCCTTACCGGCGGGCTGGCGTCCGGCAAGTCCACAGCGGCGCGATTTCTAAAGGAACTGGGCGCGCACGTAATCGATGCCGACGTGCTGGGTCATCGTAGCTACGAGATGGGCTCGCCCGCCCATGTGCAGGTGGTGGCTGCCTTCGGCCAGGACGTGGTGGCAGCCGACGGCAGGATCGATCGCAAGGTGCTCGGCGGCAAGGTGTTCGGCAAGCCGGCGGAACTGAAAAAGCTGACCGATATCGTTTGGCCTGCCATACGCGCGCTGGCCGAAGACGAGATTGCTCAGGTGCGGACTGCCGGCACTGCACGAGTCATCGTGTTCGAGGCCGCAGTGCTGTTCGAAGCCGGCTGGCAGGACATCGGTGACGAAGTTTGGGCGAACATAGTCGATCGCCCGGTCGCCATCGCCCGCGCGATGGCGCGCGACAACATTCCGCTGGCGACAGTGGAGAGCCGGCTCGACGCCCAGCTCTCCAATGCCGAGCGCATTGCCCGCGCCGACGTCGTCATCGATAACAACGGTACGCCCAGCGCGATGCTGACGCAGTTGCGCAGCCACTGGCAACGGATCAACGCCTGATGGATTCCTATTCGTCCTGGTCAAAGCGGACATCGTAAATTATCAATAAAAACAATTAGTTACGAACCAATATTCGATTGTGAACCAAGAGTGTGGGTTCAAATCCTGCTGGGCGCGCCATACCGGATGAAAGCGGGCACTGATGCCAATGGCACTATTTTAAGCAGTTGTAGGTTGGGGTGAGCTTGCGAACCCCAACAAATCACTTAACCACGGAATACACGGAAAAATCCGCGTACCGTTCATTCCGCGTATTCCGTGTGTTCCGTGTGTTCCGTAGTCGATAGCATTTGGTGTTGGGGTTCCTTCGTCACCCCAACCTACAACTACTCTCGTGCATGGATGCTATTTCTGGCTTCATTGTGTGCTCCCATTCCCATGAGGCCTATCCACTATGTACCGGACTCCTTCTTGCAGTGTCTACTCGTATTTACGCCCGACCAAATCGAGTCCACTTCTAGAAAGAGTGACAGAGAAGCGCTTAAATAGCCCGATGAACTCCTCAAGAGTGAGATCGACGCGGACCTTTCTCAAGGGGAGAGTATCCGGCATTGACTTGATAGCGGCGGCCGCGGAGTCAAAACGATCTTTTTTTAAAAGCAGTGCCTGAATGTGCGGCTTCTCTACTTTTCCGTTATGGCTCTCGCCTACGAACAGCTCTATCGCAACCACGAACTCATCGGTATTGATAACGCCGGACTGCGTCAAAAGGTCTCGCATTTTGACACCGTCACTTTCGTCCGCGGCTGCAGTTCCCTCCCAGTCACCATACGTAACAGATGCTTTGATCGTATTCATCCTTTCCCCTTGAGCAATTTGGTGTCTACAAATTTCGAATATGCCGCATGCAGGTTCTGGCAGGAAAAGCGCCAGATGGGCCTCCGTTGGAGTAACACGGGGGCCTACTAATATCCGTATTCTACGCGCGGCCTTTGACCGTGGGTTAGACGCATGTGTAGCGACCAACGAGCTTGCGCGGGGTGTCGGCAGGGTACGCGTAGGTGGACCGCGAAGACAGGCAAATCGCGCATGGGGTGAAAGCCGCCACATCGACGCTGCCGCACACAGGTGCACAATTGTGCCAGCCCGCGTTATGATCCACGAATTCGCACCCGATAGGATATTTCCTCTCATGGACAGAAATATTGCGCTCCCTCGATCGTTTGGCATCGCCGCACTGGCTATGGCCACGGGATGTCTTTCTGTCGCGGCCACCGCCGCCGACCCGTACCCCACCAAAACAGTACGCATAGTCGTCCCATTCCCGGCCGGCGGTTCGACCGACCTGGTGGCGCGTAATCTGGCGCAGCGCCTGAGTGAACTGTGGGGCCAGCCCGTGGTGGTGGAGAACCGCGCTGGGGTCGCCGGCGTGGCGGGTTCCGATTACGTGGCCAAAGCAACGGCGGACGGCTATACGCTGCTGGTGGGCTCGCTCAGCACGCATGCGGTGGCGGTCAGCCTCTACGGCAAACTCCCTTACGATCCGATAAAGGACTTCGCGCATCTCACCGAACTGGTGTCGATCGCCAATGTGGTGTCGGTGCATCCGTCGATTCCTGCGCGCTCGGTGAAGGAACTGGTCGCCCTGGCGAAGGCGCGTCCCGGCGAGTTGAGCTACGCGTCGAACGGCACCGGCACTTCAAACCACCTCGCCACCGAGTTATTCAAGACGCGCGCCGGCATCTCGCTGCTGCACGTGCCCTACAAGGGTTCCGGGCCCGCCATGATCGATCTGCTCGGCGGGCACATATCCATGATGCTCGATGTCGTCATGACCTCGCAGCCGCACATCAAGACCGGCAAGATTCGGGGTATCGCAACCACGGGTCTCGTGCGTTCTGCCGTGCTGCCGGAAGTGCCCACGGTCGCGGAATCGGGCTTTCCGGGATTCGAGGCGATGGTTTGGTTGGGCTACTTCGGGCCGGGTGGCCTGCCGCGAGAGTTGGCCGCAAAACTGAATGCCGATGCGATGAGTGTGCTCAATTCAGCGAAGATGAAACCGCTGCTGAACGAACAGGGCTGGGACGTGGTCGCCAATACACAAGTGCAGTTCACTGCGCGCATCCGCGACGAGATCGTCAAGTGGCGTAAGGTCGTTCAGGACTCAGGCGCCAAGGTAGACTAAGAGTATCTAACAAATGAAGATTGCAGCTCCCCTCACCCTAACCCGGCCCCTCGCTTCGCTCTCCCCGTAAACGGGGCGAGGGAATTTCATTATGTTCCGCATAGGCATCGACGTCGGTGGTACTTTCACCGACTATACCCTGCTCGACGAGCGCACCGGTGCCGTTAGTTTCCACAAGGTTGCCTCGACCCCGAAGGATCCCTCCGAGGCCATCCAGCAGGGTATTGCCGATCTGCTGCGCATCCATGCCATCGCGCCGGCCGATGTCGGGCATATCGGGCACGGCACCACGGTGGCAACCAATCTCATCATCGAGCGCCGCGGCGCACCGACCGGCCTCATCACCACGCGCGGGTTTCGCGACGTGCTGGAATTAGGCCGTCAGGTGCGGCCGCACCTCTATGATTATTCGGTGAACAAACCGCCGGTGCTGGCGCGCCGCGAGCACCGTATCGAAGTGAACGAGCGCTGCAACGCGCAGGGCGAGGTGCTGCAACCGCTGGATGATGCCGAGGTTGAAGCCGCGGTGCGCCGGTTGCAGGCGGATGGCATCCATGCGATTGCGGTGTGTTTTCTGCACGCCTATCGCAATCCGGCGCATGAGCAGCGCGCGCGCGCCGTGATCGAGCGCCTGATGCCCGAGGCTTATATAAGTATCTCCAGTGAAGTGTTGCCCGAGTTCCGCGAGTTCGAGCGCTTGTCGACGACTGTGCTCAACGCGGCGGTCGGGCCTCGGATGGAAACGTACCTCGAAGGTTTTCTCGCGCGGGTGAAGGATCTCGGCATCAGCGTCGAGCCATTCACCATACACTCGAACGGCGGCCTCATGTCGGTGCGCGCGGTACGGGCGTTTCCGGTGCGCACCTGTTTATCCGGGCCGGCGGCCGGGGTGGTGGGTGCCGCAGAAGTGGGACGGGTGGCGGGTTTTTCTAATCTGGTGACCTTCGATGTCGGTGGCACCAGCACCGATGTGTCGCTCATCTATCGCGGCAAACCGCTGTTTACATCCAACCGCCTGATTGCCGACTATCCGGTGAAGACGCCGATGCTCGACGTTCATGTGATCGGTGCCGGCGGCGGCAGTATCGCGTGGATGGATGATGCGGGCGCGCTCAAGGTCGGACCCAAAAGTGCGGGCGCCGATCCGGGGCCGGCCGCGTACAGCCGGGGCGGCATCGAGGCCACCATCACTGATGCGCATATCGCGCTGCACCGGCTGAACCCGGTGAGCCTGCTCGACGGGCGAGTCAAAGTGGACGAAGCCGCAGCGCGCGCGGTGGTGATGGAGCGTGTCGCGCGCCCGCTGGAGTTGACCTTGGAAGCCGCGGCGGAGGGTGTGATTCGGATTGCCAATGCCAACATGAGCCGGGCGATACGCTCGGTGTCGACCGAGCGCGGCTACGATCTCGGCGAATTCGCGCTGTTCGCCTATGGCGGCGCGGGGCCGCTGCACGCCGTGGACATTGCCATCGAATGCGGCATTCCAACCGTGATCGTGCCACAGGAGCCCGGCACGATGTGCGCGCGCGGCATGCTTCTGACCGATGTGTCGTTTGACTTCGTGCGCAGTGAAATCGCCGAGGTTAACGCGGCCTGCTGGCAGCGCGTGTGCGCCTTGTTTGATGGCATGGCGAACGAGGCCAGCGCGTGGCTAGCGCGCGAGCGTGTAGTTCCTACCGACCGGCTCTATCGCTGGCATATCGATGCGCGTTATCAAGGGCAGAATTTCGAGGTGATCGTGCCGTTGCCGGCGATCACGCCGTATGGCATGGCGGATTTCCTGCAGCGCTTTGCCTCCGAGCACACGCGGCAGTACGGCTTCGTCGTGCCCGGCAAAGCCGTGGAAGTTGTCAATTGCCGGCTGCAGGCAGTTGGCCATGTTGTTAAGGCGCCGCTGCGTGACATCACCGCCGCCGGCCCGCTGTCGGCAGCAGTGATAGCGCGGCGCAATGTGTATTTTGGCGTCCGCCACGGCTGGGCCGACGCGGATGTTTACGCGCGCACGCGATTGCCCTCCGGTACCAAACTTGCCGGTCCGCTGGTCATCGAGGAAATGAGTTCGACCACGCTGCTCGCGCCCGGCCAAACGGCGCAGGTCGATCGTATCGGCAATATCATCATTAGGGTAGCCTGAACCACAAAGTCAACATCTTCCCTCACCCCTGGCCCCTTGTATGCTGCAAAAGTAGGTGTTACTGAAGGAGTTGCAAGAGCAGTCGTTGTTAGTGTTCGGAACGCCCTGCGCAGTCCGTAGCCCCTCTGGGAGATCGATCCCGTGGGAGAGCATTTGACGTGCAGGGTGCGCCGTTCGTTAGCAGCCCGAACAGTTGCCTGATGGTGGTGCGGGCTTTTTGGCCTGTGACCAACCTCGCATAAACAAGGATGGGTGATGATGAACGATTCTGAATTGAACAACACTGAACTTACAGGTACTGTAATCAAACGCAGTGACGGCGCGGCGCTGGGCTTTGCCGGCATTGATGTCTCCAAAGCCACGCTGGAATTGGGACTGGTCGATGGCGGTAAGACGATCGTGTTCGAACAAGACGCATGCGGCATCCGTAAACTGCTGGCCAAGCTCATAGCGGCGGGGCCGCTGGGGGCGATTGTGTTGGAGGCCACCGGCGGACTGGAACGCGAGGCGGCGCTGGCGTTGTGCGCGGCGGGCTTGCCGGTGATGGTGGTCAATCCGCGCCAGGCGCATGACTTTGCCAAGTCGCTCGGGATTTTAGCCAAGACCGATGCCATCGATGCGCGCGCGCTGGCGCAGTTCGCCCGCACGCTATACCAGTCCGACAAGCGCGAGGCGCTGCTGATGTGCATGCCTGAGCCGCAGCAGTCGGCGCTGATGATATTGGTGACGCGCCGAAGCCAGCTCGTCGCCATGCGGGTGGCTGAGGGCAATCGGCTCTCTGGAGCCAGCCAGCCAGCGCAAAAGAGCATTCGCACGGTGATCACGGTGCTGAACCGCGAAATCGCTAAACTGGATCGTGGTATCGGAAACGCCCTGAGCGGGCACTTTGCCGAAAAGATCAAGTTACTCAAAGGCTTAAAGGGCGTTGCGCAGGGCACGCAGGCGGCGCTGATGGCGGGATTGCCCGAATTGGGCATGCTCACACGCCGCGCTATCGGCAAGATCGTCGGTGTCGCGCCGCTGAATCGCGACAGCGGCAAGATGCGTGGCAAGCGCACCACTTGGGGTGGGCGCGCGATGGTGCGCTCAGCGCTATACATGGCCACGCTCACAGCGGTCAGACACAATGCGGTGTTGCGCACGTTTCATCATCGGCTACGTGAAAAAGGCAAACCAAAAAAAGTTGTTCTGGTCGCTTGTATGCACAAATTGCTTTCCATTATGAATGCTATTTTCAAATCCAATGTCCCGTGGAATCCTAACTTCAAAAGCCCTAAAAGCGCTTGACTTTCGACACAGTTGCTCTCCCGGTGGGCGAGGGGTAAAAAGCCCTTCTCCCCCCGGGACAAGGGAACACTTGCAGCGGAGCAGAAGGGTTGGGATGAGGGAAAAAGCTGTCGCAAAGTAATGTAATTCTCAGTAGGCAGCTAGCGTCTGTTACTCGGCTTTCGCGCCGGAATCCTTGACGACTTTTCCCCACTTGACGGTCTCGCGTTTCAGAAACGCCGCAAACGCTTCCGGCGTGCTGCCTATCGGTTCAGCGCCATCGGCCGTAATGCGCTCGCGCACATCGGGCAGCTTGAGAATGCCGGCAATATCGGCTGCAAGCTGGCGAATGATTTCACGGGGCACGCCCGCCGGCGCGACCATCGCCTGAAACGCATCGGCTTCATAGCCTGGCACGGTTTCGGCGATCGCGGGCACATCGGGCATCGCTGCCAGCCGCTTGGGGCTGGTAACCGCCAGTGCGCGCAACTTTCCGGATTTCACGTGCGGCCCCGCCGAAATGGTGGTGGTCATCAGCATGGACACGCGGCCTGCGATGACATCCGTTACCGCTGGAGGGATGCCTTTATACGGTATGTGCGTCATGTCGATGCCCGCCATGGTCTTGAACAACTCCGTGGCCAGATGCGGCGAGGTGCCCGCGCCCGCCGAGGCGTAGTTGATTTGACCAGGTTTGGATTTCACCAATGCAATCAGGTCGCGCACGGACTGCGCAGGTATCGACGGATTCACCACCAGTATATTCGGCACGCTGTTGATCTGCGTCACCGGCGTAAAGTCGCGTGCCGGGTCGTAGGGCAGCTTGCCGTAGAGGCTGGGATTGATCGCAAACGTAGTGGTTATCATCAACAGCGTATAGCCATCGGGCGTGGCTTTGGAGGCAATGTCGGTACCGACGATGGTCGCTGCACCCGGCCGATTGTCGATCACAATCGACTGGCCATGCTTCGCAGTGAGCTTTTGCCCGATGCTGCGCGCTGTAATCTCAAGTCCGCCACCGGGCGCAAACGGCACGATCAGCCGTATCGGGCGCGACGGATAACCCGATGTCTGTGCAAGTGCGCTCGCACTCCACATCGTTGCCCCCGCGCATAAAGCATGCGCCGCCGCGCGCATCACCACGCCGCTGCGTAGCCTTCGCGCCGCGGGTCCGCACCGGCGTGACGCAGCCCGGTTTCAGGATGCTGCATGACTGCGCAAACACCGCCGTTCTGTCCGGGGAAATGCGGCCACACATCGACGTCGTGCCCCATGCTCTTGAGCGCATCGATGGTCGCCGCCGGAAACGTGTTCTCGGCATTAAAGCGCGCCGGCTGATAGCCATGCGGCGCAAATGAATTCGGAAAACTCAGGCTCGACATGCGCGGCGCTTCGATGGCCTGCTGCACCGCCATACCGAACTCCGCAATATTCAGAAACACTTGCAACATGGCCTGCGACTGCACGTCGCCGCCGGGCGTGCCGAAGGTCATGAACAATTTTCCATCGCGGAATGTAAGCGACGGATTGGGTGTCAGCCGCGGCCGCTTGCCCGGCGCTACCACGCTGGGATGCCCCGGCGTCAAGCGTGACTGGCAGCCGCGCCCGGAAATCGCAAGCCCGGCGCCGGGAATAATCGGTGTGTCGTATTGCGGGTCGGACACGGTGACGGAATAGCCGTTGCCTTCACGATCTATTACGCAGCCGTAAGTCGTGCCCGGTTGCAAGGCCCGCTCGACGCCACGTGCCGGGTCTCTTGCACGCTCGTGCAACAGATACGGCTTGGGCGCGCCATCCGGATAGCCGGGATCGGGCAAGGTGGGAAACGCCCGCTGCATATTGATCCGCGCACGCTGCTTGATCGCATAGGCGTCGGACAGCATGCCTTCGCGCGGCACTTTCACAAATTTCGGATCACCCGAATACGCCTCGCGGTCGGCAAACGCCAGATTCAGCGCCTGATTGACCACATGCAGATACGCCACCGAATTGTGCCCCAGCGCCTTGAGATCATAGCCTTCGAGGATACGCAGCGATTCCAGCAGCACGATGCCCTGACACCATACGTCGCAGCTATGCACCTCATAGCCGTGGTACTTCGTCGAAATGCTGTCTTCGACCGGAACCTCGAAACCCGCAAGATCATCGCGCGTCATGAAGCCGTTGTTTTTATTGTGATAATCGGCTATGGCATCGGCAACCGGCCCGCGATAAAAATAATCATGCACGGCACGCAGCTTTTTGTCGCGGTCGCCGCGCGTGTTGCGCTCGGCTTCGATCATGCGAAAGATAGTGCGCGCCAGATCTTCCTGCTTCAGAACGTCGCCCACCTTGGGCGGCTTGCCGCCGCGCAAAAACACCTTGGCATTGTCGGGCCAGCGTGCGAATTGCTCGGCGGTGTATTCAATGTTGCTCGCCAGCAGCGGATACACCGCAAATCCGTCACGCGCAATTTCCATCGCGGCGGTCGCGGCCTGCTCAAATGAAATCGTGCCGTAGCGCCGCAGCGCCTCAATATTGGTGGCGGGTGCGGCAGGTATCACCGTGCGCAGCAGACCTTCCGGCACATGCTGGCCGTTGCCTGCGGCGATAAGGCGATTGATGTTTGTCGCTTTGGGCCAGTAGCCCAATCCGGCAAGGCTGACCACGCGATCTTCCTTTTTCAAATAGATCAGCGTCGGCGCAACACCGGCGAAGCTCACCATGTCCGGCTGGAGCATCGGCAGCGCCATCGCCGCCGTGACCCCTGCATCGACGGCGTTGCCGCCGCCATCGAGTATGCGCATCGCCGCAGCCGTCGCCAGATAGTGTCCAGTTGCCACGCCATAGTGCGTACCCACGACAGTGGGACGAAAACTCGGCGCCTGTATCGCCATTTTCACCGTGCGTTTCATCGCTGCTTGCTCCGTAACATTGTGACCTGCCGATTATGCACAGGACTGGGCGGGCGGCCAAGCGCAATGCACAACGCGCACTGCGCGCGCAAGAGCATCCAACACTTTTATGTTCGCCCACGGCGGCATTTTGTGGAACGCCGCCAACTACGCCAGCGAAGAAAGTGAAACGTTTGTATTTCGCCCTTCCGTGGATGATAAGCCGCCGGAATTGATCGCGACCATCAAGATCGGCGAGTGGGATCTGCTTGCGCGCGGCAATCTGTGCTGCGCGCCGCGCGCCTATTGGAGCGGCAAGGGCGAGCCGCCGGTGGATTGACGCCTAACTTCACAGCTAATTCCGCACATACTTGGTTACGCTTTTAAGCGCGACCTCTGCACCATAGATCGCGCCCTTGCCGTCAGCCGCCACACCTTCTGGCACATTCGATGAGCCTGCGTGAGCCGCGCATGATGTCCCCCCAGGTTATTCGGTTGAGCAGCGTGAAGCTTCCGCCCGTGCGCGAGCGGCGTCAAGTCAGCAGGGAGCAATGGGGAACGAAGGGCTATAATTCGCTCTGCACACTGCGGTCGATCAACATCCGAAGCTGCTGCGGATTTATCCCAATAACAACACTGGAGATCAACATGCTAACGCTCTATTTCAGTCCCGGCGCTTGTTCCATGGCATCGCATATCGGTATCGAAGAAACCGGCGCACCCTATACCGAAAGACCCACGTTGTTGGGAAAGCAGGAACAAAAATCCGAGGCCTATCTCAAAATCAACCCGCGCGGCAAAGTGCCGGCGCTGGATGTGGACGGCCATGTGATCACTGAAAATACGGCTATCCTTACTTACCTTGGGCGGCAGTTTCCCAAGGCGAATCTGCTGCCCGCCGATGCGGTGGAAGAAGCGCAATGCATCGGCGCCATGGCGTGGTTCTCGAACATCGTACACCCGTCATATCAACGCACGATGCGCCCGGAACGCTTTGCTGAAGGCGACGCCGCGCAAGCCTCGGTGAAAGACCTGGGCAAGAAATCATTCTGGTCCAACCTCGAAGAGATCGACGGCCTGCTCAACGGCCGCGAGTGGATGATCGGCAAGCAATATTCCGTCGCCGACGCCTATGGGCTGGTGTTCTACGGCTGGGGCGCACGCTCCGAGTATCCGGTCAAGCAACTCGCCCACTACAGCGCATGGAAAGATCGCATGTTGAAACGCCCGGCGGTGATGAAAATTTTGCAAAGCGAGCAAAACGTGCTGGTGAAGTAGCACGGCGTCAATCAAATCCGTTCTCTCTATTGCACGTGCTGATTGCGCGGGGGAGAGCCTGCGCGGCAGGCGAAGAACCGGGCGGACACGGCCCGAAGCGCTAGGTCACCGGCACGCTCAGGGCCGCTTTGGATCGCCGCTTGGCCTCGTACATTGCGGTGTCTGCACGTTTGATGAGCGCATCGGGATCGGCGTACTCATCAGGGCCGGTTTGCGCAATTCCAATGCTCAGGGTAAGGCCATCAAGGCGTTCTGCAATCAGCCTCACCAGGCGGTTGCAATAGACTCGCCTCGCTTCATCCTCGGTGGAATCCGTCAGAAGCACGCAGAACTCATCGCCGCCCAGCCGGAAACACAGATCGACGTTGCGGGACACCGCACGCACGGTTTCGCCCACGGCTTTCAGAACGTCATCACCTTTATCGTGCCCGTAGCAGTCGTTGACTTCCTTGAAATTATCCAGATCGAAATAAACCAGCGATAGCGGCTTTTTGTTGCGTTCGGCAATACGTATCTCGCGTTGTATGGTTTCGGCAAGAATGCGCCGATTAAACAACCCTGTCAGCGGATCAATGCGCGAGAGCCGTTCGAGTTCCGCGGTTCGCTCCGCCACGCGCTGTTCGAGCGAGCGGGCATAGTGAATCATTTTATCCTTGCCGCGCTCGATCTCGGTCACCATGCTGCGCACATAGGTTTCGAACACCAGCGTTACATCAAAGTAGAGCAGCTTGTCCAGCGCCTGCTGGATTTGGGTATGTTCCGCAACATCAGGAATGCTGGTTTCCATAAAACGGAAAAGTGCATCCTTGAGTATCTTGACTGCTGCAAGATAAAGCTTGGGATCGATGCCGATACGTTTCAGAACCAGCCCGATGCGCAGGCGGCTATGAACATAGTCAGTGTCGTACACCCCCTGAAAAAAATCCAGCACGTAGGTTTTTTGCGCGCTCTGCATGTTGCGCAAGGTGTCCGCGTCACCAATTACCAGCGCGATATCATCGATTGCCATTTGCTTTTCGTGTGCCTGTGCGAGTACATCATCGATTGCGTCGCGCACCAACGTCCGGCACCGCAGCAGACTATCCACGTCGCTCGACGTAAAGCCCAGCAACGCCTTACGGCTCTCGACTTCGAGCGCCGTAATATGCATCTGCTCCAGCAATGTCAACTCGGTTTGCTTCATGTCGCATACCAAAATACGCGCGGCGCAGGGCAATGAATAGGAAATATGTCACGAATTTTTGCCCACGCAGCCCTGCGCACGCCACTGACAAAGCGGACCGAAAAAAGCGCAAAGATTACGTCGTAACTGATTGTTTACAAAAAATTATCTACACCACGCTCAACACGCGACGCGACACCGTACAGCACGCCCAGCCGGCGACACACTCGCGTTTTCCGATGAACGGCTTACGTCCCGTGTTACTTCGCCGGCACGCTCACCAGCCCCTTGAACACAAACTTTTGTGCGCGTTTACCGTCCTGAACTTCAGTGGTGTAGAGGTTGCCTTTGGTATCCACATTCATGTGGTGCAACACATAAAACTCCCCTGGACCCACGCCGGGGCGGCCGAATGAACTCAGCGGTTCCAGCGTTTTGCGCTCGAATCCAAATCCAGCCTAATCCTGTTTTAGCCCCAACTGCCTGATAACCCGGGAATACTTTTCAACATTCGCCTTGATAACGCCGGCAAATTCAGCAGGCGTCGCGCTCGCCGGCTCTATGCCCTGACTGTAAAAACGCTCGCGCACATCCGGCTGGGCGACGATAGCCTTGATCTCGTTCGCGAGTTTGTTGACGATCACCGGTGCAGTATTCGCGGGCGCCACGACGCCATACCATTGCTCCGCTTCGTAGCCTTGCACGCTTTCGGCGATGGTCGGCAGATTCGGCAAACGCGTATAGCGCTTGGTCGATCCCACGCCCAGCAGTCGCAGCCGGCCGCTCTGCACATGCGGCAGCGCCAACCCCATTGTAGAAAATGCGAACTGCAATTGCCCCGACAACAAATCAGACACGCCTTGCGCGCCGCCTTTGTACGGCACGTGTAGCGTTTTAATACCGGCCATCTGGTCAAAAATCTCCGCCGCCAAATGCGTACCGCTGCCGGTGCCTGATGAAAAATAATTCAATTCGCCGGGTCGTGCTTTCGCCAGCGCAATGAATGCCTTCACCGATTTCGCGGGCAGCGCCGCATGGGTCGTCAGCGCGAGCGGCGCTGATGCCACCAAGGTCACCGGCGCGTAATCACGCACAAAATCATACGGCGGACGCGACAGCAGGCTCATGCTGATGGCCTGCGTGGTCACCGACGACATCAACAGCGTGTAGCCGTCGGGCGCGGACTTCGCGACATATTCCGCGCCGATGTTGCCTGCCGCACCCAACCGGTTGTCGATGAGTATCTGCCGGCCCCAGCTTTCGGTGAGCTTCTGCCCAAGGATGCGGCCCACCACATCGAGCGCGCCGCCGGCGGCAAACGGCACCACCAGGCGTATCGATTTTTCGGGATAGGCCGCCGCGCCCGTTTGCGCCTGTGCCGCGAACGAAATCAATGCGGCGACGGCCAGTGCCGATACCTGCGGTAAACAAGCCTTTTGAATACGCATGGTTTTGATTATAGCCCTCGTTGATTGACCCCTCGTTGATTGACCTCAACCGCGAATCAAAATAGCATGATGGCCATGAAAAAAACCGTCTACTACTTTCACTCGCTGTCCTCGCCTTGGGCCTATCTTGGCTGGCCGAGATTTCAAGCGCTGATCCGCAAACACCATCTTGATGTGATCGTGCGCCCCACCCGCATCGTGCCGCCCAATGGCGGTATTCCGCTGCTCAGCCGGCCCGGCGCGCGACGGCGCTATCACGAGGTCGAACTCGAGCGCTGGCGCAAACGCCTGAACATGCCGCTGCTGCTGCGCCCCAAATACTATCCCACGCAAAACGAGTTTTCGGCGCGCATGGTGATTGCCGCCGGCCGGCTCGGCTGGGACGCGCTGGCGTTGAGCCACGCCCTGCTGCACGCGCTGTGGAGCGAGGAAAAAGACGTGGCGGACGCCGGTGTGCGTGTTGCCACGGCCAACGCCCTGGGCATGGACGGTGCGAAATTGCTGGCGATGCAGGATACGCCGGAAATAATGGCGGCATGGAAAGCCGGCGAACAGGAGGCCGCCGAGCGCGGCGTCTTCGGCACGCCGACGTGGATATACAAGGACATTTTGTACTGGGGACAGGATCGGCTGGATTTTCTGGATGAGGCGTTGTCGGTGTAAGCGATGCTGTCGGATTACGCAAAAAACTTTTTGCTATTGGCCGAAGTGCGATATACGCCAATTCGTTTCCCCAGCCAGATTTGACTGGCCTCCAAATCAATCGAGTAGGGCGCCAATATCCTTGAGTCTGAAAGGATTAATAATTTGCACGCCGTCAATATCCTGCTCGTGCTGAAAATCTTCCGATAAGAGTGTCGCAACACCAGCTTCACGAACTGTCGCCCACAGCATTGCGTCCCAGAACGAGAGCTGATAGCGTTTGACCGCCGCGCAAGCACGCGTTAGCGTCGCAGCCTTTGCCGAAACCACTGGAAAGAGTTGTTGCCAGTCGTCAACCTGAGCCATCGCATCACCCATCGGCATTAGCTTCTTACGCGTTACAGCGGAGAAGAATTCGCACAGCGATTGAAGGCTTAATACGCAGTTTGACGGTGATAGTTGCGCAAATAATTCAATCGCTTTGTCATGCTTTTCACCGGCATCAAGGTCTACTGAGTACACCAAAATATTGGTGTCAAGCGATACCCGCTTACCGTTCATGCAACTGCTCGCGCGATGGCACTCGACCGCCCAAGCGGTAGCCCTTGCGCATGCGCGCAAGCATGCGGCTGCGGATCGCCTTTTGCGCGGCAGTCAATCGTTGACCATTCACGACGCGAACAATTTTTGCGACGGGTTTGCCGCGGCGAGTAATTATGATCTCTTCACCCCGCTCTACCGCCTCGACATAGCGCGAAAGATGCTGATTTGCATCCCTGAGACTCACTTGCTGTGTCATTGGATTTAATCAAGGAATAAAAGTGTCTAATTGTAGGACGTCCTACATTTTCAGTCAACATACGACGACACATACGACAAACACATCTTGAAGCAATCGTGCGTCCAGCACGCGCCAACTCTCGAGCCAACGCGCTAGGCATGGATGGCGCAAAGCTGCTTGCAATGCAGGACACGCCGGAGATCATGGCGGCGCGGAAAGCCGGCGAACAGGAAGCCGCCCAGCGTGGCGTCTTCGGCACGCCGACGTGGATTTACCAGGACATACTCTACTGGGGACAGGAGCGGCTGGATTTTCTGGATGAAGTGTTGTCGGTGTTGTGCATCACCGCTTACCTATCGCCCCAATCAGCTTCGCCGCTTCTTCGCGATCACGCTGCATGAACGCGGCGAATTCGGGAGGCGTGCCGGTTGCCGGCTCAACCGCATTGTTCTCCAGAAATTCCACGAATTTCGGCTCCTTGAACAAGCGCGTGAATTCGCTGTTGAGCCGCGTGATGATGGCGGCGGGTGTCGCGGCGGGTGCGGCAAGTCCCCACCACAAATGGCCGTTGAACGCGCCGAAACCCGACTCGGCAAACGTCGGCACATCCGGCAGCAGGCGCGAGCGCTTCGCGCCGGAGACCGCAAGCGCTCTTAACTGTCCGCTCTGCAACGGCCCCGCCATATTGCCCAAGCCGACGGCGGTAAGCTGAATCTCGTTCCCCAACAAGGCCACCACGATCGGCCCGCCGCCTTTGTAGGGCACGGCCGTAATAGTCGTTTTCCAGCGGTCATTGAGCCAAGCCAGAAACATTTCCGGATACGAACCTGCGCCTATCGTGCCGAAACTCAACGCCTTCGGCTGTGCCGTGGCCAGCGCCATCAATTCCGCCACCGATTTCACCGGCAGTGAGGCCGGCACCACCAGCGCGCCGGTGACGAAGTAAAGATTGGTGATTGGTTTGAAATCACGTATCGGGTCGTACGGCAGCTTGGCGATCACATGCGGGTTGATGGAAGTAGTTGCCGTGTAAATATTGCAGACGGTGTAGCCATCCGGTGTTGCACGCGCGCACAATTCCGCGCCGATAATGCCGGTGGCGCCCGCGCGATTGTCCACCACCAGCGTTTGCCCCAGGCGCGGCGAGAGTTCACGGCTCGCCGCACGCGCGATCACATCGGTAACGCTGCCGGGTGCGATCGGCACGATAAGACGAATCGGCTTTTGCGGGTAATTCGCTTGTGCCGCAGCGGCGCCACAGGCAATTACCAGCAGCAATGAACCGAGAAAATTATTCGACACGCGAATGTAATCGTTCAAGTAACAAGAATGCGTGCAGTCTCGGTCGCCGTGAAACCGTTATCTCCGCTCCATTTGAATTCAAGCGTGCCGCTTTCCGTCGCGACCGTGGTGAACTGGATGTATGGGTTTGCAGAAATCGATGGATGAAGTTCAGCACGAAACACTTCGACGCCGTTGTACGTGCATACAAATATCGTGATGATGTCGCGCGCAATCGGCGCCCCCAGATACGTGCGGCGAAACCCGGTCTCCATGCTATGCGCGACCAGTGTTTTGATCTCGATGATCTCTCCGCGTGTAGCCGTTGCGGGCACATCCACACGTACGTTGGCAGTCACGCGGGCAATTCCTCGAGGCATGCCGCCAGCGTCACAATCAGGAAAGCAGTGTCCGACCAGAATGAACCATCGTTCATCTCGGCAATGGCGATGACGTTTTGCGTGTCCGCCAGACGCACGCGCGTCGCCACGCTGGCACGCCCGGCGCGCGGCCCGAGGCGGAAGCTCACCATCTCCGGCAGCGGATTGCGCTCGGTAAACACATGGATCGCTTTCACGTGATCAGCCTCGGTCATCGGGCTTTCAACGTTGACCGTAAGCGGCACCAGATGGCCGTTTTCAACCAGCGGCGGCAGTCCAAGTTTGACCTTGCCCTTATTGAGGGTTGCCGCGCCAACCAACCTGCGGATGACTTCCGGCATGTTGTTTAACGGCGTGCGGATCATCTGCGCGCGCGTACTGGATGGCAGCGCGACGGCAGCAGTGAACCCGCCGGCCACCGCCAAAAACTTGCGGCGCGATCCACGTATCATTAAATTATCATTTAAAAACAAATACTTACCGCTGCACAAGGCGCGCAGCGGTAAGGCCCGTGAACACCGGCTACACCAACGTAATGCCGTGATTCTTCAACGGGAACGTGCGCATGCGCTTGCCCGTTGCCGCGAACATTGCGTTCAATACCGCAGGCGCGGCCACGCAGATCGTCGGCTCGCCCACGCCGCCCCAGAATCCGCCGGAGGGCATGATGATGGATTCCACCTTGGGCATCTGCGCCATACGCATCGAGTTGAAGGTGTTGAAGTTTTCCTGTTCCATGCGGCCGTTCTTGAGGGTGTTCTCCTGATAGAACAGCGCGGACAAGCCGTACATGAACGAACCGGCGATCTGCCGTTCGATCTGCGCCGGATTGACCGCGTAGCCGGGATCGGTCGCGCAGATGATGCGGTGTACCTTCACCTTGTTGCCATCGGTCACGGAAACCTCCGCGCAGGCTGCGACGAAGCTGTTGAACGCTTTCATCTGCGCCAGCCCTCGGAACACGCCCTTCGCCGCGGGCTTGCCCCAGCCCGCTTTTTCCGCCACCGCATTGAGCACGGCAAGGTGTTTGGGATTTTTTGCCATCAGCTTGCGGCGGAATTCCAGCGCATCCTGGCCTGCGGCATGCGCGAGCTCGTCCATGAAACACTCGGCGTAGATCGCGTTCTGATTAATATTGACGCCGCGCCAGAATCCCGGCGGCACATGCGTATTGCGCATGGCGTGGTCGATCAGCAGATTGGGGATGCCGGCGTAGCCAAATTCAAACTCTCCGCTGCGCGCCAGGCCTTGAAATGTTGCGGGGTCCATGCCTTTCACCATGGCTTCGGGGCGCACCGACGCCAGTATCGATTGCCCCGAAATGCGCATGTGCAGCGCGGTGAGATTGTTGTTTGCATCGAAGCCGCCGACGAGTTTGCATTGCGTAATCGGATGGAAACGCCCCTGGCGCATGTCTTCTTCGCGCGACCACAGCAGCTTGATCGGCGTTCCGGGCATTTGCTTCGCAATCAAAACCGCTTGCGTCACGTAATCGTGAAACGCGCCGCGCCGGCCAAAGCCGCCGCCGAGCAGGAGCTTGTAGACCTCGCACTTATCCGCAGGCAGACCCGATGCCGCCAGCGTTGCAGCAAACGCCGCTTCGCCGTTCTGCGTGGGCACCCACACTTCGCACTTGTCCGCGGTGTAGCGCGCGGTGGCGTTCATCGGTTCCATCGGCGCGTGGTTCAGGAACGGGTAGGCGTAAACGGCTTCGACTTTTTTCGCCGCACCGGCGAGCGTCGCTTTGGCATCGCCGGCATCGTTGCCGACGAACGCCTGTTCAGCGTCCAGTCCCGCTTTCAGGATTTCAGCAATGGACGCGCTCGACACTTTCGCATTTTCGCCTTCGTCCCACACAATGGGCAGCGCGTCGAGCGCGGTCTTGGCCTGCCACCAGGTATCGGCGATCACCGCTACGGCAGTGTCGCCTACCTGCACCACCTTCTTCACCCCTTTGCGGCCACTAATCTTGGCGGCATCGAAGCTTTTTATCTTGCCGCCGAACACCGGGCACTCGATGATTGCGGCGTTGAGCATGCCCGGCAGCTTGAGGTCAAAACCGTAGACCTGCTTGCCGGTCAACTTGTCCATGGTGTCGAGACGCTTCACCGGCTTGCCGATGATTTTCCAGTCCTTCGGGTCCTTCAACGGCACATCCTTTGGCGGCGTGATGCGCGCGGCAGCTTCCGCCACTTTGCCGTACGTCACCTTGCGGCCCGAAGGATTGTGCGTGATCACGCTGTTTGCCGCGCTGCATTCCGACGCGGGCACTTTCCATGCATCGGCTGCGGCTTGAACCAGCATCACGCGTGCGGTGGCGCCGCCCTGACGCACATACTGATGCGACTCGCGGATGCCGCGGCTGCCGCCGGTGGAGTAATCGCCCCACGCGCGCTTGCGTGCAACGCTCTGGCCCGGCGTCGGATATTCGGTGGTGACTTTCGACCAATCGCATTCGAGTTCTTCGGCCACCATCTGCGCGAGACCGGTGAGCGTACCCTGTCCCATCTCGGAGCGCGCGATGCGGATCACCACCGTGTCGTCGGGCCGGATCACGACCCATGCGGTAATCTCCGGCGAGCCATCCTGCGCACGCACGACAGCGGGGCCGAACGGCGGGAGCTTCAATCCCAGCGCGAGACCGGTGCCGACGGCGGCAGTGCCCACTACAAATGAACGACGGCTGACTTTAGGCATATTGACAATATTCATGGCGGTTTCCTTAGGCTTTGGCCGCGGCGTGGATGGCTTCGCGCACCTGCTGGAAGGTGCCGCAGCGGCAGATGTTGGTAATGGCGCTGTCGATGTCGGCATCGGTGGGTTTGGGTTTGCTGTTCAGCAGCGCCGTCACTGCCATGATCATGCCCGACTGGCAATAGCCGCATTGCGGCACTTCATGATCGAGCCAGGCCTTTTGCACCTTGGTCAGCACGCCGTTGACGGCGAGGCCTTCGATGGTAGTGATCTTCTTGCCTTCCGCCGCACTGACGGGCATCACACATGAGCGCACCGGCGCACCGTCGATATGTACGGTGCAGGCGCCGCACTGCGCCACGCCACAGCCATACTTGGTGCCGGTAAGGCCGGCCTGTTCGCGTATCGCCCACAACAGGGGCGTCGTGGGATCGACGTCGACGTCGTGGGTTTTGCCGTTAATATTGAGCCTTGCCATGGTGCCTCCTTGTTGGAATTTTAAAAAGATTGCGGCGGAAATTTCGATGAGGGCATCATTGGTCATTGCCTGTGGAAAAACAAGCATTTGCCGGCGTTCAATGATGCAGCGCCCGGCTGGGCGTCTATCCCGTAAAATGCGCCTTATTGCAATGCAGAAAAAAGCGACTCATTCCCGTATGTGAAATGCTGCTGGCCGCTACCTTCGCGCAGACACATCAAACTGGAGGCAATCGAACCATGGACATGAAGCAGGCATTTACCGGCATCAAGGTATTGGCCGTGGCGCGCGTTGTCGCGGCGCCGTTCGCCGCCTACCAGTTGGCCATGCACGGCGCCGACGTGATCACCATCGAGAATCCCGATGACGGCGACTCGGCGCGCCACACCGGCGATTTCGGCACTGATTTCCTGCGCCTGGGGATGGCCCGTACTTTTCTTTCATACAACGCCAACAAGCGCTCGATGACGCTGCGTATCAACACGCCAGAGGGCCAGGAAGTTTTTCGCAAGCTCGTGATGAGCGCCGATGTCGTCATCGAAAACCTGCGCGGCGGCACCATGGCGCGCTATGGAATCGGCTATGAGGATCTGCGCAAGATCAACCCGCGCATCATTTTCGCCTCGGTCACCGGCTATGGCCAGAACGGACCCAAAAAAAATGATCCCGCCATCGACGGCGCGATCCAGGCCGCCAGCGGCATGATGAGCATCACCGGCACGCCTGAATCCGGGCCGCTGAAAACCGGATCAACGATCGTCGACTACGCCACCGGCTATGTCACTGCGTTTACCATCGCCACCGCACTGTTCCAGCGCAGCAGCACCGGCGTGGGCCAGGCTATCGACGTCGCCATGCTGGACACGGCCATGACCATGATGTCAGGCGAGGTGGTACGCGCCATCACCGGCGGCGGCACGCCACCGCTGGCGGGCAACGGCTCGGGCAAAGGCGGCTATGTCAGCAATACCTATCCCTGCAAGGCAGGTTTCATCGCCATCGCCGCCGCCTCCAATCCGCGCCGCGCAAAATTCTGGATAGCGATCAAGCGCACCGATATCCCGCGGGACCCGCGCTTTGCCACGACCGATGCGGCGCTCGCCAACCTGAAAGAGATGGACGCGGAAATCACACGCACCCTGGCGGCACAGACCGCAGCGGAGTGGGAAATCATCCTCAACCAGGGCGGCGTGCCGGCGATGGCGGTGCGTGATCTGTCGGACGCGGTGCATCAGGAGCAATTGCAGCACCGCAAATTCTTCCATCAGTTCGAGGGCGATCCTGCTATCGGACTGCCGCCGTTTGCGGTGCCGACCGCATCCTATCGCATGTCGGGCAATCCGATGAAGATGACGTCGATGCCGCCCGCGCTGGGGAAACACACCGATGAGGTGCTGGCTGAACAGGGTTATTCAACGCAAGACATCGCCCGGTTGCGCGGCAATGGCACGGTGTAGCAGGCGCTATGTGTCCTATAGCATCCGGCGGGAGTAATTAATACCACTCTACTCGGCGGCAATCTCGCCCAAACGCACGATATCGATAACACTGCGTACGCCCATTTTTTCCATGATGTGCGCTTTGTGTACTTCAACCGTGCGGTGGCTGATGCCCAGTTGTTCGCCGATTTCCTTGGCGTGCAGGCCCCGGGTCAGATGCGTCAGCACTTCGCGTTCGCGCGGCGATAGCGACGACAACATAAGCTCGCGCCGCGCTTTGCCGGCCAGCGAATTCATACGCTGGAGTTCTCGTTCGAACGCGGTTTCGATGGCGCTGATCAAGTGCTCGTCATCAAACGGTTTTTCCAGAAAATCGAGCGCCTGGCCGCGAAACGCGGCACGCGCGGAGCTGACGTCGCCGTGTCCCGTAATAATGATCACCGGCAGTTTCGATCCGCGCGCGTTCAACTCCGTTTGCAACTGCAAACCACTGATGCCGGGCATGCGAATGTCCGCCACCACGCAGCCCATCCACGCCGCATCATATGCGTTGAGAAAATCCTCGGCGCTGGCGAATTGGGCTATGGGGTATCCGCGCAGGCTCAGCGACAGCGAGATGGAATCGCGAATCGAGGGGTCATCATCCACCACATGCACCGTGAGCTGCGCGCGCCGAACTTCAGTTTGCTCGTTCATCGTGATTATTTTCCTGGTGTAGCGGTTGGTTCAGTTATTCCGGCGCCTGACGGCACATCCGGCGGCAGCGTAAAGCACAAGTGTCCCGTAGGGCCGGGCACAGCCCATATCTGCCCGCCGTGAGCGTCAATAATAGCGCGGCTGATGGCAAGACCCATGCCCATGCCCGATGATTTGGTGGTCACAAACGATTCAAACAAACGCTCCGCATCGGACGCGCGAATACCCGATCCGCTGTCGCGCACCGCAACCGACACCGCGCCCGCCGTATTGACCTCGACCCGCACGCTAACGTTGCCCTTGCTGCTGCCGGCAGTACCCGCCGTTGCCGCGCTGTCTATCGCGTTCATCAATAGGTTGCGCACCACCACTTCAATCTGCACCGCATCCATCAGCACCGGCGCAACGTGACTGCGGGTCTCGACTGTCAGGTGAACATGCGCGATGTCGGCCTTTGCACGCAACGACATCACCACGCGCGCGACGAGTTCGGACATTGCAACAGGTTCGAGCCGCGTTGCGCCATAGCGAAAAAAATCACGCAGGCGGCGCACTACCGCCGACGTGCGCTTTGATTCCTCGACCAGCTTGCGCAGGGTCTCTTTGAGTTGCGCGAGATCGGGATTGGGCGCGGCGGCGATCAATTGCCCCGCCGTGGCGTACCCCGACAAGGCGGTGAGCGGCTGATTGATTTCATGGGTAATGGCCGCCGCCATTTCGCCCGCTGCCGCCAGCTTCAGTGATTCACGAAAATCCTGGATCGCACGCCGCTGTTCATCGATGGACACGCCCAGCAGCAATCCGGTAATCGCCAACGCGATCAACAGCAATTGCAGTTCAAATACCGATATAGGCTGATATCCGCTGAGGACCAGGACTGATAACACGCCTGCCTGAATCAGCACCAGCGCACTCGCGGCGCCCACCACGCCAAACCGCGCCGCTGACCAGATGAGGGGCAGGAACAACAGATAGAAGTTGCGGATGTGATCCTGCCTATCCTGCAAAAACACCCACCACACACACGCTGCAATCGCCGCAATCTGCGCCCAAGCCGTGTACGAACGCAAAAATGCCGAAAATTGTTGACGCCGCTTTTGACTGAACAGCATGAACAATAGCGGCGCCGCCACCAGAATGCCCACGCTGTAGCCGATAAAGAACCGGCGTGCGCCGTTGTAGTAGCGATCCGCGGTTCCAATGCCGAACCACACCAGCACACCCACGTACGCCACGCTGCACAACAACATGCACGGCAGCGTCACGCCCATCAGACGCAGTACGTCGCGCTGGGTATCCAACTCGATACGTATACGATAGCGGCCCACCAGCAAAACCGCCATGGCCGTGTAGCCGGTCGTGAGTAAGGCGCTGTTAATCCATATCAGCGTTACCGGCCGCGTTGTCGCGGGAAGCACATATTCGCCGATCAACACGGCCAGAAAAACCAGCGGTACCGTCCGCACACCGCAAAACATCAGCATCGCCATAGCCACCGCCGCTTCCGGATTGAACGGAGTGACACCAAAGCGCGCCGGGAACACGTAAGTCAGCCAATCCAGCGTGATATACAGCGCGAACAGCGCGACGGCCAGCGTGACCGTACGATGCGCCTCCGGCACGGTCACGACGCTGCGACGCGGAAGGACCGGCTCGATCACTTTTTCCATGGCGAAATTGTCCCACAGGCCACGCCATCCGGCACGAACCAAGTACAATTGCGTTCCAGCCCTCGCCTGTGCTATCGTAAACCATGCATAAGATATTGCTTTTATTGATTTTATCGGCTTTTTCAACGGTTGCGGCTGTGGTCTCGGCGCTGGTTTGGCCGCAGCTTAGCGAAGCACAGATAATTCGCCAGTTGCCGGTGAACGGCAAGCGCGGCTCCACCGGAGACAAATTGCCGCTGCCGCAGCTTATGATTGCACGCCAAACGCTGACGCTCGCGCCCGGCGGGCTGATTTATGACACCAACAATCGCACCATCGTCCACGGCGCCCTGCCGGTGGATGCCGATGTCTGGTATCAACTGAACAACAGCGGTCAGGTTCAGCGCATCTACATCCTGCGGCCGGAAGAGCAGGCCCGCCTTGGCCGCGAAAAAAAGTTTTTTTTCTGGTAACCCCGGTAACTTGAGAGCGTTTGCTTGGCGAAAGTCTATATCAAGACCTTCGGCTGCCAGATGAACGAGTATGACTCGGACAAAATGGCGGACGTGCTGCGCGCCTCGCATGGCCTGCAGCCGACGGAAAACCCCGCCGAAGCCGATGTGATTCTGTTCAACACCTGCTCGGTGCGCGAAAAAGCGCAGGAGAAAGTGTTTCACGACCTGGGTCGCGTCAAACAATTCAAACGCGACAATCCCGATGTGCTGATCGGCGTGGGCGGCTGCGTGGCGAGTCAGGAAGGCGCTTCCATCGTCGCGCGCGCGCCGTATGTAGACCTGGTGTTCGGCCCGCAGACACTGCACCGGCTGCCGCAGTTGATCGAGGCGCGCCGCAAAACCGGCAGGCCGCAAGTCGATATCTCGTTTCCGGAAGTCGAAAAGTTCGATCACCTGCCGCCGGCGCGTGTTGAAGGCGCAAGCGCGTTCGTGTCGATCATGGAAGGATGCAGCAAGTACTGCACTTTCTGCGTAGTGCCGTACACGCGCGGCGAGGAAGTCTCGCGTCCGTTTGACAGCGTGCTCACCGAGGTCGCGGAACTCGCGTTGCAAGGGGTAAAGGAAATCACCCTGCTGGGGCAAAACGTCAACGCCTACCTTGCGCGTACCGAGGACAACGAAACCGCTGATTTCGCGCTGCTGCTTGAATACGTGGCCGAAATTCCCGGCATTGAGCGCATCCGCTACACCACCTCGCATCCCAAGGAATTCACGCAGCGCTTGATCGACGCCTACGCCAGCAACCCGAAGTTGGTGAATCAGGTGCATCTACCCGTGCAGTCCGGCTCGGACCGCGTGCTGGCCGCGATGAAGCGTGGATACACCGTGCTGGAATACAAATCCATCGTTCGCCGCTTGCGTGAAAAGCGCCCGCATATTTCGATTTCATCGGACTTTATCGTTGGATTTCCCGGCGAATCCGCCGCCGATTTCGAGGCGACGATGCGGCTCATCGACGACATCAAATTCGATGGCTCGTACAGCTTTATCTATAGCCGCCGTCCCGGCACGCCCGCGGCCGATCTTGCCGACGACACGCCCCATGAAGAAAAACTCGCGCGCGTGCAACGCCTGCAACTCGCTGTCGATGCGTACGCACACAACGTAAGCTGCGCCATGGTCGGCACACGCCAACGCGTGTTGGTCACCGGCCCTGCGCGCCGGGCGGGACAGCTTGCGGGGCGCGCCGATAATAACCGCGTGGTCAACTTTGACGGCGCGGCATCGCTGATCAATCAATTTGTCGAGGTCGCCATTACCGAGGCTTTACACTATTCGCTGCGCGGCGAACTCACTGCAGGTCTCACCGAGGGCACACAGGCAATCGTCTGAAAAAACTATTGAAAAACAATAACCTGGATATTGAATTTACGCCGGTCAATAATCAACGGCTGGCCAATCTGTGCGGCGCATTGGACGAAAACCTGCGCCAGATTGAAAACACCTGCGAGGTCGCCATTTCGCGCCGTGGCGAACATTTCACGCTGACCGGCGCACCTGAAAAAACGCGTGTCGCGGCGCGCGTGCTCGAATCGTTTTACGGCAAGGCGGGCAACGCGCTCAGTCCCGAAGACCTGCAACTCGGCTTGGTTCAGGCAGCGCACACACCGAACACGCATAGCGCCACCGGCGAGCCGGTACTCATCACGCGCCGCAGCGACTTGCAGGGCCGCACGCCGCATCAAGTCGAATATCTGAAAAAAATTCAGGCGCATGACATCACTTTCGGTATCGGCCCGGCAGGCACCGGCAAGACGTATCTCGCAGTGGCCTGCGCGGTCGATGCCTTTGAACGCGACGCGGTAAAGCGACTGGTGCTGGTGCGTCCGGCAGTCGAGGCCGGCGAGCGGCTGGGCTTTCTGCCGGGCGACCTGGCGCAAAAGGTCGACCCGTATCTGCGACCGCTCTACGACGCGCTGTACGATCTGATGGGCTACGACAAAGTGGCTAAGATGTTTGAGCGCGGCGCAATTGAAGTGGCGCCGCTGGCCTTTATGCGCGGGCGCACCTTGAACCACGCCTTTATAATTCTCGACGAGGCGCAGAACACCACGCCCGAGCAGATGAAGATGTTTCTCACGCGCATTGGCTTCGGCAGCCGCGTGGTAGTGACCGGCGACGTAACGCAAATCGATCTCGCACGCGGACAAAAAAGCGGCCTCATCGACGCGCACGAAGTCCTCAAAAGCGTGCGCGGCATCGCCTTCACTTATTTTGGCGCGGAAGACGTGGTGCGCCACCCGCTGGTGCAGCGCATCGTCAATGCTTATGAAGGGCGTAAACCCAGTGGCGGACGTAAAGGGGCGGAAATTACGACGCCCAGGGATTCCGACCCGGCATGAGCGTGGCGGCTGCGCGCTCATCACGATCAGCGCAATTAACCCTCGCTGTGCAGTACGCAGTTTCCGCCAACGGCAAACCGTCGCGTGCGCAGTTTCGCAAATGGGTGCGCGCGGCACTCGGTCACGATGCGCGTATCACGCTGCGCATCGTCGGACGCAAAGAGGGCCGCGCGCTGAATCTCAGTTACCGCAACAAGGATTACGCTACCAACGTGCTGACGTTTGTGCTTCAGGACAAAGCGCCGCTTGAAGGTGACCTCGCGTTGTGCGCGCCGCTGGTCGCCAGCGAAGCACAGGCACAAAACAAGAGCGCCGCCGCGCACTATGCGCACCTTACCGTGCATGGGGTACTGCACTTGCAGGGCTATGACCACGAAAACGACGCGGACGCACAGGTGATGGAAAAGCGTGAAACCCAGATCATGGCAAAATTGGGGTATGCTGATCCGTATCGAGTGGAATGAAGGCGATTAGCGCCAAGGTATGCGCTCATCGGTCATCCTTGTAAAAAAAATATGGCTAGCGATAACAACGGCAAACCCTCCGTGCTTGACCGCATATCGGCATTTCTGATGCGCGAGCCGGAAGACCGCGAGCAACTGATCACGTTGCTGCATTCCGCGTACGACCGCGACCTGCTCGACTCGGACGCGCTGGCCATGATCGAGGGCGTGTTGCAGGTTTCGGAAATGCAGGCGCGCGACATCATGATTCCGCGCTCGCAGATGGACGTGATCGACATCAGCGAATCGCCCGACCAGTTTATTCCCTCTGTCATTCAGACCGCGCATTCGCGCTTTCCGGTGATCGGCGAGAACAAGGATAACGTGATCGGCATTTTGCTGGCCAAGGATTTGCTGCGCTATTACGCCGGCGAGGAAGCGTTCAACGTACGCGAAATGCTGCGCCCGGCGGTGTTCATTCCCGAATCCAAACCGCTGAACGTGCTGCTCAAGGAGTTTCGCGGCAGCCGCAACCACATCGCCATCGTGGTGGACGAATACGGCGGCGTTGCGGGCCTGGTGACCATCGAAGACGTGCTGGAGCAAATCGTCGGCGACATCGAGGACGAGCACGATATTGACGGGGTGGACGAAAAAATCGTCGAAGAACGCGGCGGCCAATATCGCGTCAAGGCGTTGACGGAAGTATCCGATTTTAATGAAGTGTTTGGAACGAGTTACAGCGACGAGGAATTCGATACCGTCGGTGGTTTGGTGCTCAAGCGCTTTGGCCGCATTCCCAAGCGCGGCGAGCAGATCAGCTTTGACAATTTGTCGTTCAAGGTGCTGCGCGCGGACAGCCGGCGCATGCACCTGCTGCAAGTGGTCAGGAAAAAGTCCGCGTAATTGATGAGGGAAAAGCATCCTGCGGCGCGGGAAGCCGCATCATTTTCTCAGCCTGCGCCGTTCATCGTTGCATTTCTGGCCGGCGCACTCACCGTGCCGGGCTTCGCGCCGTTTCACGTTTCGCCCCTACCCTTCGTTACGCTGGCACTGCTGTTCTGGCAATGGTCGCAAGCAGCCACGCCCAGGCAAGCATTCAAAATTGGCTGGGCCTTCGGCCTCGGCTTTTTTCTCGCGGGCGTATCGTGGATTTACGTCAGCCTGCACACTTTCGGCGCGATGCCGATGCCGCTGGCGGCACTGGCGACCCTGCTGTTCTGCGCGTTTCTGGCGTTGTTTCCGGCGGTGGCGGGTTATGCCGTTGCACGCAGCCCGCGTGCTGCAAGCTTCAAGCTGATGCTGCTCGCGCCCGCGCTGTGGGTACTCGCCGAGTGGGTGCGCAGTTGGATATTCACCGGATTTCCGTGGAA
>JANMXV010000167.1:0-6502 GCA_031381325.1 Betaproteobacteria bacterium | reverse complement strand
GCAGATTATTATTGAAAACGCCAAGGTGCCGGTGGTGGTGGATGCTGGCGTCGGCACCGCGTCCGACGCCGCCATTGCCATGGAACTGGGCTGCGACGCGGTGCTGATGAACACCGCCATCGCCGCCGCCCGCGACCCGCTGTTGATGGCCTCGGCCATGAGAAAAGCGGTTGAAGCCGGGCGCGACGCGTGGCGCGCGGGACGCATGCCCAAAAAGCTCTATTCTGCCGCGCCCAGTTCGCCCACGGTCGGCATGATCGGCAAGATATAGTTTAAAAATATCAATAAAAACAAATAATTACGGTACTTTAGTCGCTCAGCAAGAAATTCATCAAAACTCGCGTCAACGCCGCTGTTGTTGGTACGTTGTTTAAGGGCAGGCCCTCAACAACGCCCCCATGCAAACGCTCGACGCAATAACCACGCAGCAGCGACTCGCCGTCAACGCCATCGTTCTGATCGACGTGCGCGAGCTCAGTGAATTCGCGCGCGAGCACATTGCGGGAGCGCAATGTCTGCCACTGCAACACTGGGGTGCGCATGGCGCGCAAATTGACGCTGCGTCGAAGTTGCCGCGCGATAAACCAATCGTGCTGTGCTGCGCCTCGGGCAACCGCTCGCAAAGCGCGCTACGCAAACTCGCCGCCGCCGGCTTCGACAATATCGCCCACATGGAGGGCGGACTGTCCCAATGGAAAGCCTGCGGTTTGCCGTTGGTGGAGAACCCTGGTACCCGTTGCGCGCCGATCAGCCTGATGCGCCAGGTGCAAATCGTCGCCGGCTCACTGGTGTTCACCGGCACGCTGCTCGGCGTACTGGTATCACCGTGGTTTCTGCTGTTGTCCGGCGGTGTCGGCGCGGGCCTGATCTTCGCCGGCGCCAGCGGCTCGTGTCTGATGGCGCAACTACTCGCCAGGCTGCCCTACAACCAGCAGCAAACTTACACCGCCACGCACCGCACCGCCTGAAACCAAAAAACCAACACATCACCGCAAAGGCGCAAAGACGCAAAGAACAACACACCAATAATTTCTTTGCGTTTCCTTTGCGCCTTTGCGTCTTTGCGGTTCGCTTTTTCAGTTAATACTTTGCGGCATGCAGGCATCGCGGCTACACTCGCCGCCCATGTCTGAAGCAGAAGCCCCGCGCCACATCCGCAGCTACGTGCTGCGCCAGGGCCGCGTCTCCAACGCGCAGCAGCGCGCACACCAGACGCTGCTGCCGCGCTACGGCATCGCCTACGCCGAATCACCCATCGATCTTGAACAGTTGTTCGGTCGCGCTGCGCCGAAAATCCTCGAAATCGGGTTCGGCATGGGTGAGACTACCGCCGAGATCGCCGCCGCACAGCCGGCGAACGATTACCTCGGCGTCGAAGTTCACACGCCCGGCGTGGGCAGCCTGCTGAAACAAATCGAAGCTCGCGCGCTGACTAACGTACGCATCATCCAGCACGATGTGGTTGAGGTGCTGCAGCACATGATTGCGCCAGACAGCCTGGATGGCATACACATTTTTTTTCCCGATCCGTGGCCAAAAAAGCGCCACCACAAGCGGCGGCTCATCCAACCACCGCTGGCGGGCCTGCTCGCGGAAAAATTGAAAGCGGGCGGTTATCTGCACGCGGCGACCGATTGGCACGAATACGCCGGGCAGATACTGGCCGTGTTAAGCGCCACACCCGCGCTACAGAACACCGCGGCAGACTACGTGCCGCGCCCGGCCTACCGCCCGCGCACCAAATTCGAGGCGCGCGGCTTAAAACTCGGTCACGGCGTGTGGGATATTGTGTTTAAGCGGCTTTGAACGGTGCGGCGCCCTGCGCCGGCACCAGCGCGCTGCTGCCGTCTTTGCGCAAACCCGTGCGCAGCCGTTCCCGCAGCGCGACCGGATCCAGCGGGCGCGAGAAATAATAGCCCTGAATTTCGTCGCACGCATTGTCACGCAGAAATTGCAGTTGGCCTTCGGTTTCGACACCTTCCGCAATCACCTGCAGATCGAGCGCGTGGCCGAGCTGAATCACCGCGCGTGCAATAGCGGCGCCGTCGCTCGATGAAGTGACTTCACGCGTGAACGACTGATCGATCTTCAAGCGATCGATGGGGAAACGCCGCAGATAACTCAGGCTGGAATAGCCGGTGCCGAAATCGTCGATGGCCATTTGCAAGCCCAGGCTCTTCAGTTCTTTGAGTTTGGCGACGACCGCATCCACGTCTTTCATAGCCAGTCCTTCGGTAATCTCCAGCTCCAGGTGTTGCGGATGCAAACCCGTGCGCGCCAGAATTTCAGCGACTTTCGGGATCAGCCGCGCATCGCGAAACTGGCGCGGCGACAGGTTGACCGCGACGTGGCCCACCGGGAATCCTTCCTCAATCAAGGATTGAGTTTGGCGGCAGGCCTCTTCCAACACCCAACTGCCGATGGTCACGATCAGATCGGTTTCCTCGGCCACCGGGATAAAACGGCCCGGCGACACCATCCCCATCTCCGGATGTTTCCAGCGCACCAGCGCCTCCATGCCGATGAAGCGGCCATCCTTCGCGTCCACCTGCGGCTGATAATGGAGCAGAAACTCGCCGTTTTCCACGGCGCGCCGCAGATTCGCTTCGATATACAGCCGCTCTTCCGTGAGCCGGTCGCTGTCGGCCGAGTAAAAATAATAGCAATCGCCGCCCAGATTGCGCGCATGGCGCATCGCGGTATCGGCGCGGCGCAGCAGTGTTTCCGGGTCCGGGCCGTCGTTCGGATACAGCGCGCAGCCCACGCTGCAGGTGACCACGACTTCCTGCTCGCCGATCATGAAGGGCGCGCGCACGGAGTTGAGCACGCGTGTCATCGCCTGCGCGGCGCCGCCGAGGTTGTCGATTTCGATCAACGTCATGGCAAACGAATCCGCACCCAGGCGCGCAATCGAATCATGATCGCGCAAGGCGCTGCGCAGCCGTAGCGCCACCCCCTTTAACAGCTCGTCACCCGCGTCGTGGCCCAGGCTCTGGTTCACGTACTTGAAGTGATCGATATTGACCACGAAGGTAGCGACCATGCGCTCGTAACGCTCGCCGTAGGCGATGCCATGACGCAGGTGATCCACCAGCAGCGGACGATTGGCCACGCCCGTCAGCGTATCGTGCGTATCGCGCCTCACCATCTCGTCGAGATAATGCCGGGTCTCGGTGAAGTCCATGATGGTGCCTACCAGCGACGTCAGCTCGCCCTCGGCGTTGGAGAGGCCCACGCCGCGCTCGGTAACCCAGCGCGGCTCGCCATCCGGCAACATCACGCGGTATTCAATGTTGTAGTTGGCGCCCTTGGCGAGCTGGTTCTGAACATCGTGCCAGGCGACCACGAAATCCTCCGGCGACATGATCGATGCCCAGGTGCGCACGGCATTGTCCACAAAATCAGCGGCCGCGTAGCCGGTCAGATCACGGCAACCGTCGCTGACAAATTGCATACGCCAATCCGCGTCCGGAAGCCGCTGATAAACGACCACTGGCAGGTTTTGCATCAACGTCGCGAGCAGGCGCTCGCTCTCGCGCAGTTGCGAGCGGCGCGCGGCCTGTTGCGTGATGTCGAGCGCTACCCCCAATGTCCCGGCCACGCCGCCGGCGCCGTCGAGCAATGCGACGCGATGCGTCGCAAAATGGCGCGACTCGCCCGAGGGATTAAAGATGAACAGGTTCCCGCGCTTGGTGCTGCGGGTAGCGATGACATCGAGGTCTTCCTGCAGAGACTGTTCCGCCATCTCCAGGGGAAACAGATTGAAGTCGGTCACGTCGATGACTTCAATCTCGCCCCCGTACTGGCCGACCTGGAATTCGCACATCTTGCGAAACGCCGCGTTAACCGACACGTAACGATGCCCGGCGTCTTTCACCCACGCCGGTTCGGGCATGGCTTCGAGAAAACTGGCCGAAATTATTTGTGCGAGACTCTTGATATCCATCGAATAGCTCAGCTTTGCGCGCGGCCGGTCCGGCACGGAACCTTATTTTTCCACTCTGAGATTCGCGTCCTTGATAAGCTTGCCCCAACGCGCAGTCTCGCTCGCCATGAAAGCGCCGAACTGCTCCGGCGTACTGGACACCGCTTCGACGCCCAGTTCACCGAGGCGCGTCTTCACGTTCTGCGTCGCCAGCGCCTTAACCAGATCGGCATTGACTTTGTCTATGATGGGCCGCGGCACGCCCGCCGGAAACAGAATGCCCCACCAGTTCACCGCCGCGAAGCCCTTCAGCCCGCTTTCCGCCAGGGTCGGCAGTTCCGGCGTGAACGGCCAGCGCTGTTCGCTGGTGACTGCCATCGCGCGCAGTTTGCCGGTTTTCATCGCCTGCATCGCCGGCAGTGCGTCCGAAAACATGGTGGTGATCTGCCCGCCCATGATATCGGTAATCGCCAGCGCGTTGCCTTTGTAATTGACCGTAATCATTTTGACCCCGGCCATACGCTGGAACATTTCACCCGCGAAGTGCGACATGCTGCCGGGGCCGCTGGTGCCGTAGGTGAGTTCGCCCGGACGCGCCTTCGCCAGCGCGACCAACTGCTTCACGTCTTTAACCGGCAGGGTGACCGGCACCACCAGAATATTGGCGGAGTTGGTAATACGCGACACCGGCGCAAAATCTTTTTGCCAGTCGTAATTCACTTTCGCCAGTAGCGGTTTGGCAACCACCGGGCCGAAATTACCGAGCAGGAAGGTGTATCCGTCGGCCGGCTGCTTCGAGGCATATTCCATGCCGATCGATCCATCCGCACCCGGCCGCGATTCCACGATAACCGGCTGGCTCCAGTACTCACTCAACTGCTGGCCGATGATGCGTGCCATCACATCCGAACTGCCGCCCGGCGGATACGTCACTATGAATCTCACGAGCTTGTTGGGGTAGGCCTGTGCTGAGCCTGTCGAAGGGGTCTGCGCCATCACCGGCCCGCCCGCGACTAGTGCGGTTGCCACCAGCACCGCTACCGGGCTCACGCGTGTTTTTCTGAAACCGTTCATACCTGACGTCTCCTGTTGTGTGCCGCTCAATGAGTAATGCATGTACTTTACCCGAAGCATCGCGCTTAGGGGCCATCGCCGCCCCGCGCATTCATCGGATAGTGAAATATAACATTAACTATTTGTTTTTATTGATATTTTTATTATCGTCACGGCTTGCATCCGGAAGAAACAATTGCAGCAATTCATTCAGAAATCGCTGGCCCAGCGGCGTCGGCACGATGCGTTGATGATCGCGCGTAATCAACCCGCGCTGCTCCGCCGCTTGCAAGGGTTTTAACACGCTTGTCAGTGTAACGCCCGCGCGTTCGGCGAACAATCGCACATCAAAGCCGCCCTTCAGCCGCAATGCGTTCATCATGAATTCGAAGCCGGCGTCTTCAGCGCCGACCTCGTGTGATTCCTGAATCGCGTTGCCCTGGTTGGCCTTTTCCATGAATTGCCTGGGCTGGCGATAACGCACCTCGCGCAGCACGCGGTCAGGAAACGAAATCTTGCCGTGCGCGCCCGCGCCAATGCCGATGTAGTCGCCGAACAGCCAGTAATTCATATTGTGTTTGCAGCGCGCGCCGGACTGCGCGAACGCCGAGGTCTCGTAGTGATCGTAACCGTTCGACGCCAGCAGGGCTTCGATCTGCGTTTGCATTTCCGCAGCGGTATCATCATCGGGCAGCTTCGGCGGATAGCGATGAAAAACCGTGTTCGGCTCCAGGGTCAGATGGTAAGCCGACACATGCGGCGGCTCAAACGCCAGGGCCGCTTCGATGTCGGCGAGCGCTTCATCGACGCTTTGTTGCGGCAAGCCGTACATCACATCCAGATTGAAATTTTCGAAATGCTCGCGCGCGATGTCGATGGCGCGTCTGGCTTGTGTGTCATCGTGGATGCGCCCCAGCGCTTTCAGGTGCCGCGGATTAAAACTCTGGATGCCGAGCGACAAGCGATTGACACCCGCCGCGCGGTAGTCGCGAAAGCGCTCCGCTTCAACCGTACCGGGATTGGCCTCCAGCGTGATCTCGGCGTCGGGACTGAGCGGCATGCGCGCGCGCACCGCAGCCAGTATCGCATCCACCGCCGCGCCCGACAGCAAACTCGGCGTGCCACCGCCAAAGAACACGCTGCTGATGCGCCGGCCCCACACGCGCGGCAGCGTCTGTTCAAAATCCGCGATCAGCGCGGCCACATAATCCTGCTCCGGGATTTCACCACTTGCCGCGCGCACTTCATGTGAATTGAAGTCGCAGTACGGGCATTTGCGCAGGCACCACGGGATGTGGATGTAGAGCGCGAGCGGGGGTAGCGCGGTGAAGTGTGGTGAAGCGTGAAGCGTGAGGCGTGAGACGTGAGGCGTGGTATCGCGCTCTGTCTCCGCGCGCCTCACGTCTCACGCCTCACGAATTCCTGGAGCCTTGCCGCCAGTCGCGAAAGCGCCTGACCACGGTGACTGATTTTATTTTTCTCGTGCGCCGGCAGTTCAGCGGCAGTTTTACCTAGCGCAGGCAA
>JANMXV010000108.1:0-9772 GCA_031381325.1 Betaproteobacteria bacterium | reverse complement strand
ACCCTTGAGGCCGGATTCGTCGAAGGTCGGCACTTCGGGAATTGCCGCAAAGCGCTTCAAACTGCCGATGGCGACGGCGCGGATGCGCCCGCTTTTGATGTGCGGTATCAGCGCAGGCACGCCGCTGATAAGCAGCTCAACGTGGCCGCCGATCAAATCGGTCAGCGCCGGCGCGTTGCCTTTGTACGGCACGTGATTGAGCTTGATGCCTGCCATATGAGTAAGCAATTCCCCCGCCATGTGATTGGAACTGGCGACGCCGGAGGTGCCGTAATTCAGTTGCCCCGGCTTTGCTTTCGCCAGCGCGATCAGTTCTTGCAGATTTTTCGCGGGCAATGAGGGATGTATCGACAACACGTTGGCGCCCTTCACGCACAGAACGATCGGTGCAAGATCGCGTTGCAAGTCGAACGGCACCTTGGCGAGGGCGGCCACGTTGATGGTATTGGCGGCGCCGCCCAAGAGGATGTTGTAGCCGTCGGGCGCGGACTTTACGATCATCTCCGAACCGATGTTGGTGGAACCACCGGGCCGGTTGTCGACCAGAAATTGCTGGCCCAGCGATTCGCTGAGTTTGGCCGCGAGGGTGCGCGCGGTGAAATCGGTGTTGCCTCCGGCGGCGAACGGCACAATGATGCGCACGGATTTCGCGGGGTAGGCCTGCCCTGAGCCTGACGAAGTGGTTTGTGCGTGTGACGTGGCGATGATGCTGCATACTGCGAGAAGTGCAAGTATTCGTTTTTGCGGCATTATTTTTCTCCGACAGGAAATACTTCATGCAGTAATGGTGCGCCGGTTTTCCAATGTTCAAGATTGCGCAAGAGATAATCGAACACGCGCCGTTCGTTACCCACCGCCGTTGATGAATTGTGCGGTGTGACGATCACGTTGGGCAACTCCCACAGCGGCGAAGTGGCGGGCAGCGGTTCTTGTTCAAACACATCGAGATACGCGCCGGCAATTTGGCCACTGTTTAACGCGTTAATCATCGCGGCTTCATCGATGACCTCGCCACGCGCTATGTTGATAAGGTAAGCGCCCTTCGGCAACAGCGACAATCGCCTTGCCGTGATCAGTTTGCGTGTTTCCGGCGTAAGCGGGCAAGCCAGCATCACCCATTCGGCACGCGGCAACAGCGCATCCAGTTGATCCGGCGTGTGCATTTCATCCACCGGGTCGTCTGCTTTGCGCGGGCTGCGGCGGACGCCGATCACGCGCATGCCCAGCGCTTGCGCGAGGCGTGCGAACTCGGCGCCGATCTGGCCCATGCCATAGACCAGCACAGTCTGGCCCGGCAAATCGCGCGGCGATTGTTGCAGCCGCAGCGGATCCCAGCGATGTTCGGCCTGCGCTTTGAGCCAGTGCGGAAAACCGCGCGCCAGCATCAGCAAGCCGGCCAACGCGGTTTGCGCAATCGGTTCCGCGGTAGTGCCGGCTGAGGTGGTGAGACGCACGCCGCGCTCGAGCATTTCGGTGTAGATCGGATGATCGACGCCGACATTGAACACATGCAGCCATTTGAGGTTGGGCGCTTTGCGTACGGACGAAAAGAATTGCCGCGAGTAATGCGGAAAATTATCCTGCGAAAAGAATGCCACTTCGATGCGCGCGATGTCGGCTGCGGAAAGCCGCGCATCTTTGTCTGCCGGCAGCACCAGTACGTCGAGCGGCAGCTTGAGACGGGCAATCACCTCGGCGAGTTCAGCGCCGAACAGGATTTGGCAAGCGTGTGAAATGAGCAGGGCGGACGTGGCTGGCATAGCGGGCGCGAAAGGGAAGTTCGTCGAAGAACCGCAGATTTTACCCGCACTTTGATAAGATTCGCTGCCCATCAAGGATCGCAAGGAGAATTCGCCTGTGGAAATCAATACGCTGGAACTGACCAAACAACTCATCGCGCGCAACTCGGTTTCGCCCGTGGACGCGGGCTGTCTCGATTTGTTGATCGCGATCCTGGAGCCGCTGGGATTTAACTGCGAAAGAATCAGCATGGGCGGCGTGGATAACCTGTGGGCGCGGCGCGGCACGGCTGCGCCGCTGGTGTGTTTTGCGGGCCATACCGACGTGGTGCCCACCGGCCCGCTCGATCAGTGGACAAGCGATCCGTTCACGCCCACCATCCGCGACGGTTGGCTCTACGGACGCGGCGCCTCCGACATGAAAACTTCGCTCGCCGCCTTCGTGGTGGCGATTCGTGAGTTCGTCAAGGAACATCCGGATCACCCCGGTTCGCTCGCGGTGATGTTCACCTCCGACGAAGAAGGCCCCGCGATTGACGGCACCGTGCGCGTGGTGGAAGCACTCGCGGCGCGTGGCGAAAAGCTCGACTACTGCATCGTCGGCGAGCCGACTAGCGTGAAAAAACTCGGCGACATGATCAAGAACGGCCGCCGCGGTTCGCTCACCGGCATCCTTACGGTTAACGGCGTGCAGGGCCACGTCGCCTATCCTCACATGGCGCGCAACCCGATACATGAAGTCGCCTCCGCCATCGCCGAACTGGCGCAAACCAAATGGGACAACGGCAACGAATATTTTCCGCCGACCACCTGGCAGATTTCCAATTTCAATTCGGGCACCGGCGCCAATAATGTCATTCCCGGCGCGGCGCACATCAAATTCAATTTCCGACACTCGACCGCAAGCAGTACCGAGTCGCTGCAAACGCGCGTGGTCAACATCCTCGACCGCCATGGCGTGACCTATGATTTGGATTGGCGTGTCGATGGCCGGCCGTTCCTTACCCAGCGCGGCGACTTGGTTGATGCCATTGCACGCGCGATCAAAACCGTCACCGGCGTTGATACCGAACTGTCGACCACCGGCGGCACCTCCGACGGGCGCTTCATCGCCGACATCTGCCCGCAAGTGGTGGAATTCGGCCCGACCAACGCCACCATCCACAAGCTCAACGAGTGCGTCGGTGTGGATGAAATCGAGCCGCTGCAAAAAATCTACCGGCAGGTGCTGGTGAATCTGCTAATCAAGTAATTTTTTTTGCAATGGAAGCGCCAATGATTGCAGGTCTGTTTTTATATAAATTTAACTAAAGCTCGATGATGTTGCGTTGCGCTGATGTGATGCGATGTGGCGGCTAATCCACGTTGTCCGGTTCAAAAAATATCCAACTCACCACAGGAAATTTCTTTTTCAACGCGGATTCGCAGACGTTGATCTGCGCGATCATTTTCGCCACGTCGGCGTTCTCGCGCATCGCGGCTTTCACCGCAACAACAATGTGATTACCCCATTGCAGGGTGATCAGTTGATAAATCTTTTCGACTTCAGGCCGCGCCGCGATGAACTGCTCGATCTCGGCATGCACCAGCGGGTCGGCGCTTTCGCCGACGATCAGGCTTTTCACTTCGCGCACGATCAGCATCGCCACTACGATCAACAACACGCCAATGACGAAACTGCCCAGGGCATCGAAGATCGGGTTGCCGGTTGCGATCGCCAGCAGCAGTGCAATCACCGCAAACACCAGCCCGCCGAGCGCCGCTATATCCTCGCCCGCCACCACCATCAACTCACTCTGGCGTGTCGTCTGAAACCACTGCCAGAACGTGCGCGCGCCCTGCTGCGCGCGAATGATCTTGAGCGCGCCCCACAACGAGCCCGCCTCCAGCGCGATGCTGACCGCCAGCACACCGATGGCGATCCACGGGTCTTTCACCGGCTCCGGATGCAACAGCCGGTGTACGCCCTCGTAAGCGGAAAACAGGCCGCCCACCGAGAACAGCAGCAGCGCCACGATCAGTGACCAGAAGTACATGGCGCGCCCATGACCGAGCGGATGCTGCGCGGTGGCGGGGCGTTCCGAGCGCTTCATGCCGATCAGCAGCAGCACCTGATTGCCGCAGTCGGCCAGCGAGTGGATGGTCTCGGCAAGCATCGCGCCCGAACCCGTCCAGAATGCGGCTGCGCCCTTGGCGATCGCGATGCCGCCATTCGCAGCCAGCGCATAGAGTATGGCCTTGGTCGAGCCTTCGCCTTGTCCTGCCATGACTTTCTCCTCGTTTGAATTTTGGCTTTAGTATGCCAGCTTCGTACGCGATGCCACTCTCGGCTTCATACGTCGCTGCCTGAGCCGTAAATCGTTGATTCAGCATAGAATTCGCACATGCCCTCATTGAGCGAAGCCGACACCTGTCGCAAGTTCGTTGTTCCCAAGCTACAGGCCGTGGGCTGGGACGACGATCCGCATTCGATTGCCGAGCAGCGCACGATTACCGACGGGCGCATCGTGCCGGTGGGAAAAGGGTTCGTGCGCAAGCCGCCGATGCGTGCGGACTTTCTGCTGCGCTACACGCGCGATTTTCCGCTGGCGGTTGTCGAGGCGAAAGCCGCGTACAAATCGGCGGCAGACGGCTTGCAACAGCCAAGGCGAGCGCCGAGATGCTCGGCCTTCTGTTTGCCTACGCGACCAACGGCCACGAAATAATCGAATTGGCTGATCGCAACATCCTCGTCGATGACCCGAAGGACAAGGATTTCGCGCACTTCGGCGATGCGCGTTGCAAGATCGGCGATGATCCGTTCTCTCTCGGCCGCGAAATGTATTTCGCGACCTATCAAGCGCTGGCCGAGGACGAACGGCGCGACGGTTTATTCAAGGCGTTTCCGCCGGATTTTTTTGACCTCGTGATTGTGGACGAGTGCCATCGCGGCAGCGCGCGTGACGACAGCTCGTGGCGCGCGATCCTCGACTACTTCAAGCCCGCCTATCAACTGGGCATGACGGCTACGCCGCTGCGCGACGACAATCGCGATACCTATCTTTATTTCGGCAATCCGATCTACCAATACAGCCTGCGGCAAGGCATTGAGGACGGTTTTCTTGCGCCGTATCGCGTGCATCGTGTGATCACCGAATGGGATGCGGCGGGCTGGCGGCCCAGCATTCACGAGCTTGATCGCAAGAACCCGCGTAGCAGGGAAGACATCACGCATCTTCCGCCCGATAAACTGGCGGAAAGCATAATGGAAAAGGAAAAACGGATAACGGAAATCATGGGGAATATCCGCAATCTGTTGGCGCACCACGGCACATGAGTAAAGCCTGGCCTAAAATACGGCTCGGCGAAGTGCTGAGGCGTAGCGAGGAAACCATACAGGTTCAACCCGATATCTCGTATCGCCAGATCACGGTAAAGCTCTGGGGAAAAGGCGTCGTGTTGCGCGGCATCCTGACTGGCGCCGAAATCGCTGCACCGCGTCAGATGGTGGCGCGCCGCGGCCAGTTTATCCTCTCGCGAATTGACGCAAGAAACGGCGCGCTCGGCATCGTGCCAGACGAACTTGACGATGCGATTGTCAGCAACGATTTCCCGGTGTTTAACGTTGTGGCAGATCGGTTGCTACCGTCGTATCTGGGATGGATGTGCAAAACGGAATCTTTCATCGAGGAGTGCATGCGATCAAGCGAAGGCACAACGAATCGGGTTCGGCTTCAGGAGAAGAGCTTTCTTGCGAGGGGAATTGCCTTGCCGCCGCTGGCCGAGCAGCGGCACATCGTCGCGCGGATCGAAGAACTCGCCGCTCAAATCCGCGAGGCCTTGGTGCTTCGACATGAATCGGTCGAAGAAGCAAAGGTATTATGGGCGCAAGGCGCTTCGGTGATTTTTGATCGCGCTGTAGAAACTCATCCGATTCGCCGACTTGCAGAGATGGTATCCATTCGCGGCGGCGGAACTCCCTCGAAATCAGATCCTTTCTATTGGAACGGTAGTATTCCGTGGATCACTCCTAAAGACATGAAGGTTCGCGAACTTAGAGATGCGATTGATCACATTTCCGATCGAGCTACGCGAGAGACTGCAGCCAAGATCATTAAGGCCGGTGCCGTGCTTGTCGTCGTGCGCGGAATGATCTTGGCCCATACATTCCCCTCTGCGGTTCTTCGCGCGCCCGCGGCAATTAATCAAGATATGAAAGCGCTTTTACCCAGCAAGGAGTTACTGCCGGAATATCTATGCGCCTTGTTTTGGGCTTTTAACTCACGTATTTTGCAATCGGTGGAGAAATCTACACACGACACGCGAAAATTCGAGACAGAAAAACTCCTCGATACAGAAATTCCGGTTCCTCCCGTCAATGAACAACGTCGCGTCGTCGCCGAACTGGACGTTCTACAAACCGAAGTCAGTGCACTGAAACGCCTGCAAAGCGAAACTTCCGCCGAACTCGACGCCCTGCTGCCCGCCATCCTCGACCGCGCGTTCAAAGGTGAGCTGTGAAATGGATGTCGGTTAAGTGACCTATCCCATCGTGCATGTACCCTCTGATGCTCCGGAATTACCAGAGGCGTTGGGAACCAAGCTTAAGTTTTGGTACTCTGACGAGAACAATCAGCGCGCGCTATTTAAGGAAGGGCGCCCGGAGTCGGGTGAGCATTGGGCGGAGAAAGTCTGCTGCGAAATCTGCAGTGCGCTTGACATTCCCCATGCCAATTATGAGTTAGCGGAGTGGAAGGGCCGCAATGGCGTGGTGACGCCGACTTTTGTGCCTGATGGCGGTCGTCTTGTATTCGGTAACGAGCTGTTGGCGAAAATGATCCCGGATTACCCGCATACTCGGCGATTCAGGGCACGGCAGCACACGGTTAGACTGGTGATGGCTGTGACGGCAGTACGCACCGTCAGGTTTCCACTTGGTTACCATGCGCCATCCGAATTTCGCACTGCTGCGGATGTGTTTGTGGGCTACCTGTTGCTGGATGCGCTGGTTGCCAATCAGGATCGGCATCACGAGAATTGGGGATTAATTATCAGTCCTAATCAAAGTGTTACGCTATCTCCGACATTTGATCATGCATCGAGTTTGGGACGAAACGAGAGAGATGACGAGCGCTTGCGACGGCTTAATACCCGCGACAAAGGCAGTTCTTTGGAGCATTATGCAGGCAGGGCGAGTTCTGCCTTTTATCCGTCGCCAACCAGCGCCAACCCCCTTACAACTCTGGAGGCATTTGCAGAGGCCGCTAGAATTTCAACTCGTGCAGCCCAATATTGGAAAGGTCGATTGGATGGTTTATCAATGGCGATTATCGAGTCGATAATCAATAGTGTTCCGGCACCGGTGATGAGCGATGCCGCGCGGCAATTTGCGTTAAAGCTGATCAAAATTAACCGCGATCGGCTGCTAAAGTTATAGGTTGTCACACATGAAGAAGCTTTACGTTACCTGGCAGGATCCCGATACACGGCAGTGGTACCCAGTCGGGCGCTTGACCTACGAGAAGGGAACCTACGCGTTCGCGTATACGCGAGGGGCAAAAGCGTCTTCAAAATTCGTTCCCTTTGGCCGCATGATGGATTTGGGAGTTGTTTATTTGTCGAACGAACTCTTTCCATTGTTTGCAAATCGGCTGTTGCCGAAGTCGCGGCCAGAATATCACGACTATTTGAAATGGTTGGGCTTGGACGAGAGTAAGGCGGACGAACTCGAAATGTTGGCGCGCAGCGGTGGGCAGCGTGCCACCGATACCCTGGAGATTGTTCCTTGCCCAGAGCCAAGCCCGGATAATAATTACGTTGCCTATTTCTTTGCACACGGATTGCGCCATATGAGCGAAAAGGATCAACAGCGGGCGGCGACGCTTAACACTGGTGAACGACTTTTCCTAATGCAGGATGTGCAAAACAAGGCTGATCCAATGGCGCTGCTGCTGCGGACTGATGACCCCATGTCGATGGTGGGATACATTCCGCGCTACTACTCTGCGGAATTTTCCACAGTCATGAGCCGCGTAAGCCAGGAACGGGTGGTTGTATCAGTAGAACGTGTAAATCCGGATGCGCCCAGTAACTTTCGGTTGCTTTGCAAATTTGTATCGCCTTGGCCAGCAGGCTTTGTGCCCTGTGCTAAGGGAGAATTTGAACCGCTCGCAGTGATTAATTGATCCGTTCTGGCTGATTGCGTCATGCCAGCCAGGGCAGCTCGGCATAGTGCCGTTTTTCAAACGCTTCTATCGGTAATGGTCGCCACCCGCCGATACGTCCTATTCGACTTGTGTTGGGGTTCCTTCGTAACTCCAACCCACAACTTCTACTACTGGTAGTTTGTATTTCGCAGGTCAGAGATAATATTCAGCCCGCTATCGCGGAGATCGCTAGGATATTGATATGAAAGAGAAAATTTCCTACAGCTACACGGTGTTACGTTATGTACACGACACCACCACCGGTGAGTTTTTGAATGTCGGTGTGGTGCTGAGCGCGCCGGAGACACGTTACGTGAGCGCTATGTGCAGCCAGACTTATGGACGGCTGAGCAAGGCATTTCCTGGCGTGAGCGGTGATCACTTCCGTTCGCTGATGAAATATATCCAGGCACGTATTGAGGAACTCGGGGATCGGTTTAACGGAGAGCTGCCGTTGAATGATTCGAAGACCGCGCTTGATTTTGCGCAATCGATATTGCCGAAAGATGACAGTTCGTTGCAGTGGTCACCTTTGGGCAGCGGCCTGACCAATGATCCCTCCCGCACGCTGGAGCAGCTTTATGATCGCTTGGTATCGCGCTATGACGAAAAGTTGCAGCGTGAGGGCCGAAACGATCAGGATGTATGGCGTAGTTTCAAGCGTACGCTGGAGGAACGGCAAGTGCTACACCACTTTCAGCCGAAGAAAATCACCGTACTGGACGACGAGATCGAGTTCGAATACGCGTGGAAGAACGGTGTGTGGCATTGTCTTGAGCCGTTATCCTTTGACCTTGCCGAAGCCGACAGCCTGAAAGACAAAGCACATAAGTGGCTTGGGCAAATGACCAGCGTGCAGGCTGCCGAAGATCAATTCAAGCTGTATTTCTTGATCGGGCAACCAAGCCAGGACGAATTGCGTCCGGCTTTCGACAATGCAATGAGTATTCTGAGAAAGATACCTGGCGATAAGCAGATATTCCTTGAACAGGATGCGTCGAAACTAGCCGAGGTGATTGCCGGTGAAGTTGCATCCTATGAGGCTGTAGCCAAGCATTCGGGGTAAGGTTTAGCGCGCCCTCACGTCAGGCAAGGCCTCGTGTGCAAGCAGGGCAAAGTTGATGCTCGCGGCCTGGAGCATTTGCTCAACATCATTGCCGTCAACCTCGCGCGGATCGCCCAAAGACATCCGGTCAAACGTTGGGCGCCACTTCTTGAGTGCCATGCCTGCATGCAGCGCGTGTTTGAAATCCTGCACCACCAGTTGTGAGAATCCGACGAGATTCGCACCCAATTCGCCGATGACACAGTGTGCGACGCGAGGCGAAACCGTGCTGCGCGCAATCGCTTCGCCGCTGGAGGTCTGTCCGACGATGGCAATGCAGTAGCGCTCGCCCGACAGCGCAATGGGCTCGAAATACACCGCGCGCACGACGCCGGAGAGTGCCGGAAGCGGCGGGAATTCAAGTTTTTGGTGCGTGGCTTTCATAGCCGTGATTGTAAATCCGATTCGTTTAGTCCCGCGTGAGACTTTGTCATCTCTCCGGAACTATAAGGGCAGTGCGATTCAATCCATCCTGATTGGATTGCCGCCGCGCCCAATGTGGTAGATGAAGGGACCTTTGTCAGCTTGGCAAATGGTCGTAATGCGTGCCAACGCGTGAACGAGTATCGCCGCCGTATCTTTGCCGGTGACGTTGCCGCCGGTGAAAACAAAAGCGCGTGCCTTTGCCTCTGTCAGTGCAAGCCGTTCCAGTTGCCGGTAGCGGATGCGTTTGTCGCGGGTGAGCACAACCCAACCTCGACCGCCTGCATAGGCGAGCCACGTTTCGTCGGGAGTGCCTTTGG
>JANMXV010000102.1:0-3105 GCA_031381325.1 Betaproteobacteria bacterium | reverse complement strand
GGCTAACCGTGAAAGCTCAGGGTGTTTTAATTTCATTTTCGACCTCACAGGTTTTATGATATAGGGATTCGAGCGCGACCAAAGGCAACGATCATACCTCATGCCCTGCCGCATGCCCTTCGGCCGTCGCCGTCATCACGTTGCGCGGCGCGAGGCTGTCGCCGATCAGCCGCACGCCGATACCGGCGGCGCGCAGCGGCGCAACAAGTGCGATGTCTGGCGCGCGCGGCGTCGAGTAAGCGAAGAACGCAACGTTGCGAAGCAGGGTCTGTTCACCCGTGTAAACCTGCATGATTTCGAGATTGCCTTTTTCGAAATCGTCGCTCCATCGCGGCTCAGAGAGTGTCATGACTTCGATGCCTGCTGCGCTGAACCTGCGGTTGATGCCCTGATGCGTGACCATCGCGGTTTCTTCGGCGATAGCGTCGCGCGGCGTCACGAGCACGACGCGCTCGAACAGTTGCTGCAACAGTTCCGCGCTGGCATAGGTGCCCTCGGACTGATCCATGTCGTAAATCACTGCGGTGCCCGGTTGACGCTGCTTGATGTGCAGCACGATTTGCATGGCGGATCGAAGATCGGTAACGATTTCGCGGGCCTGTGGCGGAAGCCAGCGCGGCGCGACCATGTTAGCGCCGGTGGCGAGTATCACCGTATGCGGGTTAAGCGCCACTACGTTTTCAACGGTAGCGGTGATGCCCAATTCAAACTGTGCGCCCGCACGCTGCGCGGCGGCGTATTGGTAATCGTAGATACTGCTGACGGCCTCGCCGCCCGGCAGCAGCGCGCGCAGCCGCGCCTTGCCGCCGATGTCGCGCGAGCGGCTGAACACGGTAACTTCGTGCCCGCGCGCAGCCGCTGTCCACGCCGCTTCCATGCCTGCGACCCCTGCGCCAACAATGACCACGCGTTTTTTTGCCGGCGCGGGATCGGGCCAGTAATCCACTTCGTTGGCCTGTGCCACGCGCGGATTGTTGTCGCATGACAGCGGCTGGTGAAACGCAGCGCCCACATACCAGCAGTTATTGCAAGACACGCAGTAGCGGATATCGTGCGCACGGTCTTGCGCGGCTTTAAGCGGCCACGCCGGGTCTGCGACCAACGCACGGCCGAGTTGCACCAATTCAGCGTCGCCGTTGGCGAGTATGGCATCGGCTTCGGCGGGGTCTGTGATGCGCCCTAGTGCCATCAGTGGCACACCATTGACTACTTTGCGCAGTGCGCGAAACAGCGGCAGGTATGGGGCGCGCGGCCCGTAGCCGTCGGGCACGTGCATTTCGAGCGAGCGTGCATGGCTGCCCTGCGCGAGCGTGACGTAATCGACGGCGCCTGAGCGCGTAAGCTGAGCGGCGATTTGCGCTGCTTGATCCGGGCCGATGCCGCCAGGTACACCGTCATCGCCCGGAAGTTTCAAGCCGAGTATGAAATCGTTTCCGCAGGCAGCGCGTATGCCGGCGATCATTTCAGCGATGAGCAGCGTGCGGCCTGTCAGATCGCCACCGTATTCATCCTCACGCGCATTCGACCACGGCGATAAAAACTGATGAAACAGATGACCATGCCCGGCGGAAATCTCCACGCCGCTGAAACCGCAGCGCTTGAGGCGCGCAGACGACTGCGCAAAGTCATCATTCATGCGATGAATTTCGTCGATAGTGAGCGCGCGCGGCACCGTGCCACTTAGATCGTCGGGCAGGGCGGATGCTCCGACGGCTTCGGGATTACGTCCGGCTTCGTGGCGTCCGCGACCGGGGTCTTGTATCTGGCCGAGCAGACGGCAGTCGTGTGCTTCAACCGCATCGGCCCAGCGCTTGAGGCCGTCGAGTTCATCGTCGTTGTAAGCGACGATTTTGTAGGGGATGTGTTGATGCCGCGCCATGCTGAGCGGCTCGGTGACGATCATTGCCGCGCCGCCGCGCGCGCGATTGGCGTAGTAGTGCAATTGACGTTCGGTGACTCTGCCTTTGTCGCCCATGCGCGTGGTCATCGACGCATGCACGATGCGATTTTTCAGGCGCTTGCCGGCGAGGGTGTAGGGCGAAAACAGTGCGGGATAGCCGTTAGTCATGAAATAAATTAGTGAATAAAAACAAATACTTACGGTTTATATATTAATCCTGTAGCCGCAACCAGCCAAGCCCATTTGGCATCATCGGCGCGGATGAAAATGGAACATCTGCCAATGCAGCGGCGACGCCTTTGTACGGTACGCGCACGATGTCGATTTTCGCCATCATCCCGTGAGTCTTGCCGATAACAGGCGTGCCATGAAATCACTGCCGCCGCCGGGCGTGAAGCCGACAACAATGCACACCAGCTTTGCGGGGAATGTTAGCGCGGCAGCGTTGGTAGTGGTGAAGGTTGCCGCTATCACTGCCAACGCGTGAAATAGTTTTGATTGCATGACTACGCTCTTCGGCAGGATTCTACCTGCATTAGAATGAAGGTATCGTACCCGTGAAAAGCCGCCATGCCATGATTTCAAACGACACTATTCAAACCATAGACCGTTTCGTCACGCATGTATCCACCGTGCCCGCGAATTTGGGCCAGACCGTGGGCCTGCACCTGCGTGAGAAAGTCGCGGCATCGGTGGCGGTCTCAGCGGCGAGCAAAGTGAAGCCGCATGTGGTGCTGTTTGTGCATGGCGGCTTTTCACCGTCAAACGTGGCCTACGATCTCGACTACAAAGACGACTACAGCTTCATGCGTGTGCTGGCGCGCGCAGGCTACGACGTGTTTGCGATGACGCATACCGCATACGGCTCGTCACCCAAGCCGATGATGGACGACCCGTGCAATGTCGATGCGGCGTCCCAGCACCATTTGATTCCACACCTGCTGAAAGAAAAGTGCGCGCCGCGTTACCCGTTCAAGCTGGTTTCCAGCCGCACCGAGCACGATGAAGTCGAAACCATCGTCAAGTTCATCATGGATCTGCGCAAGGTGGAGCGCATCAGCATGATCGGCTGGTCCACCGGCACACCGCGTGCGGGCGGCTTCGCGGCGATGCATCCGGAGAAGGTGGACAAGCTGGTGCTCTACGGCCCCGCGCCGTATTTTCCGAGTGATGCGCCGCCGAATCCGTTTCCGGAACCGGGCGCG
>JANMXV010000090.1:0-8788 GCA_031381325.1 Betaproteobacteria bacterium | reverse complement strand
GCCGCTATCGGAGAAAGACGAGCGACTCGCGAAGCTTAAGGCAATTGCCGCGCAGATGGCCAAGGCCAAGGCCGGCGGCAGTGCGACCGTGTCGAGCGTAACAAACGTAGCGGTTGCAGAGGCTGTTCTCCCGCTGCCGGTGGGCAAGGATGCGCGCAAAAAAGCCACGCGCGGCTTGACCGCGAAAGAAAAAGCGCTGGTCAAGGAATTCGAGCGTCGTGAACTCTCGCCGGCGGACGCCGAAGCGCGCCGCAACCGTCTGAAGAACCTGATCATGCTCGGCAAAGAGCGCAACTATCTTACCTACGCCGAGATCAACGATCATTTACCGGATGAAATGCTCGAAGCCGAGCAGATTGAGACCATCATCGGCATGATCAACGACATGGGCATTCTGGTGTACGACGAAGCGCCGGACGCCGAAACCTTGCTGATGTCCGATGCCACCCCGCCGGTGGCCGACGAAGAAGCCGCTGCGGAAGCCGAAGCGGCGCTGTCGACGGTGGATTCCGAGTTTGGCCGCACCACCGACCCGGTGCGCATGTACATGCGCGAAATGGGTTCGGTGGAACTCTTGACGCGCGAAGGCGAAATCGAAATCGCCAAGCGTATCGAAGATGGCTTGAAACACATGGTGCAGGCGATTTCGGCCTGCCCGACCACCATTGCCGACATTCTCGCGCTGGCTGACCGCATCGAAAAAGACGAAATTCGCGCCGATGAAGTGGTGGATGGCCTGATCGATCCCAACGCGCCCGAAGAAGAAGCCATGCGCGCCATCAGCAGCGCCAGCAGCGCCAGCAACGATGATGACGAAGAGGCCGACGAAGAAACCGCCACCGAGGAAGAAGAGGAAGTCGACGAAGCCGCCGCCGCCGCGGTACTAACCGCCGACCTGCTGCGTTTGAAGACCGAGGCGCTCAAGCGTTTTGGCATCATCCGCACGCACTACAACCGCATGATGAAAGTGCTGGCCAAGAACGGTCCACGCAGTCCGGCGTACCTGGAATCGCGCGAAGATATTTCCAACGAGTTGATGAACATCCGCTTTTCCGCCAAGCAGATTGAAGCCCTGTGCGATACCGTGCGCAAGCTGGTGGAAGAAGTGCGCCGTTACGAACGCACGGTGCTGGATCTGTGCGTGAACAAGGCGAACATGCCGCGCACGCATTTCATTAGAGAGTTCCCCGGCAAAGAAGTCAGCCTGCGCTGGATTAAAGGCGAAATCGAAGGCGGCCATCCATGGAGCGAGGTGCTGGCCCGCTTTGAGCCGCATGTGGTCGAACAACAGCAGAAACTGCTGGATCTTCAGAACCGTGTCGGACTGCCGATCAAGGACGTGAAGGAAATCAACCGTCAGATGACCACGGGCGAAGCCAGGGCGCGCCGCGCCAAACGCGATATGACGGAGGCCAACCTGCGGCTGGTGATTTCCATCGCCAAAAAGTACACCAATCGCGGCCTGCAGTTTCTGGATTTGATTCAGGAAGGCAACATCGGCCTGATGAAAGCGGTCGACAAATTTGAATATCGCCGCGGCTACAAGTTTTCGACTTACGCCACGTGGTGGATACGTCAGGCGATCACGCGTTCCATCGCCGATCAGGCGCGCACCATTCGTATTCCGGTGCATATGATCGAGACCATCAATAAAATGAACCGCATTTCGCGGCAGATTCTGCAAGAGACCGGTCTGGAGCCCGACCCGGCGACGCTCGCCGAAAAAATGGAAATGCCCGAGGAGAAAATCCGCAAAATCCTCAAAATTTCCAAAGAGCCGATCTCCATGGAAACGCCCATCGGCGACGATGACGATTCACACCTGGGCGATTTCATCGAAGATCAATCCACCATCGCGCCCAACGACGCAGCGGTGTTTGCCAGCCTGCGCGGCGTGACCAAGGACGTGCTCGACACGCTGACGCCGCGCGAAGCCAAGGTGCTGCGCATGCGCTTCGGCATTGAAATGAACACCGATCACACGCTCGAAGAAGTCGGCAAGCAGTTCGATGTCACGCGCGAGCGCATCCGCCAGATCGAAGCGAAAGCGCTGCGCAAACTGCGTCATCCCTCACGTTCTGAGCGGTTGCGCAGCTTTCTCGATAACGAGAATTAAAAAAAGCAAACCGCAACGGCGCAGAGGTAGCGCAAAGAGAAAACCAAAATGGCGATTCATCCGATGGATGGATCGCCATTTTCTTTGTGCGGCATAGAATGTAGGATGCCGGTGAGCGCAGCGAACCGCATCAATCGCGGGCGCTGACGTGTCACCTCGAACGATGCGGTTCCTTCGTCACCGGCATCCTACGAGTGCCGTTACTGATGGTTTTCTTTGCGTAATCCTTGCGCCTTTGCGGTGGATTTTGAATTATTTCGCTGGCGGCGCGCTGTCGATTTGCTTCGCCCCGCGCGTCACTTCGCGAATTTCATCGCGCCGTTTGAGCCACCAGGCGTAGGTCCGCGGCAGCAAATCAAAATAATTCGCCACACCCAATTCGCGCGCAGCGTGCGCGGCCCAGTGCGGGTTCCATAGAAACTCGCGCGCCAGCGCGATCAAATCGGCCTCGCCGTTTTGCAGAATTTGTTCAGCGTGTTGCGCCTCGGTTATCAAACCCACGGCGATGGTTTTGATTTCCACCTCGCTGCGCACGCATTTGGAAAACGGCACGTGGTAGCCCGGCAGGCGCGGCACCAGCGTCGCCGTGCCGGCGCCGCCGATGCCGCCGGATGACGGCGTAATCACTTCGATGCCGCGCGCTTTGGCTGCGCGAGCGACTTGAACCGTGTCTTGCAAAGTCCAGGCGTCACCGCTGCCATCGACGGCGGACAGACGCAAAAACACAGGTTTTCCCTTGGGCCACGCGCCACGCACGGCTTCGACAATCTCCATGCAAAAACGCATGCGGCCTTGAACATCGCCGCCGTAGCCGTCGCTGCGGCGATTCACCAAGGGCGATAAAAATTGGTGAATCAGATAACCGTGCGCTGCGTGAATTTCAACAACGTCGTAACCCGCGTCGGCGGCGCGTAGTGCTGCCTCGCGCCAGTGCGCGACGACTGCTTTGATTTCAGCCAGCGTGAGGCTGTGCGGTGCGGGATCTTTGGCGGAAGACGGAATTTCACTCGATGAAACGGTTTGCCAGGGCGCTTCGCCGCACAGCGCATCATCGGGCGTCAACTGACGATAGCCATCCCACGGCGGGCGCCCCGACCCTTTGCGGCCGCCGTGCCCGAGTTGTATCGCCGGCTCCGCGCCGTGCTGACGAATGAAATCATTGATGCGGCGGTATTGCGTCAAGTGCTTGTCGTTGTAAATGCCGGCACAATGATACGACTTGCGTCCGCGATCTTCGACCGCCGTTTCCTCGCAAAACACCAGGCCCGCGCCGCCCATGGCAAATTGGCCGAGATGCACCAGATGATAGTCGGCAGGCCCGCCGCCTTCGGAGGCGTACTGGCACATCGGTGACACTACCACGCGATTGCGTAGCGTGATATCGCCGAGCGTGAGCGGTGTGAATAGCAGCGGTTGCGGGTCAGGATTAGCCATGATGGTGTGTTGTAAGTTTTTTCTGTGAGAATGTGCGAGGAACGAGGATGGCGCACAGAATAGCAAAAAAGTCCTGTGCCAAACTCATTTATGAAACGTGAAATGTGCCGTGCCGTGACATGTCATATGATGTTTTCACATTTCACGGCTCACGCAATCCGCGATGGTGTCGTTTTCTCCTCGAAAACGGTAGAATCACGCCCCTCGGGCCCTTAGCTCAGTTGGTTAGAGCAGCGGACTCATAATCCGTTGGTCGATGGTTCAAGTCCATCAGGGCCCACCAATCAATTCAAGGGCTTAGAACTACCCGGCAGGCTGCTTGAAGGGGGCGTGCTGAGTTCGTGATCGTGAATTGATCGTGGTCGTTGTTGCCATCGGCAAGCGTGAGCGCAATGCCGTCAACAAGGCCGCATCAAGACGATAACGATTTCGCATTAGCGGCTCATAATCCGCAGGCCGTTGGTTTAATTCCAACCAGGCCCACCATCTTTTCCGGTTCGTGTTCCCCATGCCTTTGAGGCATCCGACGCACTTTTTCGCAGCCTTACTGAATCGCTGTCAAACCCGCCTTGGCGGCTTTTTTCGCGTTCATTTCCCCTTTTTTCCCTTCAAAACGCGAACCAGCTCACGCTTTGCGGGCGGAACGTTGCGCGACTGTGACAAGGTTGTGAATTAACACGCTGTTTCCGCCATATCCCCATGATTTTGCGAGATAATTCTAAATTGGTCTTAGTGTGCCGATCGTTCGGCCAATGGAAGGGAAGCAAAACATGAAACCTACTCGATTTACAGATTTTTGCAGCCAACGGATTTTGCCTGTCGTGATGCATCGCAAGCGACAGATCGCCGCCATTGGCGACGCTGTGATGACGGCATTTTATGCGCTTGGCCGGGCGCCTGATCGGGCTGAGGGCTGCGCCGCGCTGTTCACCACCGGTTCGGATTTCGATCATCCAGAAATCCTAAAGGCCCCTTTTTTTACAACACCAGAATCTCACCGCTACTCGACCCTGAAAGGAAAATTTTCCATGACTGCTTCAATCAAACCGCTCTATCCGCCGGCTTCACCTGCGTCACCCGGTTCACCGGTTACCGATCCATGTCCTCCCATGAAAGGAAGGTGCTCCATGTTTGCTTCAATAGCTCGAACCGGCGTGGCGGTGCTGGCTGCGCTAACGTTTTTCTCGCTGTTTTTGCCGTGGGGCGCGGCGCACGCCGTGGGCACTGCGGCCGGCACCACCATCACCAATGCCGCGACAGCCACCTACAGCATCGGCGGTGTGCCAGCGCCACCGCTTGTCAGTTCGGTAGCGGTGCGCGTTGACGAATTGATCAGCGTGCGCGTCACTCCTCCGGTGACCGCGACTAACGTGAACACGCCCGACATCAACAAGGTGCTGGCGTTCACGGTGACCAACGTGGGTAACGGGCAAGAGTCATTCAATATGACCGTAAACCTTAACCCTGGCGCGCCGGTGGTGGACCAGTTTAATCCCACACCGGGCAGCGCAGGTCAGTTGTTCCTTGATAATCCCTCGGGCGGCGTTGTCGGCGCGTACGACCCAACCGATACGCTGATTCCGCCGGGTTCGCCGATCGTCACTTTGAACGCGGATCAGTCGGTAAAGCTGTTTCTGGTGTCTAACATTCCGGGGTCGCTGGCCAACGGCAATCTGGGCATCGTGACGCTATCCGCCGCATCGACCACGGTGGGTGCAGTGTCCGGTGGATTGGGCGCGGCACCGGGCACGATACTGCCGAACGCGGGCACGCCGACATCGGGCGGGCCGGGCTTAGACGCCGTGGTCGGCGTGGGCCCGGGCGGAGCAGCCGACTCCGGCGCGGATGATGCGGCTAACGGCACCTACGTTGTCGCCTCAGTTACCGTGACCATCAACAAAGTCGTGCTCAACGTGTTCAGTCCCTTTGCACCGGCTACAGCCATTGGCCCGTGCAACGTGGCCTCGCCACCACTGGGGTGTACCGCGTTCGTGCCGGGAACCCTCATCCAGTATCAGGTGACGGTGACGATTATAGGTGCGGGCACCGCGCAGAACGTGCAGATGACCGACGCCATTCCGCCCAATACCACTTATGTCGCGAGCAGCATCCGCGTCAATGGCGTTGCGCGCACCGATGCGGTGGATGCGCTTCCCGATAACGCCAGTTGCGCGGGATGCGGCAATGCAACCGGCGCCGTCACTGTCGTCGTGGGTGACGTGGCTGTTGTCGCGGGCACGCCGGTCACGCACGTCATGGACTACAAAGTTTCCATCAACTAACCATCAACTCACTATCTACTAAAGGAGGTATCACCATGCAGCGAATTGTTCGTTACATCGTAGTCGCCAGCCTCTCCGGTCTGTTTGCGGGCAATGTGCTTGTCGCCAGCGCGCAGACCGTGGAGCTGGTCACCAAGGCCGAAAGAGAAGTCGAGTTCCTTGAAAAAGGCGTCAAGGTCAAGAAGGTGGCGCCGGCCCAGAAGATGGTGCCGGGTGACGAAGTGCTCTACACCGTCACCTACGCCAACAAAACGGCCAAGCCCGCAGAGAAGGTAACCGTTACCAACCCGGTGCCCAAATTCACCCGCTACAAAGACGGCAGTGCTGCGGGCGACAACACCGACATCACGTATTCGGTAGATGGCGGCAAGGTTTTTGCCACGCCGGACAAGTTAACGGTTGGCATCAAAGACAAAAGCGGCAAAGACATCACTCGCCCTGCCGCAGCGGCGGAGTACACGCACATCCGCTGGGTGCTCAAGCAAAACGTTGCGCCGGGCCAAACAGGCTCGGTGCGCTTTCGAGCGGCCATCTTATGACGCACATCACCCATTCACGATTTTTGGTTTTGCAGTTTCTGGTTTTTGGTTTTTGGTTTTTGGTTTTTGGTTTTTTAGTTTGTTTTCATTTAGGAGATTCAAATCATGAAGTTCATTAGATCGCAGGAAGTTGTTCATAAACCGTTGTTTGTATTTAACTTTTTATTTAATCACAAGGAGCAAGCCATGAAATACTGGAGTAGTTGGTACCGCAGTGTCCTGGCCGGCATAGCGTTACTTGCCGGTCTGGGCATGATGACAACACCCGCGCAAGCGGCATTTTTAGCGAACGGCACAGCAACCTCAGGCGGCATTTCAGCCAACACCGACATCTCCAACACGGCGACGCTGAATTACACCATCGCCGGCACCGGGCAGCCCGCCATCACCAGTGCCGCCACTTCGTTTAAGGTGGACAACAAGGTGAATGTGACGGTCACTGAGTCTAATAGTTTGCCTACGCTCGTGGCGCCCAACGCCACCGGCCAGATCACGACATTCACCGTTACCAACACCGGCAACTCGCCGATGGATTTTTCGTTGGCAGCGAACGGCGCGATTGCCAGCGGGCAAACGATAACGCTGGGCGCCTTGTTGACTGACGGCTTCGACGTGAGCAGCTGTAATGCGTTTGTCGAGAGCGGCGCCACCCTGGGCTTTCAAGGCGCGCAGGATGTTAATCAGGCGATAGTCAGTTTGTCCCCCGTGGCGCCCGGCAACTCCAAGATCGTTTACGTGTTGTGTAACATACCCAGCGCGGCAACGGCCACCAATGGCAACAATGCGCTGGTATCGCTCACCGCGACTACCGCCAATGACGGCACATGCGTGCTGCCGGCAGGAACAGGCTGCGTCACTACGGCGGCAACAGCGGGTGCTGACAATCCTGCGGCAGTCGATATCGTGTTTGCCGATCTTGCAGGCAGTGATGATGCTGCAAACGACGGCAAGAGTTCAGCGCGCGACGCTTATCAGGTGGCGGCTGCGGTGATCAGTGTATTGAAAACCGCATCACCCATTTGCGATCCGTTTAACGGCGCGGTCTCGCCGAAAAACATCCCCGGCGCGTACGTGCAATACGAGATCACCATCAGCAACGCGGTGGGTGCGGCATCGGCAACCTTGACCACCATCTCCGACGTGCTCAACACTTTTACGGCATTTGATGCTGATCTGCGCACGGGCGCCGGCGGTGTGGCGCCGAACAAATGCACCTCGTCGCCACCTGCCAGTGCTGCCGGCTCCGGCTTCAGGCTGCGTTGCACGGGCACCGCGCGCGCAGCGGGTGTGGGCACCTGCGCCAATGCCGGCGGGCAGTTCTTTACCACGGCTTCGGATACCGACGCCATGAACTTCTCAGGAGGTTCAGTCAACGTCACCTTTGGCGTGGTGGGTGGCGCGCAGGCATTGCCGGTCGAAGCAGGCTATACCGCAGGCGAGTTGAAAGGCGGTGAGTCTGTGGTCATACGTTTTAACGCGATCATCAACTAAGCGCGAACGAAACGTAACCCAAGCTGACAGCGGCATGTTTGCCCTGATCGCGCGTACTTTGCGGGTGTGGTTCACCGTAATGGCGGTGCTCGTCCCGAGCTTCGCTGTCGCGGCCACGCCCGTGGGTACGGTGATTACCAATACGGCCCAGGTTTCCTGGACGCTAGGGGCGAGCACGGCCACCGTCAGCGCACAAAAACAGATCACGGTGTCGCCGTATACGGTGGGGCCTGATCTGAGCATCAGCATGGCCGGCCCTGCGCAAGCGGGTCCGGGTTCTAATCTTGTGTGGAAAGCGGTCGTAACCAATGTGGGGCCAGTGGCGGCGAACGGTGCACAAGTAACGTTCACCGTTCCGCCGGGGGTCACCAATATCAGCGGCCTTTGCGCAGTGTTAACCAGTGGTGCGTGTGGCGCCGTCACCGTGGGTGCAGCTACCCCGGCCGGCACGCCCGTCACTGTTACTTTACCCAACTTGCCGGTCGGTGGCCGCGTGGAAATCACGCTGCGCGGTACCGCTCCGGCGGCGGTGGGTGCTATTACCAATCAGGCGCTGGTATCGATTGCAGGTTTTGTCGATCCTACGCCTACCAATAACGTGGCCACGGTGCAGACGCAAGTTCTGGCCGGGGCCGCCAACACCGGAACGTTGTCCGGTCGTGTGTGGCTGGATGTGAATCACGATCGTGTGCGTAACGCTGGTGAGTTTCTGATCGAGGGCTTTACCATACGCATCTACGATGCGGCGGGTGCCACGCTGGTCAGGCAGGTGACGACGGACGCCAATGGTGCTTACAGCGTGGCTGGCTTGCCCGCAGGCGTAAGTTACCAGATCGAGTTCCGTGATCGTGCCGGTAACGTGGTGTTTGGCTTGCCGGTCACGTCAGAATCGGCTGGTGTGGGTGCCGGTTTTGCCAGCACCACGT
>JANMXV010000087.1:0-6739 GCA_031381325.1 Betaproteobacteria bacterium | reverse complement strand
GCAAAGGCCCGAAACAGCCGATTCCCGTGACCAAGTTCTGCGACAACAGGATGGCGCTCAAGCAGCTCATCGAGTGTCTGGCCCCGAATCGCCGCGTCACGGTTGAAATTGTCGGCACCGCAATGCCGCAACCGAAGCCTGAAGCAAAACCGGCAGCCAAGCCGAAGCCCTAAGTTTCGAAGACAGTAAATCAAAGCCCTGCTTCGGCAGGGCTTTTTTTTGCCTGTTTTTCGTCTACACTCTCTCGACATGCTGCCTATAGCCGACACCCCCCACACTATCCTGACCGCGCGCTGGGTTGTACCTGTGTTGCCGCGCGATGCGGTACTCGAACACCACGCGGTCGTTATTGCGCACGGCGCGATTGCCGACGTACTGCCTTCTAGCACGGCACTCCAACGCTATCCATCGGCGCAGGTGATCGATCTGCCGGATCATGTGCTCATCCCCGGCCTCATCAATCTGCACACGCACACCGCAATGACGCTGATGCGTGGGCTGGCCGATGATCTGCCGCTGATGACGTGGCTGCGTGATCACATCTGGCCGGTGGAATCTCACATCGTCAGCGCGGATTTCGTGCGCGACGGCGCGCTACTCGCTTGCGCGGAAATGCTGCGCGGCGGCGTCACCTGTTTCAACGACATGTATTTTTTTCCCGAGGCTACCGCGACTGCGGCACTTCAAGCCGGCATGCGCGCCGCCATCGGCATAATCGCGGTTGAATTTCCATCGGCCTACGCCAGCGACGCCGCTGATTATTTGACCAAGGGCATCGCCGTGCGCGACTCACTGCGCGATGAAAGCCTGCTGTCGTTTTGCCTTGCGCCGCACGCGCCCTACACGGTTAGCGATACCACCTTCGAACGCATCGCCGTCTACGCCGCAGAGCTGGATCTGCCGGTACACACGCATCTGCACGAGACGCAGGATGAAATCCGCGACAGCGTCACCCGCCACGGCATACGGCCACTGCAGCGCCTGAAAAATCTTGGATTGCTAGGCCCCAACCTCATTGCGGTGCATGCGGTTCATCTCACACCAGAAGAAATCACCTTGCTCGCTGAACACGGCTGCCATGTCGCGCACTGCCCCGGCTCCAACCTCAAACTCGCCAGTGGACTCGCGCCTATCCATGCACTCATGCAAGCCGGCGTGAATGTAGGACTCGGCACCGACAGCGCAGCCAGCAACAATCGGCTCGATATGCTTTCTGAATTACGGCTTGCGGCCTTGCTCGGCAAGCTCGGCGCCAACGACGCATCGGCGCTGCCGGCGCCGCAGGCGCTGGAAATGGCAACCATCAACGCCGCGCGCGCACTCGGCCTTGATGCAAAAATCGGATCGCTCGAAATAGGCAAACGTGCCGACATCGCCGCTATAGACCTCGGCGCAGCGGAACTGGCGCCGTGTTATCACCCGCTGTCGCACATCGCCTACGCCGCCGGCCGTGAACACGTGAGTCATGTCTGGGTAGACGGCGAACTGCGCGTACGCGAAGGCCGGCTCACCGGCCTGGATACTGCGGATATCTGCGCCCGCGCCGGCTTCTGGCGTAACAAAATAACGCAGGCACAAGCATGACCAACGCCGACCCGCTGGAACTTGAGAAATTCAGCGAACTCGCCCATCGCTGGTGGGATCCCCAAAGCGAGTTCAAGCCGCTGCACGATATCAACCCTTTGCGGTGCGACTATATCGACAACATTGAAAAACTTGATAAAAAACAAGTGCTTGATGTAGGTTGTGGCGGCGGCATTCTGGCGGAATCGATGGCTGCGCGCGGGGCCATCGTCACCGGCATCGACCTTGCCGAAAAGCCGCTCAAAGTAGCCGAGCTGCATCTGATCGAAACAGGCCAAAAGGTTGAATATCGCAACATTTCAGCCGAAGATTTGGCGCGCGAACGACCTGCGTCGTTTGACGCCGTAACCTGTATGGAAATGCTCGAACATGTGCCCGACCCTGCCGCCATCGTAGCGGCCTGTGCGGCGCTGGTGAAACCCGGCGGCCATGTGTTCTTTTCAACCATCAACCGCAATCCGAAATCGTATTTGTTCGCGGTGGTCGGCGCCGAATACGTGCTGCGGTTGCTGCCGCGAGGCACGCACGACTACGCGCGCTTTATCAAACCATCAGAACTCGCCGCCATGTGCCGCCGCGCGCAGCTCAATGTCGGCGGATTAACCGGCATGACCTACAACCCTTTCACGCAGCATTACGCGCTCGAATCCGACGCCAGCGTCAATTACATCCTGCACGCCACAAAATGATCCAAGCGGTATTGTTCGACCTCGATGGCACCTTTGCCGACACCGCGCCCGACCTGGGCTATGCGGTGAACCAGATGCGCATTGCGCGCGGCCTGGCGCCCGTGCCCGACGAAAAAACCCGGCCCGTCACCTCGTCGGGTGCGCGCGGCCTGCTGAGCGCGGGCTTCGGCATCACGCCCGATCACGCCGATTACCCCGCGATGCGAGACGAGTTTCTGGCGATCTATGAAGCCAACCTGTGCCGCGAAACGCGTTTGTTCGGCGGCATGGAGCAATTGATTGATGCGTTGGAGTCACTCGGGCTGATTTGGGGCATCGTCACCAACAAAGCGGAGCGTTTCGCCCTGCCGCTGATGAAACTGCTGGGCTATAGCAAGCGCGCCGCCTGCATCATTGGCGGCGACACTACAGGAAAAACAAAACCGCATCCGGAGCCTTTATTTGCGGCGGCGCGGGCGATCCATATCGCGCCCGCGGACTGCATTTACGTAGGAGATGACGAGCGCGACATCCAAGCGGGTCGCGCTGCGGGCATGAAAACCGTCGCCGTGCGCTACGGCTACCTCAATGGCGGCGATCCTGCATCCTGGGGCGCCGATGCCGTAATAGACGCGGCCATCGACATGCTGCAGTTCATAACGCCATCACGCGAATAGCACTCATAGCGCACATAGCGCACATAGCGCAGACGACCGGGCAATCCAAAAAAAGGGCGGCTTATCAGCCGCCCCAAGAAAAATAAGTATTAATACTTATTATTCTATGCCAACATGCGCGCGATATGCGCTATTTTCCACTCACGCTTGCTCTGACGCTTTCGGTGACCATGAGCCAGGCTGCCGAAATCTCCGCGCAGTCTGCCGCCATCAAAGTGCCCGCGTCGACGGCAAGCGCGTTTCAGATGTCAAATGTCAAAGCAGTAACATCCAGCGGCCCGGGACAGGCGGGCTATGTTCATTACTTCCTGATTACACACACAGATGAGAGTCTGGAATATCACGTCGGTGTTGAACTCGAAGACCAACGCATCGCGTGGTCATTTCCTAACGCGGGCGTCATCGTTTCCGAATTCATAAAGAACGGCACAATCAACGCCAACGGAAAAGATTTCAAGATAGAACATCTGCATGGTGTCCGGCCATTCGCCAACGACGCGCAAATGCGCGCGCTGCAACAGGCACTGCCACAACGCGTCGCGCAGTGGGTGGAAAACAGAACACCGTATTGCCTGTTTCGCAAACCCGGCGAACCCTTTTGTTTAAGCTGCGGCGATTTCGCAGTGCGCATCCTGTACCCAGGCAGCAACCCGTTCGTTCCAGCGCTACCGCGAGATTTTTCGCATACGCCAGGCACAGCATCCTCCACTGACGACCTTCTTTTGTATCTGGTTGGCGTATACAACCTTCCCGACAAGTATGCAAAACTGGCGAAACTTGCCACACTCAATCTGCCCGCCAATATGCGCGCAGACATCACGACGATGATCGAAGATAGCGAGCCAGACACCCCGGAAGTCACAATAGCAGCAACACCCGCGCCTCCGGTTGCTACAGCCTCACCGGCGGTCTCACCAACGAAGCCGGCCCAAAGCAGAATCGCAAGCCGGCGGCCGCAAAGCAAGAAACTGTAACCCGATCGCCGCCGGCGGGCGGTATTTCCCCAACTCATTGCGTTGTGCTGTTCTTCTCCGGAGATGCCGGCGCCCCTTGCAACGGATTGCTTAATTGAAATCGCCGTTCGGGAGGGGTTCCAGCCTCGAAATGAATCGGTACCAGCGCAGGAACTGTTACGTTATCGCAGACTTTGCGAATACGATAGACCTCAACGGGCGGTTTCCATTCTGGTTTTAATTCGCAGGTAACTTCCACACAAGTAATACGCTTAAGCCAGGAACAAACTTTGACTTCGGAACCACCGGGATTTTCGATTTCGGTTAAGAATCGCGCATCCGGATAATAAGGTCGATTCGTTCCATTTTCAGAATGCACATCTTGCAGAATGGTATAAAAACTGCCGTTCAATGCCAAAAAGTCGAGGACCTTCTCCATAAATAGAGAAAGGGATTGCGTGTATGAAAAACCACCCAGTAAATCGGTAATGACCTGAAACTGCCCCAGTTGCTCTAACGAATACTCTCGCAGGCGTTTGCCAAATAAATATTGTATTTGATTGGCTTCAAGGCTTGCGGCTGCTTGATGCCAAAGGGGCGTCCTGCGATCTTCTATGGACATTGCGACTGCTTGTGCTTTCTTGCCACGCCGCTCTCGTCCTCCTGGGTGCATTGAGTCGTATCTTGGCGCGTAATAATCTAAAACAGCCTGGCCCTGGCCTGCGCCAATATCCAGCCATCGATCGCTTGGACCCAGATTTTCCAATGCCTGATCGAACTCGGCGGGTAGCGTAAATGTATAGGACAAAAGCCCTCTATCAATGACATACCCTTCAGGTTTTTTTTCGCCCTGACTCTGATAGATAGCCTCTTGTCTTGACACCTCCTCTTTAAATGCGGGGCTGCCTGCAGGCTGGGCATGGGATGTCTCCAACCACAGGGTTTGCAAGACCAGCAGGACAACTATACGTATTCCGGTATTTTTCATGGCTATCCTCGATCCGCGTGTAGCGCATTAAGTTGAAATGGGCCGTTTGTCTCGGTTAAATTTCACTTCACTTCTTCTTCGCGTTAAATATCCTACCGTTTTTAATAGCATCGCCAAAACTTGTCCAGGCATAGTCAAATTTGCCGGTAGCGGCAAGGCTAAAGGCAGCCGAGGTTAACGCGCTGACAAAGGTGATTTGCAGCGCCTCCGTAGCAGAGGGCTCGCTTGCAAACAGTTGCAGCGGAAACTCAGCAGGATATTGGGCATCTTCATGAACTGCGTCTTTGATTGAGACTTCGGCAATGCCGCTGCGGATGAAGCGATAAAAGTAATCGCGATTGCGTGTGGCGGCGACCTGCTCGTCAGCCCCAAGCAGCATTACGGGCTTCGTGATCTGACTCAAGAATTTGGGCAAGTCCCTGCCAATGCCCGCGGGATCAAGCAAGATGCCGCCCGCGGCAGGCGCCCCTCCAGCCAGCGCGATAGCCACTGCGGAACCTCCAAACGAGTGTCCGACGAGAATAATCTTGTTCACGTCGATGCGGCTATCGATAATTTCCGGCCGGCGGTAAATGAAATCGACAATTCTTGCCAAGGTCTTGCCATTGGCAACCCATGGACCAGTATTGGGCAACTGCAAGGCGAGACTATGCATTCCCCAGGATGCCACATGCAGAGCCTGATAGGCGTGATCTTCCTTCGAGTTATCCTGTCCATGCAAGAAAATAACCAACGGTGCTTTTTCAGCAGGTGCGGATAAATACAAATCCGCATCAATGCGCTCAGTGGCCGAAAGGCGTACTGGATAGTCTTTTTGCGTGTCTACGGCAAAGGGACCGCGCAATCTGTATTGGTCAAGATCGGCTTTGTGATTCAGTAAATATCCCCGCAACTCGCTTGAGGTCGCCGGTTTTAATGACGTGACGCCGGTACTCGGAAACCTGGCACAGCCGCTGACCAGCATCAGCACGGCAATGACGAATAAAATCGAACTTCTAAACATTACGGGAGCAAATTAGGCCGGCGCGAGTTGAAATAGGCGGCGTGCCTCTGCCGAATGGCAATGGTTAAAATCGCGGATCATCAAACGTCTGAAGTACGCCATGAAGAAGGATAGCGTTGTTCACTCGCACACGCCAGCGGCCTGTAGCGTTCCTGATTGCCGCGTGTCAGGGTATTGAATTGGGCGTTATCCCCTCCATATGAGATAATGTAAGCGCAATACACGAATCCGGGGGCGACCTGGCTTCGACGTGGGTTACAAAGCAGCACAGGGCATGCCAAGGTCCAGTTACCTTGTAAATCCGCTGGAAATTTTATACACGCCAACGACGAGCGTTATTCTCTAGCCGCCTAATACCGGCTAGACGCTGCACTAGCCTGCTGATGGGCTAGGCCGGAAAGGGAGGCGCAAGCTAACTGGACCGGTGCAGTGTCATTCACATCAGCCTCTCTGTGCGGTATGGCCGCTTTGCCGCATGGATCCGTCGAAGCGGCTGGCTGAGCGCCAGCCTGCCGGTTGGCGGGCGCGAGGCGAGACCCAAATAACCAGGCTAAGCATGTAGTCCTGACTGTGGAGGACTTGCGGACGCGGGTTCGATTCCCGCCGCCTCCACCAATTCAACATCCAACGACATCCAGCAACATCCTTAAAACCGGGGTAACACCCGGTTTTTCATTGGTATTTACGTCCAGACTGGTTCAGAGGCGTCTATTGACAGCCGACCATTTCGATATGCCACCATGGGCAGTGATAGCGCCACAGTGCGGGGTCGATACCATGGGTGCTGTGACTGGTTGAAGGGTCCCGCCTCAGCTGTGTCCATAGTGCCAAGAGTGTCTCCTGAGGGGGTACGGTAAAAGGCGACA
>JANMXV010000049.1:0-5897 GCA_031381325.1 Betaproteobacteria bacterium | reverse complement strand
GGTGGGGGTTCCCGGGTTTTCCCCCCAAGCCGGGCCATTGCTATTTTTGGCAAGCCCCTTGGGGGGGGTTTGGGGGGGGGGGGGGGGGGGGGTGCCGGGTTCTACAGCCATGGGGTTCTCCTTGATGTGAATTGATGTGAGTGCGCGATCGGGTCGAACTGACAGGCGCAATCCCGTCAGTTCGACTCTATCGTGCTGCAACAGCTTTCCCTCACCCTCGATCCCTCTCCCGGCGGGAGAGGGAAGCAGAACCCCTCGCCCTTCGGGATAAGGGAACACTTGAAGCGGAGCAGAGGGTGGCGCGGAGCGCCGGGTGAGGGAAGGCCGCTTCAGAACCGCAAACGTTTATGCTATTTCTCATCTTAGCATTCACCGATACGCGGTGCGATAATGTGCTGAATACAAGCGAGAAGGGGGAAACGTGATGGGCAAAATCGAAACCAAATTACAAAAGATGGGTCTGGAAATTCCGCCCACGCATCCTTATCCCAGTCCCAATCGCACATCGGCGGTGCAAGTGGGAAATCTGTTGTTTCTTTCAGGGCACGGCACGGGGCGGCAGGCGATGCCGCTCAACATCAGGCAATACGGCAAGGTCGGCGGCGACGTTACCGAGCAGGAAGCGTATGTGTGCGCCAAGTCAGCCGCGCTGTGCATGCTGGCGTCGATTAAAAAAACCGTGGGCGATCTCGATCGTGTCAAGCGCGTGATACGTCTTTACGGCATGGTGAATTGCGCGCCGGATTTCGACCGGCACATGGTGGTGATCGACGGCGCATCGGATTTGTTTTACGAATTGTGGGGGCCGGTGTATGGTCAGCACGCGCGTGCGGCGGTGGGCATCGCGGGTTTGCCGCGCGGTGCGGTGCTGGAGATCATGGGCGAATTTGAGTTGCATCCGGCCAGGAAAAAACCGGCGCCTAAAGTAACCAAGCGCACTGTGAAACGCACTATCCAGCGCAAATGAAAATATCAATAAAAACAAATAGTTACATTATATATGCCGGACTGACGCTGCTGCTGTTTGTAGCGGCGCACGCGCAAACATATCCCTCACGCCCGCTGCGCATGATCGTCGGCTTCCCGCCGGGCGGGCCGACGGATTTGGTGGCGCGGCTGGTAGCGCAGCATTTATCGGAGACCTTGGGCCAGCAGGTCGTCACCGATAACCGTCCCGGCGCGGGCGGTGCGGTGGCGGGTGTATTGATGGTGAAAGCCGCACCGGACGGACACACACTGTTCCTCGCATCGAACGGCGAGATTGCGATTTCGCCGAACCTTTACAAACAAATGGCGTACGATCCGGTGCGCGATCTGGCGCCGGTGAGCCGTGTCGGTGGCGCGCAACTGGTGCTGATGGTGTATCCGGGTGTCGCCGCGCAATCGGTGAAAGAACTGGTGGCGCTGGCGAAAGCCAGGCCGGGCGCGATCAACTTTGCTTCGTCCGGCATCGGCTCGACTGCGCATTTGTCGGCGGAGTTGCTTAAGACCATGGCGGGCATCGACATCGTGCATGTACCGTACAAGGGCGCGGGGCCCGCGATGGTCGATCTTATGGGCGGACAGGTGCAAATGCTGATCACCGGCTTTTCATCGGCGCTGCCGCACATCAAGTCGGGCAAGCTGCGCGCGCTCGGCGTGACGGGTGCTGCCCGCGTGAAATCCATGCCCGACCTGCCGGCGATAGGCGAAACCGTGACGGGCTATCAGATGAACAGTTGGTACGGTTTGTTCGCGACATTGGGCACGCCTGCGCCCATCATCAACCGCTTGCACAGTGAAATTGCGGCGATGGTGAAGCGGCCTGACATGAACGACAGATTCATCGGCCTTGGCCTCGAGGCCGAGGCTTCTACGCCGCAGGTATTCACGGCGCAGATCAAAGAGGAGATCGCGAAGTGGGCAAAAGTCATCAAGCTCGCGCGCGTGCCGCAACAATAGTACTGCTCGCGGGCGCGGCGTGCGGTGCCGGCGGTACGCAAGCACAACCCGCTTCGACAGGCTCAGGACAGGCGTACCCTGCAAAGCCCATACGCATGATCGTAGCCGTGCCGCCCGGCGGACCGGCGGACACCCTCGCACGCCTGGTCGGGCCGAAGCTTACCGAAGCGCTGGGTCATACGGTGGTGATCGACAATCGCCCCGGCGCCAACGGCAACATCGCCTACGAGACCGCCGCGCGCGCCGCGCCTGACGGCTACACCTTTGTGCTGGCGGCTGCCGGTGTCGCGATCAATCCGAGTTTGTATCGCGAGGTGCGTTTTGATCCGGTCAAGGATTTCGCCGCCATCACGCAGGGCATTTCGGTGCCGAATATTCTGATCGTGCATCCGTCGGTGCCGGCGGCATCATTGAAAGAGTTGATTGCATTGGGAAAAACCAGGCCGCTTAATTTCGCATCGGCGGGCAACGGCTCGTCGGGACATCTGGCGGTGGAACAATTCAAAATCGTTTCCGGCATGCCGCTGGCGCATATTCCGTACAAAGGCGGCGGCCCCGCGCTCGCCGAATTAATCGGCGGTCAGGTGCAGGCACTGTTCAGCCTGGCGCTGGTGGCGACGCCGCAGATCAAGGCAGGCAAGGTGCGCGCACTGGCCATCACCAGTGCAAAGCGCTCGCGCGTGGCGCCGGATTTGCCGACGGTGGCGGAGCTCGGATTTCCGGGCTTCGAAGTCATCGGCTGGTTCGGCTGGCTCGCGCCCGCGCGCACACCGCATGACATCGTCGCGCGCCTGAATACGGATATAGTAAAAGTGCTGCGCAGCGCCGAAACGCAGGATCGTTTGATTGCGCTGGGTTGTGAGCCGGTGGGCAACGCGTCGCAGGCGTTTGCGGCATTTGTGCGTGACGAACGCGACAAGTGGGCCAAAGTCATCAAGCAAGCGGGGATCAAGCTGGATTGATTGCACGTCAAGCAGGTACGCGGCTAATACCCCACAGCCTGCCCATCCGTGCGGCGCTCTGAAGCCGCAAAGTAGCCGTCATCCATTTTGTAAATCAACTGCGCGCGGCCGAAGTCGGTGCTCCATCGATCCGCCTGCGGCATATCGTGGCCACGCGCCTTGAGCGCGGCGATGGTGTCGGCAGGCACGCCATATTCGATGCCGACCGTGACGCCGCTGTCGATGCGCCAGCGCGGCGCGTCGCTCGCGGCTTGCGGGTTCTGGTGACAATCGACCATGCGTGAAACGACCTGCATGTGCCCCTGCGCCTGCATCGATCCGCCCATCACGCCAAAGCTCATCAGTGGTTTACCCCCTTGAGTGAGGAAGCCGGGGATGATGGTGTGAAACGGACGCTTGCGCGGCGCCACGATATTGGCGTGTCCCGGTGTGAGATCAAATCCGGAGCCGCGGTTTTGCAACGCAATGCCGGTGCCGGGCACCACCACACCGGAGCCGAAGCCGGAAAAGTTCGACTGGATGTACGACACCATCATGCCCGATTCGTCCGCGGCGGTGAGATACACCGTGCCGCCTTTACTCGGTGTACCGAACGATGGCGTGCCGGCTTTTTTCATGTCGATGCGTTTGGCGCGTTCCTTCAGATAACTTTTGTCGAGCATCTGCGCGGGTGTGACGCGCATAGTGGAAATATCTGACACGTATTCGTTGATGTCGGCGAAAGCGAGTTTCATCGCCTCGATTTTCAAATGCATACTTTCGGGCGAATCGACCGGCAGCGACGCCACATCGAAATTTTCGAGCATGCCAAGCGCCATCAGACCGGCGATGCCCTGGCCGTTCGGCGGAATTTCATGCAGCGTGTAGCCGCGATAATCGAGGCCGATGGGTTCCACCCAATCCAGTGTATGTGTGGCGAGATCGTCGAGTGTGAGTGCCGCGCCGTGTTGTTTGGAGAACACCGCTATTTTTTCGGCGAGATCGCCACGGTAAAATGCTTCGCCTTTGGTTTCCGCTATACGTTGCAGTGTCTTGGCGTGAGCGGCTGAGACAAATTTTTCACCGGCGGCAAGCGCGCGGCCATGCGGCATAAAGGTTTCCGCATAGCCCGGTTGATCTTTGAGTTCCTCCGCGCCATCCGCCCACAAGCGCGAAATCGTCGGCGTTACCATGTAACCGTCGGTGGCGTATTTGATTGCAGGCTCAAACAAATCGGCAAACGGCAGCTTGCCGTATTTTTCGGACATTTCCACCCACGCCGACACCGCGCCCGGTACCGTTACCGAATCCCAGCCGCGCTGCGGCATCGCGGTTTTACCTTTGAACCAGTCGGGCGTCCACGCGGCAGGCGAGCGGCCGGAAGCGTTCAGGCCTTTCAATTGTGTGCCATCCCACATAATGCAGAATGCGTCGCTGCCGATGCCGTTGCTGGTGGGCTCCAGTACCGTCATCGAAATCGCCGTGGCGAGGATGGCGTCGACCGCGTTGCCGCCTTTCAACATCATGCGCAAGCCCGCCTGTGCGGCGAGCGGCTGCGACGTGGCCACGCAATTGCGCGCGAGTACGGGCATGCGTTGCGAGGGGTAGGGGAATTGAAAGTCGAAGAGATTCATCATAGACTCGATAGGAAAAAGGTGATTTTACAGCGACTGGCCGCCGCAGTCAGTCAGCAGGGGTTAGCTTGCAGAATGTGTTGCGGCTATGCTTATTCCGGCTGCACAGGAGCCTGCCGCGCCACGCTGGACCAGCGCGCAATTTGTTTTTAAACATTTTATATTGCCAGGGCTATTCGGGTTGAATGCCCGCTTCGCGCGTCACCTTGATCCACTTCGCGATTTCAGATTTGTTGAACGCTTCGTAGTCTTCGGGCTTGTTGCCGACGGGATCGGCGCCCTGACCGGAGAGACTGTTTTTGACCGACGGTTCCGCCAGCGCTTTGACCAACGTGCCATGCACGCGATCAACAATCGGGCGCGGCGTGTTGGCGGGCGCGAGCAAGCCGAAGCCGCTGGATACGACAAAACCCTTGAGGCCGGCTTCTTCCATCGTCGGCACGTCGGCAACGGCAGGCGAGCGCGTCTTGCCGGTCTGCGCGATCATGCGCAGTTTGCCGGCCTTGGCGTAGTGGATGACCGCCGGCATGCTCGACATCTGCAATTGCACGTGTCCCGCCATCAGGTCGATGATCGATGGGCCTGAACCCTTATACGGCACATGCACCATTTTTATTTTTGCGCTGGAACTCAGTAACTCAGCGGCGAGATGGCCGACCGTGCCGCGCCCCGCGGTTGAGTAATTCAACTCGCCCGGTTTCGCTTTGGCCAGCGCGATAAATTCCTTGACGTTCTTGACCGGCAGCGCAGGATGCACCACGAACGCGGTCGGCACATCGGCGACCACGGAAATCGGCACGAAATCTCGGATCGAATCGTACGGCAGTTTTTTCACCATCGCCGGATTGATCGTATGGCCTGCCGACACCATCAGAATCACATAGCCATCCGGCGCCGCACGCGCTACCACCTCGGTGCCGATCACGCCGCCTGCGCCGCCGCGGTTGTCGACCACGACCTGCTGACCGAGGACTTCCGACATGATCGGAGTAAACGCACGCGCGATGATGTCGGTGTTGCCGCCTGGCACGAACGGCACGATCATGCGCACCGCCTTCACCGGGTAAGTTTGCGCATGCGCTGCGCAGCATGACAGAATCGCAAACACGCAAATCAAACTGCGCGATCCATGAATGATAAACATACGTTTTCTCCTCGGGGTCGCCTTCAATGGAACGCGGTCTCGCGTTGAGTCACGCTTGATACAGCCGTGATATTCTTGCTGACGGTTCATTATAAAGGGCCGCAATCTGCAGTGCAGCCGCACATTTTTTTGCCGCGCGCAATGCGAAAATTCGATTCTTCGACTACTCAAAATGCAATGGAATTCCCTATGCCGCTAAGCATGATCCTGACTGGTGACATCAACCTCATGAACGTC
>JANMXV010000030.1:0-1293 GCA_031381325.1 Betaproteobacteria bacterium | reverse complement strand
TCGTTTTCGCCAAAGCGCCGCAGGCGGGCGCGGTGAAGACGCGCTTGATCCCGCTGCTCGGTGCAGAAGGCGCCGCTGCGCTGCATCGCCAGCTCGTGCATCGCACGCTGGTTACGGCCACCGGCGCGGGCCTGGGACCGGTAGAGTTACACGCCGCGCCCGCTATCAACGATGCTTTTCTACGAGACAGCGCGCGACGCTTTGGCGTGGCGCTCGCAGTGCAGCACGGCGCCGATCTCGGTGCGCGCATGGGTAACGCGTTCGATGACGGCCTCGCGCGCCACGACCGCGTGATCATCATCGGCACGGATTGCCCGGTGTTGACGGTGCAGCATCTGCACGACGCGCAGGCGGCGCTCGCAAGCGGCGACGATGCCGTGCTGATTCCCGCAGAAGACGGCGGCTACGCACTGATCGGCCTCACGCGCTGCAATAATCGCCTCTTTGAAAACATTGCATGGGGCAGCGACAGCGTGCTCGCCGCCACACGTGAGCGCCTCAAAGTCCTCAAGTGGCGCTGGCACGAATTGGAAACGCTGTGGGATATCGACCGGCCTGAAGATTACCGCCGCTGGTCCGAACGCATCATTCATAATGAAAACGATAACCTGGCTTAGCCGCGCCGCTGTGGCGCTCGCCACGTGCTGGGTGGCGGCTTTCGCGTGGTCACAGGCAGACACCCTCGCCGCGGCGGCATTTTCCGCGCTGCAAGCCGGCGCTGCGCTGCCGGAATCATGGCGGCCGCTCGGCGTGTCCAGCGCCAAAAACCGCACGCGCTATACGCTGGTGGACGACGCCGGCGTGACGGTGCTGCGCGCGGAAGCCAACGCATCCGCCTCTGGACTCAGCCGCAATATCAAGGTGAATCCCGCTGAATTCCCGCTACTCAAGTGGCGCTGGAAAATCGCCAACGTTTTGAAAATGAGCGACATCCGCACCAAAGAAGGCGACGATTACCCGGCACGCGTCTATGTGATGTTCGATTATCCGCTGGAAAAACTCTCGTTCGCTGATCGCACCAGGATCCGCATAGCGCGCGCGCTGCATGATCCGAATCTGCCTGCCGCCGCCTTGTGTTATGTATGGGACGGCAAAGCGCCCGCCGGAACCATCGTGCCCAGCGCCTACACCGATCGTGTGCGTGTGGTTGTCGTCGAAAGCGGCGCATCCCGCGTTAACCAGTGGCTCGCGGTGGAGCGCGATGTGGCGGCGGATTTCAAAGCGGCTTTTGGCGAGGATGCCCCGCCCATTTCGGCAGTCGCGATCGCCACCGATACCGATAACACCGGCGAA
>JANMXV010000015.1:0-3413 GCA_031381325.1 Betaproteobacteria bacterium | reverse complement strand
ATCGTGATGATGCCGGCGCATCGGTGCGCGCGGCGAAAACCGGCGTGCAACAGCTTGTAAACGTACAAGCCACATCCGCACAGCCGCAAAAAGTACTCGGCGGCGAAGCGCGCTTGCAGGAGCAAATCGATTGGAAGCGCTGGAGCCTGTGGGGCGTGTTGGGCCTGGGTGTGCTGGTGCTGGGGGCGATGGCTTGGCGGTTGATGAAGCAACTGGGTTCGGCCTCAGCGGACAAGTGAGCGAGGCCCGCTTTTGTGGACGGGCAAGTTGATGATCTTGTGCGTCATTTTGCGCCGGTAAGTCTTGCTCGCGTGACCGCCAAAGTTGATGCGCGACCAGTCGTGCATCATGATCCCGTAGCGTCCGCAGTGCGCATCGAGCAGCGGGCCTGCCGCGTTACTTGTACAACCCCTTTGCCAACAAAAGATGTGTAGATACCAATGCCCTGAAAGGGAAGGAGTTTCTTTGATCTATGTAAACTCCCATTCTTGGACATCAGTTTGAATCGCACCCTGTCAGGCGCTAACGGCTTACATAGGTAAGCCAATGTGCTATGATGAAGCTATTGCAAAAGGCTGGAGAAAATCATGATCGTGACGGTTTCAGAAAAGGGGCAGGTAGTTATCCCGGCGAAGATACGGCGTCTGCTGGGGATCACTGCGGGTACCCGGCTGGATGTTTTACCGGCTGATGGTGGATTCAAGATGCTGGTGGATAACGCCCGCAAGACCAAGAGCGCGTCGGACTGCATCGGGATTGCTGGATACACCGGGCCAGCGTTAACCAATGAACAGTTAGACGTGGCCCAATATGCGCGTAAATCATGATTGCACTGGATACCAACATCCTCGCCAGAATTGCTACCAACGATACGCCCCAGCAGGCAAAACAGGCAGCGACACTGTTAGATTCGAGCGGCGCGTTATTTGTACCGCTTACGGTTTCTCTTGAACTTGAATGGACATTGAGGGGGCCGTACAAAATGTCCAAGGCGGCAATCGTTAAATCATTCGAGGGTTTTTTATCCGTGCGCAATCTCAATTTTGAGCGCAGCGCGGATATCCACCTGGCGTTACAGCGCTATCAAGCTGGATTCGATTTTGCCGATGCCTTACACCACGCCGGGGCGGCGGAATGCGAAGCGCTGGCTACATTCGACAAGCGATTCAAGAAGCTGGCGGCCGAGAAGGGGGTGCGCCCGCCGGTCATAGTCCCTGGAAAATGAGATACGTGGCCTCCGGATTTCTAGGTTGCGTTTCTGATGCAGCGCAGTGAATTGAGTGGCCTGTGGTAGACTAGTGCTTGATTTCATTAGGGTTTTCCACCATGTCCGGCAGCACATTAGGCAAACTTTTTTGCGTTACTTCATTCGGCGAATCGCATGGCCCAGCCATCGGCTGCGTGGTAGATGGCTGCCCGCCGGGCATGGCGTTGAGCGAAGCCGACCTGCAAATTGATCTGGATCGCCGCAAGCCCGGCACCTCGCGTCACGTCACGCAGCGCCGTGAAGAAGACAAGGTTGAAATTCTTTCCGGCGTGTTTGAAGGGCGCACGACAGGTACGCCGATTGGCTTGTTGATCCGCAACACGGACGCGAAGAGCAAGGATTATTCCAAGATCGCCGATAAATTCCGTCCCGGTCATGCCGATTACACCTACTGGCAGAAATACGGCATACGTGACTATCGCGGCGGTGGTCGGCAATCAGCACGTGAAACCGCGGTGCGCGTGGCGGCGGGCGCGATTGCGCGCAAGTGGCTGCGTGAAAAATTCGGCATCGTAATACGGGGCTATATGTCGCAACTAGGGCCGATCAAGATCCCATTCAAATCGTGGGATGGTGTTTACGACAATCCGTTTTTTGCTGCGGATGAATCATACGTTGCGTCGCTTGAAGCGTTTATGGACAAGCTGCGTAAATCCGGCGACTCCGTCGGCGCGCAGATCACGACGGTCGCCTCCGGCGTGCCGGTGGGTTGGGGCGAGCCGGTGTACGACAAGCTCGATGCCGATCTCGCCTACAACATGATGAACATCAACGCGGTAAAAGGCGTGGAAATCGGTGCAGGCTTCGCGGCGGTGTCGCAGCGTGGCACCGAACATTCCGACGAAATGTGCCCTGAGGGGTTCTTGTCGAACAACGCCGGCGGTATTCTCGGCGGCATTTCCACCGGGCAGGATGTCGTGGTGAATGTGGCGGTAAAACCGACCTCAAGCATTCGCCTCACGCGCCGCACCATCGACGCTGCAGGCAACGCTACAACCATAGAAACCCACGGTCGTCATGACCCCTGCGTGGGCATACGTGCCACGCCGATTTGCGAGGCGATGATGGCGTTGACCTTGATGGATCACGCGCTGCGGCATCGGGCGCAGAATGCGGATGTGGTTACGGCTACGCCTAAGGTTTCTGCACAAGCGCCGGCGGATGTGGTGGCTCAGTTGCGTGCGGCGACGGTTACGGAAAATCCTGATCCGGACGAGGCGTGACATGCCCGCGCTAGCACGTATTTACCATCTGAAGGTCACGTTGCCCTACATTGAGCCTGCCATCTGGCGGCGGCTTGAGGTACACGGCGACATGATGTTCAGTGAGCTTCACAACGCCATACAAAGGGCCATGGGTTGGGAAGACGATCACTTGTGGGCGTTTTACGTCGGAGACACCGAAATCAGTCCGGAATCGGAACAGTTTGGTTTCCCGCGTGCGTCGCCCGCTCGAGCGGCGGATCGGACCACGCTCAATAACATGCTCTCCGGCCAATGTATCAGTTTCCGCTATGTCTACGATATGGGTGACGAGTGGTTGCACGACATTGAGGTGGAAAAGGTAGGTGTTCCCGATCAGGGCGGGTTTTATCCCCGCTGCACCGGCGGGGCACGCGCATGTCCGCCTGAGGATTGTGGTGGGTTTCACGGCTATATGAATATTCTGGAGGCGATTAATGATCCCAAGCACCCGGGACGCGAAGAATTGCTGGAATGGGTCGGGGAAGATTTTGATCCCGAGGCGTTTAACCTCGAGGCGGTGAACCGCCGCTTGCAACCGCGCAAGCGCAAGTTACCCTCGGCCTCGAAGAAGTGAGCGCATTGCACCGAACGCAATTCACGCAGCGTAATGCCCGTTGGGTATTGCGCCTGCAACTTGTTCTTTAGATGCGTTGAGTGCGCGCTACGCGTGCTCAACTACCAACAATCTCGTTAAGCCCGTCAACGACTTGTGCAAGTTCTTCCGGCGTTGCGCGGCCCATTCTCGCGCCTATGCGTTCCACGGAAAGTGTGCGAATTTGGCTGATCTTTACCCATGAGCGCTTTGGTAACTTGGTGGATTGGAGTTCATGTGTCAGCGGAAATCCGGCACGCTGCTCATGGCTGGTTAGCGCCATTGCGATTACCGTGCCTGAGCGCTCGTT
>JANMXV010000875.1:0-12738 GCA_031381325.1 Betaproteobacteria bacterium | reverse complement strand
CTCCCAGCATGTCTACACGCTCGAAACCCTTGATGAACGGTGCCGGATATTGCTCGACAACTCTTCCAGAGAGTTTTATACCGCCGTAAGCGATAGCAAAAACTACGGCCACAGCGAGAACGACCCAGTATCGAAGGCGTGAATGTGAATCACTAGACATGGCGAGCACTCCGCAACAGTACATTGCACCATCCGGCGCGTTTGCGCCGTGTGAAAATTTGCACAGGCACCATTCGTAGTTTCATCACGCCCTCGCTTTTTTATCGCGCCGCACAGCGCACTGTGGAATTACAACGTGAATTGCTGACTCAAGCAGGGCGAGCCTATGGCAAAGTCGTGATCAATTGTGGCAACGAAATGGCAATCAAAGGCGCATGCGGCTCGCACTACTTGCAGTACAAAAAGAACCGCAAGGCGCTGCACGAAGCCCCACGCGCAAGTGGTTACAGAACGGTACAGGGCAAGAACAGAAGGCGGGAATGTTAAACAAGAATGCGAATGGGAGTATTCATTAGCGACAGGACACTGTTCTTGCACAGATGATAGTGAATTGTGCGCGATGCGCACCCGACGACTACAACAGCGGCAGCCGTTACAACGCCAGCTTCACGCCGGCCTGCTTGATCACCTTGCCCCACTTCGCGCGCTCGCTCTGGATAATGGCGGCGAATTCTTCAGGCGTATTGCCAATCACGTAGCCCGCGCTGACGTTAGTTAATTTGTCCGTTACCTCGGTTAATTTCAGCGTATCGACAATCGCCGCGCTCAGGCGTGCGATCACGGGTCGCGGCGTGCCGGCTGGCGCTACCGGACCGTACCATGCAACTGAGTCGAACGCAGGCACACCCGCTTCAATGAAAGTCGGCACGTCCGGAACTTGCGGGCGCCGCTGTTTACCGCTTAGCGCCAATGCGCGCAGTTTGCCCGCTTTGACGTTAGCCAGAAAAGGCGACAAGGTGTCGAACATGAGCGGCAACTGCCCGCCAACCAGATCGGCATAGGGACCGCCGCTGCCATAGGGAATATGCCGCATATCGGTACCCGTCAACGACTTGAACAGCTCTGCCGAGAGATGGTGAAAACTGCCATTTCCCGCGGAGCCGAAGGTCAGTTGTCCCGGCTTTGACTTGACCAAGGCGATGAGTTCCGCCACGGTTTTTGCCGGCACCGATGGATTCACCACGAGACCGCACGGTATCATTTCGATCATGCTGATCGGCATGAAATCCCGGTCTAAATCGAATGGCAGTTTTTCATACAGATTCGGCAGGCTGCCAAAAACGGACGCCAGCCCCAATAACAGCGTGTAGCCGTCGGGCGTTGCCTTGGCCGCCAGTTGTGTGCCGATGATGCCGCTGGCGCCGGGCCTGTTATCGACGAGAATCTGTTGCCCCAGCACACGGCTCAGTCCCGCCGTGAGCACGCGCGCATTGGCGTCCGGGCCGCTGCCCGTGGGCGCGGGAACGATCAGCCGGATCGGCTTGTTCGGATAACCCGCAGCAGAATCGGCCGCCTTATCGGCTGCGCGCGCAGCCGCCGGCAGCAGCATGACGGTGGCAAGCACATACGCAACGCGGCGTATCAGAGGCATCGGCTTCTCCTGTCGGAACGCATGTTGTTCTTCGAACTGTAGCCAGAGATGAGCTGGAGGTCAATCGCACCCCATAGCGCCCAATCACCATTGGATTCTTACCCCACGCCGGAAATGCCCAGCTCCGCACAAACCTTTGCCAGCGTGGCCTTGAGTGCTTCGACTTCATCCGCCAGCCGCGCGACGTTGGCTTTCAATGCAGCGAGTTCGCCGACGGTAACGTCATCCCCTATCGTTGCCGGTGCCGGCGCGGACGCGATAGCTTCGACGGCAGGCGCGCCGGACAGCAAATGCGCCCAGCGGTTTTCGCGCGATCCCGGCCTGCGCGGCAGCTCGATCACCAAGGCCGCCGCAGGGCGCTCCTTCAACTCGTTCAGAAAAACTTCCACCGATGAAATATCGCTGAATTTGTGCAGCCGCTCGCAATTGATGCGCAATTCGCCCGGCGTCAACGGACCCCGCAGCATGAGCGTCGCCAGTATCGCCACCGACTGTGACGGCAATTGCAGCACGCGTCCCGCGTTGTGCTCGTAACGCGTCACCCGGTTGCCGCTGCCTTCCATAACCAGCGACAACATTTTGAGATGATCAATGGCGGCCTGCACTTCGTCGTCCGTCGCGCTCAACACCGGATCACGGCTGGTTTTTTGATTGCAACCCGCAACCAGCGAATTCAGCGACAGCGGATAGGTGTCGGGTACGGTGTGTTGCTTTTCGACCAGCACGCCGAGCACGCGGGTTTCGAGCAGCGATAGTGCGGGAAGCGGGTGTTGAGACATGACTCAGAGAAAAATGTAAGCGTCTGCGCGCGGGCACGTAGTACGCCATAGCCAATCACATTTTACGCAGTCGACTGTTATTTCATTCTTGAACATCCATTATCCTGAATGTCCCGATCTACAGTGGCGCGCTGACGATTGAGATTATCCACCTGACTCGAACTGCCGCCTGCGCGCTGCTGCCCAAGAATTGATTCCCGCGAAGCCAGGAGCCGGTCGCACTTTGATTTCTTTTCGACCGCCTCACTTTGCGCGACGTTCTGAGCGCGCTGCGCCGCCTCGGCTTCCCTTTCCGCGGCACTGGACGCCGCAGGCGCCGTCTTTTGGGCCGGCGCCACACCCGCTCGCACCATGGACTCATACAAAACAAGCGCTTTCGCCTTCTCTGCCATCTCAGTCTGGCATTCAGCCTCGATACGCGTGCGCACTTGCGGCGCGCTACCTCTGACTCTGTAGACATCCGCAATCAGCTTTTTTCTTGCCGGACTGGATTCCGCTGCCGACATCTTTTCTTCGGTTTCGCCGTTTTCACGAGACCAGACTACCTTTTGCGAATCGGCCCCACGCTGGGTGCATTCCGGATGCGCCGCCGCCGTTGGCGAAGTCGCAGGGGCATTGCCCGCCTTTCCACCTGGGGTCACCTGCTTGCCGGCTTGCGCGCCATCGCACGGACGGTCCTGATACGCGCTGCCACATCGATACATCTGCGCCGACGGCTGCGAAAACGGCACGCAGCCTATCAGTGCGACGGCCAAACTAACTGCCCTTACGTTCCCTAGCGTCATGATCTTGATCTCCCGTATCGTGTTGAATGCGTTGAATGAAGTGCGCCAACCTTGCGGCGCCGTCGGCCTAAGCATCTGGCTTCCATCCAATAAAATAACATAAGTATTTGTTTTATTACTATATTTTGCTTTCGACCCACGCGTTCACCGAGGCCAGCGCTTGCGCCAAATTCGTGGGGTCAGTGCCACCGGCCTGCGCCATGTCGGGCCGGCCACCGCCTTTGCCGCCGACTTGCTGCGCGACGTGATTTACCAGTTCACCGGCTTTAAGTTTGCCGGTGAGATTAGCGGTCACGCCAGCGATCAGCATCACTTTACCGCCTTCGACTGCTGCAAGTACGATCACTGCTGATTTGAGTTTGTGTTTGAGTTTGTCCAGAGACTCGCGTAGCCCTTTGCTATCGGCGCCGTCCATGGTGGCTGCGATGACTTTCACGCCTTTGACATCCACCGACTGATCGGCGAGGTCGTCGCCTTGGGATGAAGCAAGTTTCGATTTTAAGCGCGCGAGTTCTTTTTCGAGATTTCGCACGTTATCGAGCATCTGTGTGATCTTCTGCGCCACTTCGTGCGGACCGGATTTCAACGCTGAGGCGGCGGCGGCGAGTGTGTCTTCCTGCTGTTGCACCCACGCCAGCGCGCCTTCGGCAGTCACGGCTTCGATACGCCGCACGCCGGCGGCAATACCGGTCTCGCCGACCACCTTGAAAAAGCCGATGTCCCCGGTACGCGCAACGTGTGTGCCGCCGCACAACTCGCGCGAAGAACCGATGTCGAGCATGCGCACTTCATCGCCGTATTTCTCGCCGAACAGCGCCATCGCACCGGCTTTCACCGCATCATCGAACTTCATCACACGCGCCGAGGTTGCCACGTTCGCCAGCACTTCGGCGTTGACCTTCACCTCGACCGTGCGTATCTGTTCGTCGCTCATCGGCTCGTTGTGCGAAAAATCGAAGCGTGTTTTGCCGGCATCAACCAGCGAACCTTTCTGCTGCACATGCGAGCCGAGCACTTCACGCAGCGCCTTGTGCATCAGGTGCGTTGCCGAGTGATTGCGCATGGTGCGCGCACGGCGTGCAGTATCGACTTTCGCGGCCACGCGATCGCCCACGGCCAGCGCACCCGCAGCCAGCTTGCCGTGATGGCCAAACACGTCGGGCTGGATTTTCAGGGTGTCGGTAACTTCGAACGTACCTTTTGCCGCATCGAGTTCACCGGCATCACCCGCCTGTCCGCCCGACTCGGCGTAAAACGGCGTGTGATTCAGCACCACGATGCCCGCCTCGCCGCCGGCTATCGACTGCACGGACGTGCCTTCGCGGTAAATCGCCACCACTTGCGCATCACTAACAGCGAGCCTGTCGTAGCCCTTGAACACCGTCTTCGCGCCGGAATATTCTACCGCGCTGCCCATCTGAAATTTCGATGCCGCGCGCGCGGTTTCGCGCTGGCGTTGCATGGCCGCTTCATAGCCGGCGTAATCCACGCGCACATTGCGCTCGCGTGCGATGTCGGCTGTGAGATCGACCGGAAAACCAAACGTGTCGTAGAGCTGAAACACGGTGTCACCGTCGAGCATCTTGTCTTCGCGCGTCAACGCACCCTCCAGCACCTTCATGCCGTTTTCGAGGGTTTCGGCGAAACGTTCTTCCTCTTGTTTGAGCACGGCGGCGACGCGTTCCTGCACTGCCGCCAGTTCGGGATAGGCCTCGCCCATCGCCTTGACCAGATCGGCCACGATATTGTGAAGGAAGGGTTTTTTCTGACCCAACTGGTAGCCGTGGCGGATCGCGCGGCGAATGATGCGCCGAAGCACGTAGCCACGCCCTTCACTACCGGGAATCACGCCATCGACAATCAGGAACGATGTCGCACGGATATGATCGGCGATAACCTTGAGCGAATTATGGGTGAGGTCTTTGGTGTGGGTCTCGCGCGCGGCGGCTGCGATCAAGGTCTGAAACAGATCGATCTCGTAGTTGGAATGCACGTGCTGCAGCACGGCGGCGATGCGCTCGAGTCCCATGCCGGTGTCCACCGACGGCTTGGGCAGCGGATGCAAAACGTAATCGTCGCCGCTTTTTTGTTTATCAAATTGCATGAACACCAGATTCCAGATTTCGATGTAGCGATCTCCATCGGCATCCGGCGATCCCGGCGGACCACCGGCAACTTCGGCGCCGTGATCATAAAAAATCTCGCTGCACGGTCCGCAGGGGCCGGTATCGGCCATCTGCCAGAAATTATCCGATCCGCCGCCGGGCTTGTCGCCGATGCGCACAATGCGCTCGTCCGGCACGCCGATTTGCTTATTCCAGATGTCGTAGGCTTCGTCGTCGGTCTGATAAACCGTGACCCACAGTTTGTCCTTGGGCAGCTTGTAAATGCCGGTGAGCAGTTCCCACGCAAAGTGGATCGCATCCTGCTTGAAATAATCGCCGAAACTGAAGTTGCCGAGCATCTCGAAAAACGTGTGATGGCGCGCGGTATAGCCGACGTTTTCAAGATCATTGTTCTTGCCGCCTGCGCGCACACAGCGCTGCGAGGTGGTCGCGCGCACGTAGTTGCGTTTGTCCTGGCCGAGGAACACGTCCTTGAACTGCACCATGCCGGAGTTGGTGAACAGCAGCGTCGGATCATTGCCCGGCACCAGCGGAGCAGAGGCGACGATGGCGTGGCCCTGGGACTCGAAATATTTCAGAAACTGGCGGCGAATTTCAGCAGACTTCATAGAGGGTGATCCGGGGAGAGATTTCAAAAGTGAATCGAACTATAGGTCAATCGCGTTCGGTTTGTGCGCTCTGTTAGTGATTAGCGGCCACGAGTTCTACTTTCAATAAAACTTTGCATACCGCAAACGATATCTGGAAAAGCACGCCGCAGGCGCTGATCCTCGGAAACGCAGGTTGCGCCTAACTGCTGCGCTAGCGATGCATACTGTGCATCGTACGCGCTGACGCTCAAGCGCGTTGCAAGACCCAATGCGTCAGCCATATCCACATCACGTTCCGCGTTGCCCAGCCTATCAACGCTTTGCAGATAAAGCGCCTGTACATCTGCGATGCTGGCACCACCCGCGCGCGCAAACGTAGCCAAAACGTTCAAAAACTCGTGACGCCACAGTGGCGGCAGCACCCAATCGGAATCACAGCGATGAAGTTCGTGCGCCAGTCCGGTTTTTTCACCTTCAATGAAAAAATACGCGACAACGTTGACATCCACAACGATCATTCGCGCCCTTCGCGGCGCGCCTGCTCTATGAAGGCATCGGTCAAGCCAAAGCCCCCCTTCAACGGTGACGGCGGCTCGCGTGTTGCGGTAACGGAAAGAGATTGCTCAAGCAGAACAACGGCCTCTTTGGTCATGCTGCGATGATGCCGTAGGGCTTGCTCCCTTAGCTTGCGGTGGAGCGCAGGCGGGAAATCCTTAATTAACAATCCAGCCATAATAAATTCAATAATATCAATAAGTTACAGATATTATACCATAAGGGTACCACTTCGGTACCTGCGCCTCATAGACGCTCAGCGCTGTTCTGATTCGCCCGACAACGCCAATTGCTGAATCACCCGAAGCGCCAAACCAAATCCATATCCGCGTGATTGCAAAAACCGAATTTGCCGGGCTTTTTCTTTCTGATCAACTGGAGCGTGCCGGAATTTTCGCCGGCACAGGGCGAGCGCAGCGGCAAATTCCTCGCCGGGATCGCTCTCCAAATTCTGGGCGAGTGCGGCAGCGGTTACTTCTTCGTTGACGCCAGCACGTTTAAGTTCCTGCGCAATCGAGCGCCGCGCATACTGGCCCGTGCGCTTGCGCACCACGGCGTCGGCGTAGCGCGCATCGGACAGCCAGCCGCGCTCGCTTAGATCATCGAGTAGCGTCTCCAAGTCGGCTGGGTCATCCGTGAAACTACGCAGCCGCTTGTCAAGTTCCTGCCGCGAAAATTCGCGCCGGCCGAGCAGGCGCAAGGCGCGGCCCCGCAGTGACGGCTGCGTCGCGCCCTCCCGCGTCAGCGACTGCGGACTACTCTTCTTCGTCTTCGACGACGGCTGCTGCTGGCGCACTGCCGCCCCCGCTGCTATTCACGCCCAACTGCGCGCGCACCTTGGCTTCGATTTCCTGCGCCATCGCGGGGTGCTCTCTCAGGTATTCGCGCGTGTTGTCCTTGCCCTGACCAATGCGATCCTTGCCGTAGCTGTACCAGGCGCCGGATTTTTCGATGAACTTGTGCTCAACGCCGAGTTCGATGATCTCGCCCTCGCGCGAAATGCCTTCGCCGTAAAGAATGTCGAATTCGGCCTGGCGAAACGGCGGTGCTACCTTGTTCTTGACCACCTTGGCGCGGGTTTCGGAACCGATGACTTCTTCACCCTTTTTGATGGCGCCGATGCGGCGAATGTCGATGCGCACCGAGGCGTAGAACTTGAGCGCGTTGCCGCCGCTGGTAGTTTCCGGGTTGCCGAACATGACGCCAATTTTCATGCGTATCTGGTTGATGAAGATCACCGTGGTGTTGGAACGCTTGATGTTGGCGGTCAACTTGCGCAACGCCTGCGACATCAGACGCGCCTGCAAGCCCATTTGCGGCTCGCCCATCTCGCCCTCGATTTCGGCACGCGGCACCAGCGCGGCTACCGAGTCGATCACCACCACGTCTACCGAGCCGGAGCGCACCAGCATGTCGGCAATTTCCAGCGCCTGTTCGCCGTTGTCGGGCTGGGAGATCAGCAAATCCTCAACCTTGACGCCGAGCTTGGCCGCGTATTGCGGATCCAGTGCGTGCTCGGCATCAATGAACGCCGCCGTGCCGCCCAGCTTTTGCATCTGCGCAATTACCGACAACGTGAGCGTGGTTTTGCCCGAGGACTCCGGCCCGTAAATCTCAACCACGCGCCCGCGCGGCAAGCCGCCGACGCCGAGCGCGATATCCAGCCCCAGTGAACCCGTCGACACGACCTGTATGTCTTTTGCAATATCGGATTCCCCCAAGCGCATGATGGAACCCTTGCCGAACTGCTTTTCAATCTGTGACAGCGCCGCCGCCAGTGCTTTGCTTTTGTTATCGTCCATGGTCGCTTCCTTAATCATTTCTTTCGTATCTTTGGCCATTTGAGTTTCCCCACGTTTTTTATTCAACAGCGGTAATTATGGCACAGATTTTCGGACTACTGTATAAAAATATAGCTATCAACAGCGCCCGCAAGCACTAATAAAAGAACCCTTTTAAAACAGATACTTATTGACTTGCACCCCTTCACCTTCATTCGCACGATAAGCCAAAAGCGCGCTCCGTTACCTTTGGCGCTGTTCAAGCCCGCATCACACCCCATGAACAGGGCGATGTGATACGCTTACTGTAGGTTACTGCACAGACCAGCCTGCACGAGATGGGAACACTGGTGTCGGGTAAATTTTGGCTAATTGATTTTCAGGAGCAAGTAATGCGTAAAGTATTCCCTGTAATAGTGGCAGCAACGGCGGCAGCAGCGAGTTTCGGCTGCGCGCAAAAACCATCGGTACCGGCAGCGGTGATCGAAGACAAGATTTATGCAGTAACGCCGAATCAGGTGCAGGTAAAGGCCGGCATCGTAACCGGCGAAGTCACAGAAATGAAAGTCACCGAACGTGTCGAACAAGGCAGCGGCCGCGTGGATTCCCCGGCAAAGCTCACCGGAAAACTCAAGCTGACGAACAGCTCCACGGACCAGACCGTGCGCATGCTCGGCGGCAAAATCATCTACATTGATGAGCAGGGGCAAATCATCAAAATCGAGGAAGCGCGCACCGAGCCGGCGCTCAAGTTCCCGTCCTCGTTCAATAACGGCGCCGACCGGCTCGATCCGGGCCAGGACGCAACCCAGGCTCTGGAAGTGGATTTCCCCGCAGCGGCCTTGAAGGCGAAAAAGCTGAAGGAAATACGCCTGGAGCTTGCGTATATCCCGTCCTCGTACAAGATGCAGTCGGCTAACTTCAACGCGTCCATCAGCGCGGCGCCGGCCGGCAAGTAAAAGCGGGTCAGCACATGGGTGAATATCGTGCGCAAGCGCTAATGCCTGCAACTATTTATCCACCACCGCCAACACCCGCTCCAGCGCATACGCCACCGACTGCCGCCGCACCGCTTCACGATCTCCGTCGAAGTGCTCGACCGCGGTTTGCACCATGCCGCCGGTCGCGCCCCAGCCAAAGCACACCGTACCCACCGGTTTTTGCAGCGTACCACCGGACGGGCCTGCGGTGCCGCTCACCGACACTGCCACTTGCGCGTGGCTGCGTGCGAGTGCGCCGGCGGTCATTTCGCGCACGGTTTGTTCGGATACCGCGCCATGCGCATCCAGCGTTTCGGATTTGACGCCGAGCATTTCACGTTTGGAAATATAGGTATAGGTCACAAAGCCGCGCTCGAACCATTCAGAGCTGCCGGGCACTGCGGTGACGGCTTGGGCGATCCAGCCGCCGGTGCATGATTCCGCCGTGGCCATCATCATGCCTTTGGCTTTGAGCGCTGCGCCCACGCGTTCGGCAAGTTGGTAGAGTTTTTCGTCGGTCATGATATTCAATCGATTAAAGTTTTCGCCAGCGCCAGCACGAACAGTGTGTAGCCCGCCGCGAGTAAATCATCAAACATCACGCCAAAGCCGTTTTTCAGTGTGCGGTCAAAGTGGCGTATAGGCTGCGGCTTCACGATATCAAAAAACCGGAACAGTGCGAACGCCGCGATCTGCCACGCCAACTCTGCCGGCGTGAAGATTAGCACCAGCAGAAACGCCGCGGTTTCGTCCCATACCATGCCGCCGTGGTCGGCGACACCCAGCGTGCGACCGGTGATGTGGCATGCCCATACACCTGTTCCAAAAAATACAATAAAAACAAGTAGTTGCGTAATAATATCGCTATACGCCGCGAGTAAGGAAAACACCGGAAACGCCAGCAGTGTGCCGAAGGTTCCCGGCGCAAACGGTGCGAGCCCGACGCCGCCCGCAAACGCAATGCAGTACGCCGGTTGCGCGTAGACAAAGCGTATGTTGATGGGCAACGACGCGTTAGCCAAAATGGTCGAAGCCTTTTACGCCATCAAGCTTGACCCAAACCCCCAGCGCATTGATCACCCGCACCGGCTCGTCCTGATGCGCAGGCCGGCGTTTGAAAATTTCGCCTACGCGCGTCACCGCCACGCCCGCGCGCGTGCCCGCACGCAGCACCGCCGCGTGCCGCGAGGGTGGCGCGGTGAAACACAATTCGTAGTCGTCACCACCGGCCAGCAACAAGCGTTCGCCAGTGCGCGTACACCGCATGCGCTGCAGTACACGCGACACCGGCAGCGCATCCACATCAATTCTCGCGCACACGCCCGAACGCCCGCAGATGTGGCCCAAATCAGCAAGCAATCCGTCGGAAATATCAATCGCGCTGTGCGCGATACCGCGTAGTGCTATGCCCAATGCAACGCGCGGCGTGGGCTTGTCGAGGCGGCGGTATGCTGCGAACAGTTGCTGCTTTGTGATGGTTATTTTTTTTTGCCGCGCAGCCACCGCCAGCGCCGCATCGCCCAGCGTGCCCGACACCCACACCTCGTCGCCCGCACGCGCGCCATCACGCCGCAGCGCTTTTCCGGCGGCTACTTCACCCATGATCTGCACGCACAAATTCAGCGGCCCGCGCGTGGTGTCGCCGCCGATGAGATCGACATTGTGCGCGCGCGCCAGCCGCATGAATCCCCGCGAAAACGCCGCCAGCCAGCGCGCATCCGCTTTGGGCAGCGCCAACGCCAGCGTAGCCCAGCGCGGCGTTGCACCCATGGCAGCCATATCGGAAAGATTCACCGCCAGCGTTTTGTGACCGAGCGCTTCAGGATCGGCGCCTTTAAAAAAATGCCTGCCTTCCACCAGCATATCCGCTGATATGGCAAGCACGTGGCCGCGCCGTGGCAGGATCAGCGCAGCATCGTCGCCCACTCCCAGCAGGGTGTGTTGCGTGCGATGAGTGAAATACCTGTCGATCAGGCTGAATTCGCTGGACACGCGGGCTTCAGGATTTCGGCGGCTGCGGCTGCGCACCCAGTGATTTTCGCTGTGCTTCCAGCTTGGCCTGATCCGCCGCCCATTTCTTTTTCATCATTTGCGGCATCCAGAAATCCACTGCGGCGAATCCCAGAAAAAACAGTATCAGCATCAGTATCTTGTCCTCGGGCAGAAAGCTGCGCCCAAAGAACAAAACATAGGCGCCAATCAGCAGATTCACCACGCCGGCAGCATAGAACATGTAGATCCGCTTTCTCATCTTGTCGTCCATCGCTTGCTCCATCGGGTTCATTACGTATTTACTTACAGTCGCGTATTTTATCGAACAGCGGGCGCGGGTGCGGCCAGGGTGCGCAAGTCGCCGTAAAACCAGCCATTTGCCGCCAGGAAACTTTCGCGCTGCGCCAACAGTTGCGTGTATACCGCATCAATATTGCCCTGTGTTACACGCGCGCCGAAGCCTGGCTCGCGCCCGTACTCACCTGCGTACTCACTGCTGTACTCACTTGGGTAAATATCGGCCAGCATGCGCGCGCCAAGTTCAAAGTTGAAATGCTCCGGATCCTGCCAATACTGCGGCTCGCGCCCCACCACGCGTTCGCCACGTAGCGCATCGTAGCCGTCGAACACCCACAGCGAGGCGCTGCCATCGGGGGCTGCTTCGGCTACTGCTTGCGCTATCGCTGCGATAGTGCTCCAGCGTGCGCGTGGGTCGCCGCAAGCGAATTCCAGCTCCAGCGACAACGCATGCCGAGGGTAGATCACAAACGTAAGTTCAGCACCGTGGGCACGCGCCGCGCGTATCGCAGAGCGCAGGCCCGCGAGATCGAGATTGGCTGCTGGTTGAATGGGCGCGGAAGATATCGGCGCCGGCGCACCCAGCCGCTGCGGCGCGCACTGCGTCTGCGTCTTGCTATCGCGCAGAAAATATTCACGGAAACGCAGCGCCGCGCCGGGTACATCGCGCGTATACAGGTAGCGTCCCTCGCGCGTATGACTGGGACGCGCGCGGCGCTGCTCGGCCACGGTGCGTATCGCGTTGTCCAGCGCGTTCGTCGACAGCAGCAATTCCGCGCTGCTCGCGCTCATGCCCTGCCATACCTGGCTGCAATCGGCCCTGGGCAGCGCGCCGGGACTGATACCCAGCACCGCGCGCTGGATGCGTGAATGCTTCAAGGCATAGTCAAGCGCACATTGCTCAAGGTCCCAACCCGCGCCCGCGAACGCGAAGTTATAGCCCCGCAGCCGGCCATCGTCGGTCAGCGACTTGTCCAGCGCATCGAAGCCGATCTCCGCGAAAGAATTGCCCAGCACAATGGCATCGGGCCGCTCGCGCGCCAGCAACGCCGGCTTTACATGACGCTCGAAGCGCGCAAAACGCGGCTTCACCGCGTTGAGGCCGCTGATTTCGATATCGCGGTAATACCAGAACGGATCAACCACGCGGTTAAACGCCGCCACCGCCGCCAGCGCCAACGCCACCAGCACGAAAAGCCACAGCGTAAACTGGCGTGCGGACATGGCTCAGAACTGGAAATAAATGAATTCGCTCAACGCGC
>JANMXV010000834.1:0-4733 GCA_031381325.1 Betaproteobacteria bacterium | reverse complement strand
CTTGTTGAGCAATCCTATGCCGCGCCCTTCGTCGAACATGTAGACAATCACGCCTGAGCCTTCCTGCTCAATGCGACTCATCGCCGCTTCGAGTTGCTCGCCGCAATCGCAGCGCTCACTGCCGAACACGTCGCCGGTCAGGCACTGCGAATGCAGTCGCACCAGCGCCGGCGTTTCGCCATCGACCTTGCCCTTGACCAGCGCCACGTAGAGTGTCGCCTCCAGATTGTCGCTGTAGACCATGAGCTCGAAATCGCCGGCCTTGCGTGTGGGCATGACTGTGGTGGCGCGGCGCCGTATCACGCGTTCGTTCTCGCGGTACGTCACTAAATCGTTGATGCGCAGAATCGGAATGCCGTGCCGCGCCGCGAACGCCTCCAGTTCGGGCAGATGCGCCATGGTGCCATCTTCATTCATAATCTCGCAGATCACGCCGGCGGGCTTCAGCCCTGCCAGCCGCGCGAGCTCAACGGCGGCTTCGGTGTGGCCGCGCCGTGCGAGCACTCCACCATCCACCGCGCGCAATGTTTGCAGGCGGCCCGGACGTATCAGATCAGTGGGCTGGGCGTTGTCGGCAATCGCTACCGCAATGGTGCGCGCGCGATCCTGCGCCGACATGCCAGAGCCCACGCCGACGCGCGCGTCGATGGGCGTGGCGAAGGCCGTGCCGAACTTGGTCTGGTTACCCGTGTCATCGGTAAGCAGGGCCAGGCCCAACTGCCGCAGCCGTTCCTCGGTCAGCGCCAGCGAGATCAGCCCGCGGCCGTGGGTCGCCATGAAATTGATGGCATCGGGCGTGGCTTTTTCTGCGGCGACAAACAAATCGCCTTCGTTCTCGCGGCGCTCGTCGTCAACCAGAATCACCAGATCGCCACGGCGCACACCGGGCAGAATTTGCTCGACCAGGAATTCGCTGGTCTTACGGGTATCGCCGGTCACTGGATCAAGCGCAAAAATTCAGAGCGCGTTTTATCGACATTGAATTCGCCGGTAAATGCCGAGGTTGTGGTGGTCGAATTCTGCTTCTGGATGCCGCGCATCACCATGCACAGGTGCTTGGCCTCGATCACCACCGCCACGCCGAGCGGCCGCAACGTATCCTGGATGCAGTTGCGCACTTCCATGGTCAACCGCTCCTGCACCTGCAGGCGCCGCGCGAAGGCGTCCACCACGCGCGGAATTTTCGACAGGCCGACGATGCGCCCATCGGGAATATAGGCGATATGCGCTGTGCCGAAAAACGGCAGCAGGTGGTGCTCGCATAGGGAATAAATCTCGATGTCCTTGACGATGACCATCTGCGAATAATCCTCGGAAAACATCGCCGAGCGCAGAATCTCCGCCGGATCAAGATCGTAGCCGTGCGTCAGAAAATGCAAGGCCTTGGCTACGCGTTCCGGCGTTTTCAGCAAACCTTCACGGTTAGGGTTCTCGCCCAGATCTGTGAGAATGTCGCGGTATTTCTCCGCCACACGATTCACTGTTACAGGATGATAACGATCAATTTTGGCGTAGCCCTCGATATCGTCATCGTCCACCATCTTGCGTTTGTTCGGCATGTGGGTTTCCGGGAATTATTAAGTATTGCGTGCCTGGGTAACAGCGCTTCCCTCATCCCAACCCTTCTCCCGGGGGGAGAAGGGCTTTTTCATCCCTCTCCCTCCGAGACAAGGGAACACTTGCCGCGGAGCAGAGGGACCGAGGGTGAGGGAAAGCAGTATCGTTGCTTCAATTGTCACAGTGTCTTGTAGTTCTCAATAGTCGCGGACGTTCTACGGCGCCATGCGCGCCCGTATCGACCGCAACAACCCAGCCTTGTCCAGCCCACACTCGGCCAGTTGAAGCGCAGGATCACCCTGCTCGATGAAACGATCCGGCAATCCCAATTGCAATACGGATGTATTGCGCCGGTTATGCTGCAACAGCTCAAGCACCGCGCTGCCCGCGCCGCCCATCACCACGTTTTCTTCCACCGTCACCAGCAGTTCATGCGTATCGGCGAGTGAGAGCACCAGTTCAACGTCCAGCGGCTTCACAAAACGCATATTGGCGACACTCGCGTTCAGTTCCTCTGCAGCCGCCAGCGCCGGCGCCAGCATCGCGCCGAAAGCCAGTATCGCGATCTTCGCACCTTGCCGGCGCAGTTCACCCTTACCCACCGGTAATGTATTGAAATTGCGATCTATTTTTGCCCCCGGCCCGACACCACGCGGATACCGTACCGCCGCCGGCGTATTCATACTGAACGCCGTAGTCAGCATTTGCCAGCACTCGTTTTCGTCCGATGGGGCCATCACCGTCATATTGGGCAGGCAGCGTAGATACGACAAATCAAAACTGCCGTGATGCGTGGCGCCATCCGCACCCACCAACCCCGCGCGATCGAGCGCAAACATCACCGGCAGATTTTGTATCTGCACATCGTGTATCAATTGATCAAAGCCGCGCTGCAAAAACGTGGAGTAAATCGCCAGCACCGGCTTTGCGCCGTCACACGCAAGGCCCGCCGCGAACGTCACCGCGTGCTGTTCCGCGATACCGGCATCAAAGTAACGATCCGGAAATTGCGCCGCGAACTGCACCATGCCCGAGCCTTCGCGCATCGCAGGCGTAATGCCCACCAGCCGCTTGTCGTGCGCGGCCATTGCACACAGCCATTCGCCGAACACGTGCATGTATTGCGGTTTGCCGCCCGCTTTGCCGCCGACGATGCCATTCGCGGAATCAAATTTGGAAACGCCGTGATACAGCACCGGATCGGCTTCAGCCAGCTTGTAGCCCTGGCCCTTGCGCGTCACTACATGCAGGAACTGCGGGCCTTTTAACTGTTTGATGTTGTGCAGCGTCGGCAGCAGCGCGTCAAGATCGTGTCCGTCTATCGGGCCGATATAGTTAAAGCCGAATTCCTCGAACATCGTGCTCGGCGTCACCATGCCCTTGACGTGCTCTTCGGCGCGGCGCGCGATATCCCCCAGCAGTTGTTTGCCCAAGCCTTTGGCCCGGGCATAAAAACGGCCCGACATGAGTTTGGCCAAATACTTGTTGAGCGCTCCCACCGGCGGCGAAATCGACATATCGTTGTCGTTCAGGATCACCAGCAGATCGGCATCCATGTCGCCCGCGTTATTCAGCGCCTCGAACGCCATGCCCGCCGTCATCGCCCCGTCACCGATGATGGCCACCGACTGGCGCGGCACACCCGCGAGCTTGGCGGCCACCGCCATGCCCAGCGCCGCGCTGATCGATGTACTCGAATGCGCCGTGCCAAAGGTGTCGTATTCCGATTCGCTGCGCTGCGGAAATCCCGAGAGCCCGTGCCACATGCGCAGCGTGTTCATGCGTTCGCGCCGGCCGGTGAGTATCTTGTGGCCATAGGTTTGATGGCCCACGTCCCACACCAGCCGGTCGTGCGGCGTGTTGAACACATAGTGTAATGCGATGGTCAGCTCGACGGTGCCGAGATTCGACGACAAATGGCCGCCGGTCTGGCTCACCGAATCGATCAGGAACTGGCGCAACTCGCCGGCGAGGCGGTGCAACTGGCTGCGCTCCAACTCACGCAAGGCGTGCGGCGAGTCGATGGATTTCAGCAAGTCGTAATTCTGGGACATCTGGGACATCAGAACTTTCGCAGCACGATAAAGTCGGCCAATTGCCGCAGACGCAATGCGCTTTCTCCAAAACTTTCGAGTGCTTTCATGGCGTTGCCCCGCAGCTCTTCGGCAAATGCCTTGGCACGCGCCACTCCCATGGCGCTGACGTAGGTGGGCTTGCCCTGCTGCGCATCTTTGCCCGCGGTCTTTCCCAGAGCCGCCGTGGTGGCGTCGGCATCGAGCACATCATCGACCACCTGAAACGCCAGCCCTATCAACTTGGCAAAGTGATCCACATGCGCGTGCGCCTGCGCGCTCAGCGGCGCACCGCACTGGAGTCCCAGTATCGCGGCGGCGCGGATAATCGCCCCGGTCTTGTGGACGTGCATGAACTCCAGTTCAGGCACACTGAGTTCCTTACCCACCGATTCAAGATCAATCGCCTGTCCGCCTGCCATGCCGCGCGAACCCGAGGCGACCGCAAGCAACTTCGTCATCTCGAGTTGTATCGTGGCGTCATCGCAAAGCCTGTGCCCCGTGATCACTTGAAACGCAAGACTTTGCAGCGCATCGCCCACCAATAGCGCAGTCGGTTCGTCGTATTCAACATGACAGGTGGGCTTGCCTCGGCGCAACACGTCGTCGTCCATGCACGGCAAATCGTCGTGTACCAGCGAGTAGGCATGGATTATTTCGACGGCAGCGCCGGCCATAGCCACGCGTTGCGGGTCAGCGCCCGACAGCTCTCCCGCAGCGAACGCGAGCAAGGGCCGCACGCGCTTGCCGCCGCCCAGCACCGCATAGCGCATGGCCTGATGCAGGCGTTGCGGCGCAATCTCCGGCGCGGGCAGCAACTGTTGCAGCACGGCTTCTATACGGCTCTGCCCGGCTGCGGCCCAAACCTGAAAGGCAGTTGAATTCGTCACCCTATTGCTGCCCGCTTGCACCAAAATTTTTCAGCACACCGTCTTCGAGTATCTTGACCTGCTGTTGAGCGTCCTGCAACGCGCTTTGGCAAAATTTCAACAACTCCGCCCCGCGCTGATACGCCGCGAGAGATTTTTCCAGCGGCAACTGCCCGGCCTCCATATTCGAAACTATTTCTTCCAGTTCGGCGAGCGCGGATTCAAAGGTGGGTGG
>JANMXV010000813.1:0-8431 GCA_031381325.1 Betaproteobacteria bacterium | reverse complement strand
CCGCCGGCGCCGAGCTTCTGCGCCGGCGCGAACCGACGCCATCGGACGATTACGCAGCGACGCTGGCCTTGATTGTAAAACTCGTCAGCGACGCTGAACGTGAACTGGGAACAACCGGCACTATCGGCATCGGCACACCCGGCGCACTGTCACCTTCAACAGGCCTGATGCGCAATTCCAACTCCACCTGTCTCAATCAGCAGCCGTTCAAGATCGATTTGCAGCGCACGCTGGCCCGCGAAGTGCGGGTCGCCAATGACGCCAACTGCTTTGTGCTTTCCGAAGCGACCGACGGTGCAGCAGCGGGCGCAGCTTCGGTATTCGGCGTGATCATCGGCACCGGCGTGGGCGGCGGCATTGTGATCAATGGGCGCTTGATCGATGGCCCCAATGCCATCGCCGGTGAATGGGGCCACAATCCGCTGCCGTGGGCGGAAGATGACGAGCACCCCGGCGCGCCGTGTTATTGCGGCAAACGCGGCTGCATCGAAACCTTTGTTTCGGGGCCCGCTCTGGCGCGGGATTATTTGCAACAACAGGGCATAGCGGCCAGCGCGAAAGCAATCGTTGCGCGCAGCACAAACGAAGTCGCCGCGAATCAAGCGCTGGTGCGCTACGAAGGCCGGCTCGCACGCGCACTCGCCACTGTGATCAACGTGCTTGATCCCGAAGTGATCGTGTTGGGTGGCGGTCTGTCCAACACCGAGCGGCTCTACGAAAATATCCCCAGGCTGTGGGAGAAGTGGGTATTCTCCGACAGTGTTCGTACACGCCTCGTGCGCAACGCGCATGGGGACTCCAGCGGCGTGCGCGGCGCGGCGTGGTTATGGACATAGGGCCTTAGCGATCTAACGGCATAACGCGGAAGTGATTGTGGATACAGAAATAAAACCAATTGAAAACAAGGAATTATCGTGCGGCGTCGTACCGGTGCGCTTTGCGTGGGGAAACTGGAGGCTGCTGGTATTGCGCACTGATAAGGCCTGGGATTTCCCCACCGGCATCATCAACGTTCACGAAGATTCGCTTGAAGCGGCCAAACGCGAGACCACCGCAACAACCGATATCACCGATCTCGAATTCGCATTCGGCGAAGACTACAAAGAAACCGTACCCTACGCCGGCAATAAGGTCGGGCGCTATTACGTCGCCGAAACGCGCTGCGAAGAAATCACCCTGCCCGTATCAAAAAAACTCGGCAAACCCGCGCACGATGAATGGCGCTGGGTGACCTGCGATGAAGCGGAAGATTTGCTGCCGCCGCGTCTGACCCATGTGCTGGCGTGGGTGCGCGGCAGAATTGACGAGTGAGTCAGGACGCCATCCCGAAGCCGAGCACACGCACCCGTTCGCGAAACTTGTTCAGGTGCTCAGTGCGTACTACCAGGGTTTTAGTCCCTGCGCGTAAACACAGGGACGCGGTCTCCTTGTGTCCGGCAATGGTCTCGGTCGTTTCGTTATCGCGGCACTCAATCAACACGGCGCTGCCGAGCGTCTTGAGCGCTTTGCCGTTACGTTCGCTCTGCCGGATAAAGGAATCGACTGTCTCGGGCAGCGGCATGTCGTCGCGGCTTTCCAGAAAACTCCGCAATTCGGCGATGTCGTAACCTTTCTCGATGGCTGCCAAGGCTCTTTGCCGATCCAGCCGCCAACTGCCCGCCTGCACCGGCTCGGCCCAGTTGTCGAGCAGTAACGCCTCTTCGGCGCCGATGCTGCCGCGCATCACATTCACCAGCAGGCTGGGTAACACCGACAACACCAAATCGCTGGGGATGGCGGCGGGCTGGTAGGTGTCTTCGAGGCCCAGTATGTAAGCCCCCAACGGTGTCAGACGGAATTCGTACAAGCCATCGTAGCGGCTTAAAAAGGCGAGGTCGTCACTGCCCCACATACCACTATAATCATCGCGAGCGCCCGCCGGGTCTACGTAGGCGACATCCACCATGCCGAGCGTTGCTGCGTATTCGAACAATAGCGCCAGTATGTAGCGCTCCTGCAAGATGTTCCAGCCGCCTGAACCGTCATACCCCAAACTCCCATACTGACGTTCGCATAAATAGAGTTTCCACGGATCGTGCGCCACCTCGAATTCCCGGTCAGTCGCCTGCATGAAGCGCGAGAACGCGTCGATGCTAATCCAGCAGCCCACCGGACACTCGCACAACGCCTCTTCAATCTCCGCCCGGCGCGGCGCAACGGCGCTCATCACACGCCCGTTGCTGTTCTGCCCCTTAATGTCGTCAATGCGGCTGAATTCATCCAGCAGGGTGGTTTTCAGCCACTTGCGCCAAAGCCCGCGCAGTACTTCAGCCGGCGGCGCACGCAATGCCTTGACCCCCGCCGGACTCAGCGCGAGGCGGCCGCCGGCACGCATCGCCAGCCCGCCAGCCTGCAACAGCATCGGCCAGGCAAAGGCTTTGAGCGGGCCGACTTCCTGATCCCATTTGTTTTTCTTCTCGCCCCACGGGTAGAAATCACCACCTGCCAGCTTTTCGGTCAGCACACGCAGCGCAGCGGTGCTGGGCAGCGCGGTTTTCTCGCTAACCTGAATACGCACTTGCTCTATCGTGCGCAACATCACGACCACCTCCTGCGCGGCTTCGCGCTCGGTCAGGCGCATCGTTACCCCTTCCGTGTTCTCCAGTGTCTGCGAACTTTTCAGGGTCACTGCAGCGGGGGGCGGCACAACGGCTTTCAGCCGAGTCGCCAGATCGGACGGGATGGCATAGCGACGGTCTTCGCCATAGTGAATGAACAGGCCCAGCGCGGTCCTTTTACCGTTCGAATAGCCGCGTGATTCGGCGTCGCCCGCACGAAACGACGGCTCACGTTGATACTTGGCGACAAACCGCTGGCTCGAATACTCGCCCAGTGGGTGATGCGCGGCCTCAGCGACCGCAGCCTGCTGCGTCTGATCCAGGCGCGCCCAGATAGCGTTCAATTCCGGGCCGAGCATGGCCGCGAGGATACGATCCAGCAATTGGTCCTTGCGTCCAACCGTATCGACACCCCGCAGATGGCCCGCTAAATCCTTCAACTCCGGCACGGTAAGGCGCGCCAGCGCGTCTCTTAGCACTATCGACACGATGAATTCCCCAAAGCTTTACGCGGTTCGCCGCAACACAATATCCAGACGACGCTTCATAGGCCAGCAATTCTCGAACGGATAGTACCCGCGCACGCCGGCTGCCACACAATGCCGCCAGTAACTCATTCCGCCTTCACCCCCGAAGCCTTGATCACCCGCGCCCAGCGTTCGTGATCTTTTTTCAGAAATTTTAAATACTCGCCCGGCGTATCGCCCACTGTCACCGCGCCCAGCGCTTTCAGGCGCGTGATGGTTTCGGGCTTAGCGAGCGACTTGCGCATCTCTACACTCAAACGATCAACAATGGCCGCCGGCGTGCCCGCTGGTGCGAGCAGACCCACCCACGGTGCAGTTTCTTCAAAGCCCGGAAAACCGGCTTCGCCCATCGTCGGCACATCGGCAAAATCAGAGTGACGCTTGGAGGCGCCCACCGCAAGCACTTTCAGGCGCTTGCTCGCAACATGGTCGGCGATGCCGATGATCGGATAAAACATGAACGTCACCTGCCCCGACATCACATCGGTGAGCGCCGGCGCGTTGCCGCGAAACGGGATACCGGTCATCTTCGTTCCGCTCAAATTCTCCAGCAGCGCACCCGCCAGATGCGCGGAGCCGCCGTGCCCCGGAGTGCCATAGGTGATGACGCCCGGCTTGGCCTTGGCTGTCGCCAGCAATTCTTTCAACGAGTTGAGCTTGCTCGCAGGGCTGGTCACCACCACCATCGGCAGCACCACCGCATTGCTGACGGGCGCAAAGTCCTTGAACGGATCGTAACGGGCTTTGCCTTCGAGCAATATCGCGTTCACCAGCAGCGACAGCGACGAGAACAACAGTGTGTGTCCATCCGGCGTTGCTCGCGCCACCAACTCGGTGGCGATTTGCGCGTTGGCGCCGGCGCGGTTTTCGACCACCACCGTTTGTCCGAGTGCGGCGCCCATGTCTTGCCCGGTGATGCGCGCGATCACGTCGGTCGGCCCGCCCGCGGCGAAGCCCACGACGAAGCGTATCGGGCGTGTGGGGTAGCTTATTGCGGGACTCTGGGCGAGTGCTGACGCGCTTATCAACATGATCGCAACTACCGCAGAGCGGAACGAGATATTCATAAATTACCTTTTGATGTGGGTATAGACGTGAATGCCACGGCATTCGGCAAAGAAATGAATAACCCCGCAGCAAGCTGCAGGATATCAAACCCAAAGACAACGACAATAGTGCGCGCTCGAAGGAGCGGGGAATTGAACTCGGAGAGATTAAAAAATACAATAATAACAATAATTTACAGAATTTTACCTGGCTGCGGGAAAACGTTCCGCGCTCAATTTAAGCAGCACCGCAAGCGACACCGCGCCGTAGATGCCGATGCTTCCCGCGCCAGTCAGCACCGATAGACGGCGACAGCGCTGTTAGACGATGCCGTCCTGCTTCAGGCGCTTCACATCAGCGGGCTGTACGCCGCAAAGTTCGCCCAGCACGCTCTCAGTATGCTCGCCGAGCATGGGTGGACGCGTGATGCTGACGGGCGAATCCGAGAGCTTCAGCGGGCAGCCCACCGTCTTGAATTTGCCACGCGGCGGATAATCGAGCTCGAGGATCATGTCGCGCGCCTTCAGGTGCGGGTCGGCGAGAACCTCGCTGGTGTCCTGGCAGGCGCCCGCCGGCACACCGGCATCGCCCATCAGCTTCATCACCTCGTACTTGGTGCGGGTGGATGTCCACTCGGTGACGATGGCGTCCAGCGCGGCGCGGTTTGCCCAACGGTCGTTCGCTGTTTTGAAGAGCGCGTCCTGCTCCAGTTCGGGCCGCCCCAGCACCTTGCATACCGCAGGCCACATCTGCGGCGGGGCAAAGATATAGACCCAGTCGTTGGCGCCGCCGGGCGCGCAGGGGTAGGCCGTGCCCGGCACCGTCTTGCCCAGTTGATTGCCTGTGCGCACGGGCACGCCGGTGCGCTGGTGCTCGCGCAGGCTGACGCGGATCAAGTTGAGTACGGACTCCTGCATCGAGACTTCGACGTGCTGGCCGCGACCGGTGGCATGGCGCTGGTTGATCGCGGCGAGTATGGCGATGGCCATATGCATGCCGGTGCCGCTGTCGCCGATCGAAGGCCAGTTATAGGTCGGCGGCCCGTCCGCGAAGCCGCTGACGCACATGGCGCCGCCCATCGCCTGCGCGATCGGCTCGAAGCTCTTCATGTGCGCGTGGGGGCCATAGGTGCCGAAGCCCTTGATGGTGGCGAAGATCAGGCGCGGGTTGATCTTCTGCAGGTCTTTCCAGCCCAGGCCCAGCCGGTCCAGCGCGCCGGGCCCGAAGTTCTCGATCAGCACATCGGACTGCGCGATGATCTTCCTGAAATGCGCCTTGGCTTCGTCAGCTTTGAGGTTCAGTGTGAGGCTGCGCTTGTTGGCATTGAACGCGAGGAAAAACAGCTCGTCGTTGTTCTGCGCGCGCGCGATGTCGCCGCCTTTCGGCTCCTCGAGCTTGATCACGTCGGCGCCCAGAAATCCCAGCATCTGTGCGCAGGCGGGCCCCGCCTGATTGTGCGTCATGTCGATGACACGTAGACCTGCGAGGGCTTTGCTCATGGGGTTCTCCTGTTCCATGGCACTAACCTTTAGCGTTGCCGCGCGGCCGCCACTGTCTCGATTCGATAAGCGCAAAAAAATCTTCGGTCAGCCGGTGCATCAGGTCCGGTTCCTCAAGATTCACCAGATGGCCGGTTGCGGGCACAACAGAAAGCCGTACTGCCGGGCTGACTTGTTTCATGAAAAGTCCCGAATTAATCGCGCCGGGATCTTCATCGCCAACAATCACATGGGCAGGCGCCTTCAACGCCCGCAACGGCTTCTCCATGCTGAAGAGCGAGACCCGGCGCCCTTGCACCCGGCGCGTGATGTTGGCGCAGCCCTGTGCCGAGTGCTGCATGAAGCGCCGGCAGAAGTCCTCGAATGCACGCGGATTCTTGCGCTTCAACTGCATGCGATTCGCCGCGACGCGCAGGCCCTTCAACACGACAGCCAGGCCGCCCTGCTCGTACAGGCGCGCCCTCGCCTCGGTCTGCCGCAGAAAAGCGGCCTTGTCACGCGGATCTCCGCCGCTGCCGATGCCGATCATGGTGAGCGACAACGCCATGCGCGGATAAGTGAGGCCGAAATCCAGGGTCGTTCGCGAGCCCATCGAACAACCGATGATGTGCGCTTTGTTCACCCGTAGATGACGCATTACGACGGCGATGTCATCGACGGCATGCTTGTGTGAATAGTGCGACAGCGCCTTAGGCACGTCCGAGGGGGGATAGCCGCGGGCGTTGAATGCGATGCAGCGATAGCGACGGCTGAAATGCTGAATCTGTTTCTCCCAGCTCCACAAATCGCCGGAGAACTCGTGGGCGAATACGATCGGTGTTCCCGTGCCGGCTTCTTCGTAGTACAACCGCGCACCGTCAGACTGGACATAGGGCATGTTGCGCTCCTCTCCTGAAAAAAGTTATTTAATCGCATTGGGGCCGATGTTGCCCATCATCAGAGTGTAGCCGGCGGGCGCCGCGGCGAGTAACGCCTGCACGCCGATGATGCCGCCAGCGCCCGCCCGGTTCTCCACAACGATATTCTGGCCTAACTCGGTTGCCATCTTGTCGGCGAGGAGCCGGCTTGCGATGTCGGTGGTCCCTCCGGGCGCGGCGGGGACGATGATGCGAAGCGGTTTGCTCGGAAAAATATCCGCCCCGCGCGCGAATGTTCCATTCAACGCAACTACAGCGAGGAATAGCTGTGCGATGGTGAAACACCGATCTGTCATGAAATCCGCCTTTCTGGTTTTTCCCATCGATTACACTTCCCGGCTCATCTGTTGCAATCGATAGGCACAATCATCCGCATGGTTTTCCAATCGTCCATTGATTTCGGTAGTGAGTTTTTTACAGGATTTACAACGGTGCTTATACATTTCACCTTGCAGATTTTCTTGTGGATACTCAATATCAAAAGCGTCCTTGTAAGGTGAACTCACATAATAATCTCCGGCTTTCGGCAATTCCTTCGACATCTCCAGCACGCTCCTCAGGTTTTTAACTGCGTCACTCACAGTATCGCACTGACCTGCAGATTTCCTCGTGTTTAGCGAATTCGTGAATTTAGCCTGGATGGGATTTCGTCTATCTCAATTCTCGCCTCCAGATCTGTATTTTAAGCGTGTCACAACACTAAAGGTAGAAGCAGTATCGAGGAATCAGTTAAAGTGCGCTCACGCACTATGAAGCCGGCGCCGGCTGCTGACCGCGTGACAGACACAGGAGCATCGCTTGCAATCACTCATCCGTAGTGCCGCGATACCGGCCTTCATCGTATTGTGGGACTGGGTGTGTGATTTCAATCTCACTCACCCCAGTGATCCGATTGTATTCCGCGGCATGGATGTTTGGGATCGACCCTGGGAACACTACGCGAGGATTCGGGCCTTGGGCCTGCGTGCGGGTATTGATCCTCTACTGATCAAAAGCATTGAAACCTTTTGCCCTGCGGCTCAGTCCTCGTCGTGGCCCGAGATCGAAATTATTTTGGGACAATTGCAACACGATGGGAAATTCCTTCCCGAAGGCGATTACGAAAAATGCCGTGCCCACTTGACCACACTACTCAATACCGCAAGACAATCGGGCATGGAAAAAAAGCAGAAAAAAGTACCGGGTTTTGATGAGGCTTTTGAACTGGCGATCTCGGCTTCAACGATTCTTGGATGGCTGGGGTTTTACAACTACAACGGGTCGGACGATATTCTGAGCTGGAACGAGCGCGATCACGCGCAAGGCAGAAACTTAATGCTGGTGATGGCAAAACATAGCGCCACACGAGCGATCTTGTCTGCTCACACCAGTCACGTTTCACACAATCGATCCCCGGCTGACTGGTGGGGGTATGGCGATCTTAAATCCGGCGTTTACTTTTTTACCGAGCTGACCCGGAAGAAGGTCTTCAATATTGCACTCACGGCCTATAGCGCGGGTGGAACGCAGGGAGACTGGTCGCTTCCTGCCGCCGGCAACTCTCTGGATAAGAAACTGCATGATGCCGGACATACGTTCTCATTCTTCGCATCCAATGCTGCTTTTTTGTCATTATCGAAAACGGCAGCATGACCAGCGACATGGCGCCAGCCGGTGTAGCCTGCTAAAAATGCGAGCCAATCCCTTTGAATGCTCCACTGTATTGGTTACGCTACCCGCCTGATCCCGCGCAATTGCCAACTGAAGGAAGGATTCCTGATGAACACGTCCGTCATATCGCTGTCTCGTTACGCCCCCGGTCTTGCGAGCCTGGCTGCAATGGTTGCATTCGCCATGCTGGCCGT
>JANMXV010000807.1:0-10423 GCA_031381325.1 Betaproteobacteria bacterium | reverse complement strand
CTGGGCTTGGATCGTACCCGTTAGATCTTGGGAGAGCACAAGGGTGAATCCCTGAGCGGCACAGCGATCACATTCTCCTTTCCAGTCGCCTGCCAGTTTCGCGGCGGCGCCTTCGGTCGGCGCGGCTGGCGCTTGACCGAGTGCGGTTCCCGTCAGAGTTACTAGCAGAAGCACGACGCCCAACAGGATCGATCCATTCATGGCCTGTCCCTTTCGATTAGAGGTCCAACTTAAAGTCGCCATTATTGGCGACGCTTTACAAGACACCAAAAGACTGTATATAATATCAGTTCTATGAAAAAACATTTAATTTAATCAAACCGTTAGTCAAATTTAGTACGTCCGAAACCGGAAATGCAAACACCCCCAGTTTCCGCCACGCCTCGATTGCTGGATCAGCTCCGCCATCAAGTGCGTCGGCTGCATTACAGCATACGCACCGAAGACGCGTATGTCTATTGGGTGCGGTTTTTCATACGTTTTCAAGGGTTGCGGCACCCGCGCGAGATGGGGGCACCCGAGGTCGAGTCCTTTTTGACGCATCTGGCAGTTGAGCGCAAGGTTTCCGCTTCAACGCAGAATCAGGCGCTCTCCGCGATTCTGTTCTTGTATCGCGAAGTTTTGAAACTCGAATTACCGTGGCTCGACAACGTGGTCAAGGCGAAACGGCCTCAACGATTGCCGGTGGTGTTAACGCGTGAGGAAGTGCAGGCGGTGTTGTCCCATCTGGATGGCACGTCGGGCTTGATCTTGCGGCTGGCCTACGGCACGGGCATGCGTATTCTCGAAACTGCGCGCCTGCGCGTGAAAGACATCGACTTCGCGCGTAATGAGGTGATGGTCCGCGATGGCAAGGGCTTCAAGGACCGGGTCACCATGCTGCCAGAGTCGTTGTCATTGCCCTTGCGCGAGCATCTCGTACGTGTGCGCGCTCTGCACGCGCGTGATCTCGATGCCGGTTTTGGTCGTGTGTACTTGCCGTACGCGCTGGCGCGCAAATATCCCAGTGCTGATCGTGATTGGGCCTGGCAGTATATTTTTCCGTCGCAGCGGCGCAGCATTGATCCGCGAAGCGGTAAGGAAGGCCGGCATCACGCTGATCCACAGGCTTTGCAGCGGCATATGCGGCAGGCCGTACGCGACAGCGGAATTACCAAGCTCGCCACGCCGCACACGCTGCGCCACAGCTTTGCCACGCATCTGCTCGATAGCGGCTACGACATTCGTACCGTGCAGGAGCTACTCGGCCATTCGGATGTTAAGACCACGATGATTTACACCCATGTGCTCAATAAAGGAGGCCGCGGAGTAGTCAGCCCGCTCGACGCGCGCTAAACGCGCGCCGCGTCTGAATTCGAAAAAAGTCTTTTTCGCAGCAGGGTCGCTCGCCGCCGTCGTTCCCGATTTCTGCGCCCGCGCAGTAGTATTTTCAAGCTACGCACGCTACTTCGTCCCGCCGCCCTGTATCAGCAACTGCACAAAGTGCCTGATATTGACGTTGCTTTGCACGCTGACCGAAGTGAATTCAATGCTTGCAAGACGGCGGCCGTCGCGCTCGATCATGCGCAGCACGCGCGCGTACACATCGGTGGCGGCGGTGCCGGCCATCGATAGATTGAGATCCAGTTTGATGTCGGTTTGCCCCGGAACATCGATATCCAGCGCCGCCAGCACGCCGTTGTAACTGATGTCGAGGATGGTGCCGCCATACTTTTCCGGCGCCACAGACTTTCCATCAAGCATTTGAAATTTAAAAGGGATATTGGTTTCGACGCGCGGGCTTTTGCGGATTTCCTGACGTGGCACTTGTTTGTTGAGCGACGGTATGCCCAGCACTTCGTAAAGATTCACCGGGTCTTTTTTGCCCTTGACGTAGACGTCCATCGGCTCGGTGGCAGTGACGTAATCGCGCACGCGCAGCCAGGTGGTTACACCCGCGCCGTATCCTTAGCGGATAGATATTCCCCGATGCGCCGCACGCCCTCGCGCAAGCGCGCCAGCGGCCGCGTATAGGCAAAGCGCACGTGCTCGCGCGCACGATGGACGCCAAAATCGATGCCCGGCGTGATCGCCACCCCGGCGCTTTCCAGCAACTCCAGCGCGAAGGCGTGGCTGTCGCTGGTCAAGCGTGAACAATCCGCATACACATAAAACGCGCCGGGCGGCGTGCGGGGTATTTCGAAGCCCAGTTCACGCAGCGCGGGCGCCAGATAATCGCGCCGCGCGCGAAATGCTTCGCGCCGTGCTTCGCAAATCGCCAGAGTGTCGGGTTGAAACGCCGCCAGCGCCGCTAATTGCGCGGGCGTGGGCGCCGACAGATAAATATTCTGCGAGAGTTTGTCGAGTTCGCGAATGTAACGCTCGGGCGCCACCATCCAGCCGAGACGCCAGCCGGTCATATTAAAATACTTGGAAAAGCTGTTGATCACAAAAACATTTTCACCCGCGTCCACCGCGGTGTGGGTCACGCCTTCATACACCAGGCCGTGGTAGATTTCATCGACAATCAACGCGCCGCCGCGTGCTTGCGTGAACGCCGCCATGGCTTGCAATTGCGGCTGCGAAATCAACGTGCCGGCGGGGTTGGATGGCGTGGCGACCAATGCCGCCACGGTGCGCTTGCTCCAATGGCGTTCGATCAATTCCGGCGTCAGTTGATAATGGCTGTCAGGGCCCACGGGAATCCCCACTGCCTCGCCCTCCATCATGCGCACAAAATGCCGGTTGGCCGGGTAGCCGGGATCGGCCATCAACACCTGATCACCCGGATTGACCAGCGCGGCTATCGCCAGCAATAGCGCGCCGGACGAACCGGCGGTGACCACCACGCGCGAGGGCGCAAGCGCAGCACCGTAGCGCGTTTGGTAGAAACCCGCAATCGCCTCTCGCAACGCCGGCATACCCAATGCCGGCGTGTAAAAGAGTTCACCGTGTTGCAATGCTTTGATTCCGGCCTCGCATATCGGTCGTGGCGTGGGAAAGTCGGGCTCGCCGATTTCCATATGCACGATGTCGCGCCCCTGCGCTTCCAGTGCTTGCGCGCGCGCGAGCAACGCCATCACATGAAAGGGTTCGATCCCGCGCATGCGGCGCGCGAGTGGAAAAGCAGATTGCGTCATGGGAGCGCTGCTTACCGTTCCCGCCGGCTGATCGGTCTCCCGGCTATAGTCTATAGTCAACAGTCCTCGTCGCCATCCACACTGAGCGCGCCGCTGCCCATGCCCAATATCATGAACAGCGCGCCGATGATGGCGAGGTTTTTCAAGAAGTGATGGAACTGATTGAGTTGCAGCGGCTGTGGATAGGTCCAATAGCCGTGAAAATAAAGCGTCGCCGGGATCATGAATACAATCAACGCCAGCGCGCCCCAGCGCGCTTTCCAGCCCACCAGTACCATGATGCCGCCTATGAACAGCGCCGCGATAGCCGCCGGCAGCAGTATCTGCGGTTCGGGTATTCCACGCGCGGCCATCAAGTTGATGGTCTTGCCATAGCTGAGCATTTTTTCAAAGCCCGACTGCAAAAAAATAAACGCCAGCAGGATGCGCCCCAACAACGGCGCGTAGGATTTCGACAGGTCACACAAAAAGCCCATAGCGTTCTCCCGATAGATGAAAAACGCCCGCTACTGCATGCAGTAGCGGGCGTTTCAATGGTCAGCGGACCGTCGTCCCGCAGAGCAGCCGCCCGTATTACGCCTTGACGCCGTTCCTCTTGAACCACGCAATACAGCGGTCCCATCCGTCCCACGCCTCTTTTTCGCGGTAACTCGCGCGGTAATCCGCATGGAAGGCGTGCGGCGTATCCGGATACACATGAATCAGCGACGGCTCGCTCATGAGTTTTTTGCGCAGCGCCGCGTTCATTTGCTCGACCGAGCTCACCGGTATGCCCGTATCGTCGCCGCCATACAACCCCAGCACCGGGGCGCGAATGTTGTCCACGATATCAATCGGATGCCGCGGCGTCATGGCATTTTTGTCGCCGGTCAGACGGCCATACCAAGCCACGCCGGCTTTCACGTAATCGTTGTGCGCCGTGTACATCCAGGTAATACGCCCGCCCCAGCAAAAGCCGGTGATGCCGAGTTTGTAGCGGCTGCCGCCGTTTATTTCAGCCCAGCGCACGGTCGCGTCTATATCGCGCATGACCTGCCAGTCGGATACTTTGCTGACGACTTGGTCGAAAATTTCCTTGTTGTCTTTGAGTTTCGTCACATCGCCCTGACGATAAAAAAGATCAGGCGCGATCGCGAGATAACCCAACCGGGCGAAGCGGCGGCACACGTCCTTGATGTGCTCGTGTACGCCGAAAATCTCCTGCACCACGACCACAATAGGCATCGAGGACGGAGACGCCGGCGTTCTAAACAACGACGGCATGGCATAGTAGGCCGGGATAATGCCGTTTTCCGTGGGCACCTGCACCGTGCGCGCGGTGAGATTGAGACTCTCGGTATGAATAATGGTTTGCGCACATACCGGTTGCACAGCCAGCGCAAAGCCAGACGCTAGGGAACCCGCCATAAAGTCGCGACGCGACCAGTGCGGTTTGTTGGTGGTTAGCGCCAGCAGGTCTTCACGCGCGTTGTTACTGATGTTGTTCATATTTACCCTCACGTCCAAATTTAAGTTCTGAAAAAGCAGGCTGCGCCCGATTTTGCCCATCCGATAGCGTCGTCAGGTGTTAGAGATTCACACAATTTGCACAAACGCACGCTAAATCGTCCAAAGATTCATGACATTATGCCAAACTTCTGAAGTTGGCAAGCGATGCCGCTCACTTAATCGCCCGCAATGCCGATATGCGCCTCGCCGAAGCTAAATATTGCCGCTATTTTGCATGGTAGCGCCGCGGATTGGGCGATTTTACAGGCAATGGCAGGGCCGTCTTATATTTGACTTGTTTTAGCGCAAAACTCGAGCGAATATTGGACACACTCGGAATCTTGGCCAGGAAATCCACGATAAACCGTTCCAGCGATTGCATGTCGGACACCACCACGCGCAGCAGATAGTCCGCGTCGCCGGTCATCAAGTAACACTCCATCACCTCTCCACGCGCGAGCACCGAGTTTTCAAACGTATCCAGCGCGCCGCGCATTTGCCTTTCGAGGCTAACCTGTATGAACACGCTCACCGTCAAGCCCAGCTTGAGCGGGTCGAGCAAGGTCACATAGCGGCGTATCAGCCCCGCCTGTTCCAGATCTCGCACGCGGCGCAGGCACGGCGACGGCGACAGAAACACGCGTTCGGCGAGATCGGCGTTGGTCAGGCGCGCGTCGTCCTGGAGCGCAGCGAGGATGCGCCAGTCGGTTTCGTCGGTTGCGCGGCTCGTATTTGTGTCAGCAATCTTCTGCGTTTTTTTATTCATTTGTCGAAACACCCAATGGCGGTATCGCCTGGTTGCTGATTTACCACGGGCGCGGCGGACGCAGGCTGGCCGGCGCAGTCACAGCTTAGTAAGCCATCGCATAGCAATCGCGGCGCCGCTCCGCGCCGGCGATGCGGCTGCCGCTGGCCGGATCAATCATGACCGCGGTCGCGCAGCTTGCGATGCCGTAAGGCCCGATTTTTTTGATATCGTGGCCGCGCGACTTCAGCGCGTTAACGACAGTGTCGGGAAGCGTAGACTCCACGTTCAGAACGTTTAATCCCGCGTTATGCGGCCAGAACGAACCATGGAAGTGCAAGGTCTGAACGCGCGGCCACTCGAATGCCTGGTGCAGGTTCGGATACCAGTCAGGCCAGAATTCCACGACGTTCAAAAACGCCTGCAGTATGGTCTGGTCCTGGTTGTCGCCGCCCGGCGAACCCAGCGCCATGAACGCCTGGCCGTTGCGCAATACGATGCTCGGCGTCAGCGTGTAGCGCGGTCGCGAGCGTGGACGCAACTGGGCGGCACGCGTTTTGTCGAGCCAGAACTGCTCGCCGCGTATGCTCATACCGATGCCGGTCTTGCCGAGTATCACCGCGCCGGGTATCCAGCCGCCGCTCGGCGTGCTGTCGAATATATTGCCGTCGCGATCGATGATCGCGATATGCGTGGTGTCCTTGATCGCGCCGGACACCGGCTCTGCGTCGGGTAGCGGTTGGTCGGGCTTGCGCTCCTCGCGGAGATTCGCAACCCAGTATTTCCATTCCTTGACAGTGGAGTCGAACGGCAACGGGTTGCCCGCGACGAAAGTACGATTGGCACGCCTGGGATCGATCAGCTTCGCGCGCTCTTTTGCATAAGCTTTCGATAACAAACCTTCTGCGGGTACCTTAACAAACTCAGGGTCGGCATAGTAGGTATCGCGGTCCGCGTAGGCGAGCTTCAACGCTTCGACCACAGTGTGCAGGTAGTCGGCGCTGTTCAGCTTCATCGCCTTCAAGTCGAAGTTCTCCAGGACGTTGAGCGCCTGCAGCATTACAGGCCCCTGGCTGCCGAACGCATGCTTGTACACTTCGTATCCGCGGTAGGTCGTCATGCTCGGCGCTTCGACTTTGGCGAAGAACTCCGCAAAGTCGCTTAACTCGAACGGCGCTTGATGCTGTTGGAGAAACGCGACCATTTCGCGCGCGATGTCGCCTTTATAAAACCGGTCGCGCGCGGCAATGATGCCCGCGGTGCGGCCTTGACGTGTGTTCGCGCGTTCTGCTTCGACCATGCGCGTGAGTGTGGTTGCGAGCGGCGGAAACTTGATGGTTTCACCGGGCAAGTACATCGAGCCATCCGGCTTCAACCAGTAGGCGCGGTTTTCCGGCCACTGCCCGATGAACTTTAGTTGATTCCTGATGGCGAGCGCCGTGCGCGGCCGCATCGGAAAGCCACGCTCGGCGTACTCTATTGCGCGCGCCGACACCTGCTCGAAGCTCATCGTGCCCCATTGTTCGAGCACGGTGAGTGCCGCGTGCAGCGCACCCGGAACCACCGCCGGATCGAGCCCCTTGCCGTTCAGATTCTTGCCGCGCGAGGTGTACCAGTCGATCGTCGCACCCTGCGGCGCCCAACCCTGACCGACTACCGACACCACTTTGCCGCTGCTGCGCGGATACACAAGGACCAGCGCTTCGCCGCCCAAACTGTAAAGATCCTGCTCGACGACACCGCCGACCAAAAGCGCCGCGACGCCGGCGTCGAACGCATTGCCGCCGCGCACGAGAATCTCGAACGCCGCCGCAGTAGTCAGCGGATGGCCTGCCGACACACCGGCGTTAGGTCCCATAACGAGCGGGCGTTCTGCTGCCGGCACGGCAGTGGCAACCAGTCCGCTCGTCAGCAAGACGACCCATGCAGCCACCCTGCGCGCAGTGTGACGAAACACCGCGCGCAGCGGCGGTGACAACCCGTCTCGGGAGTGCATGGTGCTTGTTCCTGGCAATTTTATGTGTTGTTTTTTAAATACCCAGCAATATTATTGCATATTTCCATGATTCTCTAGTGAAAATCGCAAGCTCATACTCGCTGAAAACACCTAACATCGCCACCACGGCAATATTGGTTTTGCCCCACACGAATACCAGATGAACATCTGAAAGAGCCTCACATGAGCTACAACACCGACCCCGATCCCCAGGAAACCCGCGAATGGGTGGAATCGCTGCAATCGCTGATCGCCGTTGAGGGCGAAACGCGCGCGGAGTTTATTTTGCAGCGGTTGTTCGACACCGCGCGGCGCAGTTGCCGCGGCCTCAAGTTCAACGCGACCACGGCTTACACCAACACCATTCCGCTGGCGGAGCAGCCGCCCTACCCCGGCGACCTCGCGCTCGAAGAACGCATCACGGCACTGGTGCGCTGGAATGCTCTGGCGATGGTGGTGCGCGCCAACCGCGAACATCCGGAGCTCGGCGGCCACATCGCGACCTATGCGTCGGCAGCAGACTTGTTTGAAGTCGGCCTCAATCACTTTTTTCGCGCTGGGCAGGATGGCGACCTGATTTATTTTCAGCCGCATTGTTCCACCGGCATTTACGCGCGCGCGTTTCTGGAAGGCCGTCTGAGCGAAGATCAACTCATGAAATACCGTCAGGAGACGCGCGGTGGTGGCCTGTCTTCCTATCCGCATCCGTGGCTGATGCCGGATTTCTGGCAGTTTCCGAATGCGTCCATGGGTCTGGGGCCGATCAATGCCATCTATCAGGCGCGCTTCATGCGCTACCTGGAAGACAGAGGCATACTCCCGGTGTCCGACCGCAAGGTATGGGCCTTCGTCGGCGATGGCGAGATGGACGAGCCGGAGTCGCTCGCGGGGCTTTCGCTCGCTGCGCGCGAACGTCTCGACAATCTGATTTTCGTCATCAACTGCAATCTGCAACGCCTCGACGGCCCGGTGCGCGGCAACGGCTCGATCATCCAGGAGCTCGAAGGCCTGTTCACCGGCGCGGGCTGGAACGTGATCAAGCTGTTGTGGAGCTCGGACTGGGACACGCTGTTCGCGCGCGACAAGGAAGGCGTGTTGTTGCAGCGCTTGCACGAAACGGTGGATGGCGAACTGCAAAAATACGCCGCTACCGACGGGCGCTTTAACCGTGAGCATTTCTTCAACAAGTACCCGGAACTTCAGGCGCTGGTCGCCGATCTCTCCGATGCCGACATTGACCGGCTGCGGCGCGGCGGCCACGATCCGCTAAAAATTTATGCCGCGTATCACGCCGCCACGCGAAGCCGAGGACGCCCCACGGTGATCCTCGCTCAGACCAAAAAAGGCTACGGCATGGGCCAATGGGGTGAAGGCAAGATGACCGCGCATCAAGCCAAAAAGTTGGAGACCGACGCGTTGTTGGCGTTTCGTGACCGCTTCGCGCTGCCGATTTCGGATGCCGACGTCGCCGCACTGCACTTTTATAAGCCCGCAGATAATTCACATGAAATCAAATACTTACGAGCTAGACGAAAAACGCTCGGCGGCGCGATGCCGGCGCGCATACGCACAGCGTCAAGGTTGCCCGCGCCGCCATTAACCACCTTCGCACGCGTCCTCGAAGGTTCGCGCGAACGCGAAGAATCGACCACCATGAGCTTTGTCGCGCTGCTATCGCAACTCTTGAAAAGCCCTGACATCGGCAAGCACGTGGTGCCCATTGTCGCCGATGAAGCGCGCACCTTTGGCATGCAAACTTTGTTCCGGCAATTCGCGATTTATTCATCCACCGGTCAGATGTACGAGCCGGAAGACCGCGACGAATTGCTTTATTACAAAGAAGCGAAAAATGGCCAGATCATTGAAGAAGGCATCACCGAGGCCGGCGCGATGTCGTCATGGATCGCCGCGGCCACCGCGTATAGCGCGCATGGCGTGACCATGCTGCCGTTTTATATTTTCTACTCCATCTTTGGTTTTCAACGTGTTGCTGATTTAATCTGGGGCGCAGGCGACAGCCGCGCACGCGGCTTTTTGATCGGCGCCACCAGCGGGCGCACCACGCTTTCCGGCGAAGGCTTGCAACATCAGGATGGCTCCAGTCACGTAGTTGCCTCTACTTTTCCGAATTGCGTCTCCTACGATCCGACCTACGGCTACGAACTTGCGGTGATCGTTCAGGACGGTATGCGGCGCATGCTGGACGAGCAGGAAGACGTGTTTTATTACCTGACGGTGACCAATGAGAATTACCGCATGCCGGCGATGCCCGCGAGTGCGGAGCAAGGGATATTGCGCGGCATGTATTTGTTGCGCGCCGGCGGCAATGCAAAACATCGTGTGCAGTTGATGGGCTGCGGCACGATACTGCGCGAGGTTCTCGCTGCCGCAGACATTCTCGAACGCGATTACAACGTCGCCGCGGATGTGTGGAGCGTCACCAGCTTCACCGAACTTGCGCGCGACGGCATGGCAACCGAGCGCTGGAACCGCTTGCATCCCGAAGCCACGCCGCGCACAACATGGATTGAACAATCGCTGCGCGATCATGCGGGGCCCGTTGTAGCCGCGACCGACTATGTGCGCGCGTTCGCCGAGCCGGTACGCGCGTGGGTGGATCGTCCGTACACGGTGTTAGGCGCCGATGGCTTCGGTCGTAGCGACACACGCGAGTTGCTGCGCCGCTTCTTTGAAGTCGATCGTGCGCACATTACGGTTGCTGCGCTGAAAGCGCTGGCTGATCAGGAGGTGCTGCCTGCCGCGACGGTGAGCAACGCGATTCGGAAATTCGGCATCGACGCCGATAGCATCGAACCGTGGCACGCGTAGTCCTTCAAGGCGGCGTTGCGGACGGACAGACTTGCCTGCCGTTCTCGCCAGCCGCAGCCGGCGGCGTGTTAACCCTTAATCCTAGAAAAAGCTTTTAGCCACAGAGGACACAGAGTTCACAGAGGAAAATCAACAACATAAGTCGTTTGTCGGTGTCACCAAAATGGTGAGGTGTTGAAGTTGTTGCAACCCCTTGATCTCTCTGTGTTCCTCTGTGTCCTCTGTGGCTGAATTGCCGTTTTTAGG
>JANMXV010000758.1:0-2032 GCA_031381325.1 Betaproteobacteria bacterium | reverse complement strand
GCATCGGGCTGCAAGGCAAGACGCTCGGCGTCTACGCCTACGGCAAAATCGGCAGCAGCGTTGCCAAGGTCGGTAAAGCCTTCGGCATGAAAGTGGTGTGTTGGGGGCGTGATGGCTCGACCGCCAAAGCGCGCGAAGCGGGATTTGAAATCGCCGCCAGCCGTGCAGCGTTTTTTGCGGAATCCGATATTGTCACCCTGCATCTGCCATTGAACAGAGAAACGCGCGGCCTCGTCACCGCTGCCGATCTTGCGCTGATGAAACCTGCCGCGCGCATCGTCAACAGCAGCCGCGCGCCGATCATTGCTGAGGGTGCTTTGGCCGAAGCATTGAAAAAAGGCCGTCCCGGATTTGCCGCCGTCGATGTCTACGAAATCGAACCGGTGCTCAATGGGGATCACCCATTGATCAATATGCCGAATGTGATTTGCACGCCGCATCTGGGTTATGTGACATGGGAAACCTACGAGCTTTACTATGACGCCGTGGTGGACAACATTGTGGCGTATGCAGCAGGCACGCCGGCGAATGTGGCGAATCCGCAAGTATTGCAGAAGAAATGAGCGATAAATAACTATTAAAAACAAATAGTTATGTATTACTCAATGTATGAACTAAGGGCGCGAGCACGCTGTCCACGGAATAACGGTACCAAACGTTAAGCATTTGATACCGCCGTTCACTATAAAGGATGCCGTCATGCGTACCCCCATGCGTAACCATTACACCGCATTTATTCTAGCTGCCTTGCTGTGCGCGCCGTTGGCCGGCGCCAATCCGCGCGAGCCGATGGCCAGTCCAGCGGCCAATCCGGCCATCGATATGGAGGGCTATCTGCGCGTTTCGCGCGAAGCCGCGCAACATCGCTCGTCCCGCCGCGTTACCGAAGAAGAATTTTTGCGCATGAGCCGCGAGCCGAACACCATCGTGCTCGATGCGCGCAGCCGCCAGAAATACGATGAGCTGCATGTCAAAGGCGCGGTGAGCCTGAGCTTTTCGGATATCGCGGTGGAAAGTCTGGCGCGCACCATTCCCGATAAAAACACGAGCATCCTGATTTACTGCAACAACAACTTCGCCAATGCCGAACAGCCGTTCCCCAGCAAGATGCCGAGCGCGTCGCTTAACCTATCGACCTATATCGCGCTCTACAACTACGGCTATCGCAATGTTTATGAATTGGGGCCGCTGATGGATTTGACGAAATCCACGCTGCCGTTTGAATCAGCGCCGGCGAAAAAGGCTGGTGCGTAAGGGCGGTGAGCCGCACGGATGGCGTATAACGGTCCGGCAATGCAGGGCTATTCTTGCAAGTTTATGTTTTCCAAATCGTCAATGGCGTTAGGTTCGGGGCAATGTCAACTTTGCTTCCAGTCCACCCCCGATCCGGTTATTGAGACTCAGGGTGCCGCCATGGTTTTCTGCGACGCTGCGGGCTATAGTCAACCCCAGACCCGTTCCCCCTGTATCGCGGTTGCGTGAGCCCTCTACGCGATAAAACGGTTCGAACACTTTCTCCAATTCTGACGGCGGCAGGCCGCAACCTTCATCCTGAATCCGTATCTCCAGCCGTTGAGCGTTGTCGTCAACCACGATCATGGCGGCTTCGCCATATTTCACCGCATTGTCGACAAGATTGCCCAGGCAGCGCTTGAGAGCCTGCGGCCGCCCCGGATAAGGTCTCGATGCCTTGCCCTGAATGCCGACCTTGCCTCCCGTCTCCTGCCTATCCGCCTGCAGACTTTCGAGCAGCGCCATAATATCGACCGGTTTTACCGGCTCGCCATTCTCCATGCCGCGCAGAAAATCCAGTGTCGAACCCACCATGGATTCCATTTCCTGCAAATCCCCGGTGAATCGGGCTCTCAGTTGCACATCGTCGAGCAACTCGGAACGCAGGCGCAAACGCGTAATCGGCGTCTTGAGATCGTGCGACATGGCCGCCAGCACACGGGTGCGGTCGCGCAGGTAACCCGCGAGGCGGGACTGCATGGTGTTGAATGCGCGTGCGGCACGCACCACCTCGAGCGGC
>JANMXV010000745.1:0-1097 GCA_031381325.1 Betaproteobacteria bacterium | reverse complement strand
TAGCAGTGTTGCTCGCCCCACGGTGTATTGTTGACCTCGGCCACCATGCAATCGACGTTGACACCCGCCGCGTCGAAGCAATAATAAAAACTGACAGGATTAAAGCAGTGTCCAAAATAGCGCAGGTGCGTGAGTAAGCGGATCGGCCCCTGCGGACGCCGGCCCGTCTGCTGTTCCACCAGATCGCGCACCGCCAGTTCCAACGGCACAGCCGGATTGCCCAGATGATCCGCGCGAGCAAAACGCGCAACGGCCCGTCGACGCGTCGACCACAGCCAGCGCCCACGGAACACCTCATCGAGTTCCGCCAGATCAAGATATAAAAAAAACAGCGGATAACGAAAATCATGCAGACGCGGCGCAAAGCGCCGGTGCCTAAGCCACCCGTGATAAATGGCGCTGTGCATGGGCCGCCTGCTCAAAATGTTTCACTGCGTTAAGGGCGCTCACCACGCCATCCTCATGAAAACCATAGCGCCAATACGCACCGCAGAAGTAGCTGCGGTTCACGCCATTGACCTCGTGCTGGCGCTGCTGTGCCGCTACCCCGGCGGGGGTATACAGCGGATGATGATAGGTAAGCCGTTTAATAATTTTGCCGGGCGCGATCTGCGAGGTGCGATTTAGCGTTACGCAGAATGTGCTGCGCGATTTCAGGTTCTGCAGAATATTCATGTTGTAGGTCAGCGTGGCGCGGGGTTCATCTTTTTGGGCGCCTGCGGGCAGGACATGATAGTTCCATGCCGCCCATGCACGGCGGGCGCGCGGCAGTAATGAAGTGTCCGTATGCAGCACCGCTTCGTTTTCCTGATACGGAATCGCGCCGACAACCTCTCGTTCCACGGGTGTGGCGTCGGCAAGCAGGTTCAGCGCCTGGTCGGCGTGGCAAGCGAGAAACACCTGATCAAAACGCTCCGCCTCGGCGCCGCGCGCCTTGATCATCACCCGGTCGGGCAGGCGGCGTACGGTTTCGACGGGTGTGTTCAGTCGTATGCGGTTTCGGAACGGCACCACCAGTTTTTCAACGTAACGCGCCGAGCCGCCGCGAATCGCGCGCCACTGCGGCCGCTTATCCACGGAGAGCATGCCGTGGTTAT
>JANMXV010000736.1:0-2480 GCA_031381325.1 Betaproteobacteria bacterium | reverse complement strand
TCCAGTCGCGTTTCGCGTCCCCAGGTGCGCTTCAGATCATCTTTCACATGGATGGTCAGCTTGCCGCACTTTTCGACTTCGAGTTCGATTTTGTCGCCGTCCTGAAAACCGCTCAAGCCGCGATGGTTGGTGCCGGTGGCGATGATGTCGCCGGGCTCCAGCGTGTGTATTGAACTGATCCATTCGATGCAGCGCGGTATCTTGTGCGCCATGTCGCTGGTGTTGAAGTTCTGCTTCACCTCGCCGTTGACCTTCAGCGTAATTTGCAGCTTGTGCGGATCGGGAATTTCATCGGCGGTCACAATAAACGGTCCGATCGGCGCAAACGTATCGCGCGATTTCATCTGGAAAAATACGTTGTTGGGCGGCGGCAGGCCGCGTGCGGAACCGTCGATGAAGCACATGTAGCCGAAAATATAGGGCATCGCGTCGGCGGCCTTTACGTTGGTTGCGCGCTTGCCGATGACCAGTGCAATTTCGGCTTCACCCTCGAACAAGCTGGCGGGCACGTCGGGCAGCACCATGGTGTCGCCGTTGCCGATGATGGCGCTGGGCGCTTTATTGAAGGCGTTGATGGGCGCGGGTTCGGTGCGCGTGCCGTCTTCCATGTAGTTCACTGCCATGCAGTCGATGGTGGCGGGGCGCAGCAGCGGCGGACGGATTCTCACACTGCTGATGGGCACCCCCGTGCCTTTGGCAGCAGCGTCTTCAAGTTTCGGGCGCCAGACATCAAAGTTGGCGATCAAATTGTTGATAAGATCGCCCGCGCCGGTATGAAAGATTGATTGCACCACGGGCATGACATCCACGACGTTGTCACCCTTGATCACGCCCAGTCTGAAATCATTGAAATACATCAGCTTCATGGCAGTTCCTTTGGTTGATGGTGAAAAATGCGAGCGATCATGCAGCGACAGCGGCGCGCACCGGGCTCGATGATATCAGCGCGGTCATCGCGCGCACGTCGGCAAGTTTTTCAAACCCTTGTATTGTGTCATACAGCGGCGCCCGGTTGGCGTCGTGAACGATGCCGTGTATGCAAGCGTCGAACTTGGCTTTCAAACGCTCGGCGGGCAGGGGGTTGGCGGAAGTGCGGCCATAGGGTTGATCGAGTTTCTTAGATACTACGCGGCCGTCGGTGAGGGTGATGCGCACTTCAGCGCCGAAGTGATTATCGGCGGGAAATTGTTCGGTGGTGTAGGCGGCGGATTGCACGCGCTTGAGTAGCGCTTGAATCTTCGGGTCTTGGTAAGCGCCATTCTCAAAAAAATCGTTGGCGATGCGCCGCTCGGCCAGCGCACGCGATACCACGTATTGCACGCTGAAACGCGCATCGACGTCGCTGCGCGGATCGGGGCGGTTGGTGTGCTCCAGCCGGCGCGGGTGCGTCCAGGTTTCGATTTTGGCGACCCTCTCCGGCGTCAGATCATATTCGAAGGTGAGGTCAAGCGTGGCGTCCACCGCCGGATGCGTGCTGCCGCAGCAGGTGTACTGCTTGATGGCGATGCCGGGCGTGACGATATCCCACGGCGCACCCCAATGCGGAAATATCTTCGATACGTCGTAGTTGCCTTCGCCGTTGAACACGTTGAGATAACCCATCTTGTGTTCGAATGCGCGGGGATTGGAGGTGAAGCCGTCGCGCGCGAGTAGCGTGGCAAACAGCGCGCTGCGCGCGCAATTGCCCACGTGCAGCGGCTTGGTGTTCGTGCCCAGATTGGCCTTGAGGCCCGCCGCCATGGAAGCGGCGATACCCAGCGCGAGGGTGGTTTTTTCTTCATTGAGTTTGAGCAGATGACACGCGGCCGCCGTGCCGCCAAAAATTCCGATCGTTGCGGTAGGGTGCCAGCCCTTGGTGTATTGATGAAAGTTCACGCACATCGACAGCTTGCACTCGGTCTCGAATCCGGCAACATAGGCTGCGATGAAATCTTTGCCGCTGGCGCCGCCCGCGTCAAACTGGTCTGCAAGCGCAAAAATCACCGGCAGTATCGGCGCCGAAGGATGCCCGCCCATGGTGTTGCTGCAATCGTCGAAATCCAGCGCGTGCGCAGCCGTGCCGTTGATTTGTGCGGCGTCCATCGCGGAGACACGTCTATCCTGACCAAACAGAAGGCTAGGCCCGGATGAGCCGGTAGTGACCTGGGTCACGATGCGTGTGCTGTCGTCGCGGCTGCCGGCGATGGTGACGCCCACGGTGTCGAGCAAACCGATCTTGGCCCAATGGATGGCTTCCGGCGGCAGGTCTGCGTAGCGTGTGGCGAGTATGCGTTTGGCGAGTTCGGCGGCGATGGTCATGTGGGTTCCTTGTGCGTAGTGAAACTTAGGCTATTTCTATACTCATCAGCGGTGCATACTGTTGTCCGCCGTGGCCGTCGCTGTCGCGCGGATCGCCCTGAAAATAGGGCCGCGGTATCGACGCCTTTATCGCGTATGCGTGATCGCAATAAAAAAACTTTACATCGTTCACCGGCACGCTG
>JANMXV010000727.1:0-7908 GCA_031381325.1 Betaproteobacteria bacterium | reverse complement strand
GCTGTGCCCTATGCGGATGGACGCATCAGGGGATTTCTACCTGGGTACCGCCTAAAGCCGCAGCGCGCCAAATGCACGATAGTCTTCTTCGGCGGATTCGACAGCTATATCGAGGAGCTGACCTCGGCTTTCGTCTATCTTCGCGACGCCGGCTATGACGTCATCGCATTCGACGGTCCCGGCCAGGGCGGCGCGCTTAACGAAGCAGGCCTGTCCATGACCGCACAGTGGCACAAGCCGGTGAGCGCAGTTCTCGATTATTTCGAAGTTGAGCGGGTAACGCTGGTAGGGCTGTCGCTCGGTGGGTGTCTGGCGTTGCGCGCCGCAGCCTCGGAGCCACGGGTAGAACGTGTGGTTGCGTACGATGCTCTCACGAATCTTCTTGACATCAATCTGCGCCAGACCGATACGCTGCGTCGCGGAGTGCTGAATGCACTGCTGAGGCTCAGAGCAGCATGGATAGTGAACTGGATGGTCGCCAGGGTCGCCCGGAAAAGTCCGGTCGTGCAATGGGGTATTCAACACGGAATGCACGTGACCGGTACAAGCTCAGCGTTTGAATTCTTGCAAAGGTCTCAGCAATTCCAGACGGCAGATGTCTCCGCTTTGATCCGTCAGGATGTTCTGCTCTTGGCTGGAAGCGAAGACCATTTCGTCCCGATGGAAGAGTGGCACGACCAGATAAGAATGCTCAAGAATGCGCGTTCGATTACCGCGCGGTTGTTTACCCGGAGCGAAAGCGCGCAGAATCACTGCCAAGTCGGCAACTATGGTCTGGCCCTGAAAACAATCGTCAATTGGCTGGACGAGATGCAGCCATGAAAAGTTGCTTCTTCCCCTCGCTGTTGAGCACGGCCGTCTACCTTCAATTAGTGTTGCGCAGGGCCGAACGCTCAGCCGGCCGCAGCACCTGCCCGCAACCACCGTGTTCAATCGGTCAACCGGGAACAGTTTGTCTAATCATCATTTATAGGAGGTATCAACAATGAACACACTAAACGTAGCAAAGGCCTGCATCGCCGGCGCAAGTATCGCATCGCTGTCAGTGACCATGCTGGCCGCATCCGGGTCGGCACTTGCTGCCGCGGGGAAGGTCTACGTCGCCGATGAGGAGGCGAGCACCATCAGCGTCATCGATGCGGCATCCTTCAAGATGATCCGCAGCATCCCGGTCGGTCAGGGCCCGCACAATGTTCAGGTCGCGCCCGACGGCAAGCTCGTGTGGGTCACCAACAACGGCGAGCCCGGCAAGGCGGCCGAGCAGGCGGCGCACACGGAGATGTCGAAGTCCGATCACGGGGCGACGGCGGGTGGTGGAGCGGTCTGGGCCATCGATACCGCTACTGACACAGTGGTCGCCAAGGTGGCGGTCGGCAAGCATCCCGCCCACGTCGTCGTGGCGCCCGATAGCCGCTACGCCTACGTCACCAACGGAGGCGCGAACACCGTCAGCGTGGTGGACATCTCGGCGCGACGGGTCGTCGAGACGATCGCGGTCGGCGCCTCCCCGCACGGCATCCGTGTCAGTCCGGACGGCAAGCAGGTTTGGGTCGCCAACCTGAAGGGCGGCACGGTCTCGGTGATCGACACCCAGACACGAAAGCAGATCGCCCAGATCGCCGTCGGCAAGGGGCCCGCGCAGGTAGGCTTCACCCCCGATGGCCGGCTGGGTTTCGTGTCGCTGTCGGAAGAGAATCGGGTCGCGGTGATCGATCCGGCGAGCCGCAAGGTGATGAGAAAGGTGTCCGTCGGGACGGTGCCAATCCAGATATACGCCACGCCCAACAGCCGGCTCCTCCTGGTCGCCAACCAAGGCACGCGGAAAAAGCCCGGCAGCACCGTCAGCATCATTGACCTTGAAACCTTCAAGGCCGGGGCGACGGTCGAAACCGGGTCAGGGGCGCACGGGGTAGTGGTGGATCGCGATGGCCGCCATGCCTTCGTGACCAACACCTACGCGAACACCGTCTCGGTTCTCGATGTCGGCGAACGCAAGGTCGTCGCCACAGTGCAGGTCGGCCGCGGTCCCAATGGCGTCAGCGTCACGCCGTGACGTTGGCTTGCATGGCGGCGGACGGATCGCTCATACTCACGCAAATAATTTGGATGACGAACGATAAATTCACAGGTCGAATCGGTGCAGTCGCGGTCAGCGCCGGCATCCTCTCGCCAATTCTTACAGGGCGCGCTCAGGGTTGGGAACTGGGAAAGCGGATGGCAAATGGCAGCCGCTAGTAGCCCGTCGGCGTCAGCATGCAGAGATTATGTAAGATATTGATTTATAAACATTTTTTGTTTTCACGTCGAGTCGCCATCAGCGTGTCGCGAGCATCTAACCGGCGTGTACGCGACGCGCGCTAATGGAAACTAACGTTCATGCGAAACCAATGCACGAAGTAAAGGAGACAGCATGGCAATATCGAAGCAGCACCGGATCCTGATTGCGTCCGACGGATCCTTCCCCGCTCGTGCCGCGCTTGCGACGGCGGTCAAGTTTCCGTGGCCGGCTTCCTCGCGTGTGCGCACAATCATTGCACGCTCGAGTTGGCTACCCGCCAATTCAACGCAAGCCCGCGCGGCTGTCGAGAAGAGTTTCCAGGATGCTGCAAACGCAGCCCGCCGCGCGCTGGCGCGGCGCTGGCCGGAATCGAAGGTCGTGTTCCTCGACGTGCCGCCTGTGGACGCGATTCTTGCCGAAGCCGAGCGCTTCAAGGCGAGCGTGATCGTTCTCGGCTGGCGCGGGCACGGCGCGTTTCGCCGCCTGCTCGCTGGTAGCGTTTCGCGCAGCGTCGCTGCGCATGCACCGTGTCCCGTGCTGGTCGTGCGTGAGGCTGCGGGTACCGTGAGCCGCTTCGTGGTCGGATTCGATGGCTGCTCCAATGCTGAGCGCGCTCTTGAATTTCTCAGCTCGCTTGAACCCGAGCGCGGCAGCCGCGTGGTGCTCGTAAACGTGGTGGAACCTGTAACGGTTCCGGCTTCGGTTGGACGTTTATCCTCATCCGTCCGTGCAGCCGTTCACCGGGGAGCGGCCGCACTCAACAAAGAACGGTATCAGCAGGGACAGCTTACAGTCGCCGCAGGCGCCGCCCGATTGGAGCGATCAGGCTTGACGGCAAAGACCGAGGTGCGCGTCGGCGCTCCACTTGCGAGCCTGTTGAAGGCAGTAGAGGAGCATCACGCAGACATGCTAGTCCTGGGCGCCCGCGCAACGAGCGGGCTGGAGCGCGCGCTGCTCGGCAGCATCGCAAACGGCGCGTTGGACCGCTCGCCTGTCCCTGTGCTGCTCGTCCGCTAGCTCATGCCAGGCTCATCCTCCCTGGGAAGCGCAGCACGCCGCGCCTTAAAAGGCCCGTCCATCCTATGATGAACGAACTGGCTTCGCATATTCTGGGCGTGGATGAAGCTGCAAGGCGCCTGGGTGTCGATCCGCGGAGCGGACTCCAACCGCAAGACGTCATTACCCGCGCCCGCTTGCACGGCCCCAATCGTCTTGCGGAAAAACCGCCGCGCTCCCCCTGGATATTGTTCTACGGCCAGTTCAAGAGCCCTTTGATCCTGGTCTTGATCCTGGCCGCGGCGCTCGCCGCGAGCATCGGCAAGTTCACGGATGCGGCGGTGATCCTGACCGTCGTCCTGCTCAACGCCGCGCTGGGTTTCTATCAGGAATACCGGGCCGAGCAGAGCCTCGCCGCTCTTAAGAAAATGCTGCCCTCCAAGGCGCGCGTACGGCGTGAGGGCAATACGCAAGAACTTCCCGCCGAGCAATTGGTTCCGGGGGACATCGTGCTGCTGGACGCAGGCGACCGCGTACCCGCAGACGGCAGACTGATCGCCGCGTTTAGCCTCGAGATCAACGAATCCACGCTGACTGGCGAATCGCTGCCGACCGGCAAGCAAGTTGCGGCCTTGTCCAAACCCGATACGCCTTTGGCCGAACGGCTCAACATGGCGTACATGAACACCATGGTGACCCGGGGACGCGCCGAGATGCTCGTCACCGCAACCGGAATGCTCACCGAAATGGGCAAACTATCACTGCAGCTTGCCAGCGTTGAAGAGGGTCCCAGTCCACTACAGCGCCAGCTCGACGAACTCGGCAAACGCCTGGCAATGGTCGCCGGCGCGCTCGTGGGGTTGCTCTTCGTACTCCAGCTTATGCGGGGCGAAGCGCTCACCCAAGTCATACTGGAGTCCATTGCCCTGGCGGTGGCGGCCATGCCGGAAGGATTGCCCGCGGTGGTGACCGTCACGCTCGCTCTCGGCATGCGGCGCATGGCGAAGCAGCGAGCAATAGTCAAGCGCCTGGCGAGCGTCGAAACGCTGGGCTGCGCCACCGTCATCTGCTCCGACAAGACGGGAACGCTAACGCTGAATCAGATGACCGTCCGCGCGCTGTTCTACCAAGGACAACAACTCGCCGTCACGGGAGAAGGCTATCACGCCAACGGTGAAATCCGCTCCGCAAGCGGAGAGAAAACTTTGCAGAACGTCGTTCCGTTGCTGCAGGCGGTAGCTGCCTGTAATGACAGCAGGCTCAAATCCGGCGAACTGATCGGCGATCCAACCGAAGGTGCGCTGCTGGCGCTCGCCGCTAAAGGCGCCATCGAGCGGGACGCGGTCGAATCGAGATTCCCGCGCATCGCGGAAATCCCGTTTGACTCCGCACACAAGTTCATGGCGACGTTTCACCATGACGGCGTACAAGTGCGCCTGTTCGTGAAAGGCGCGCCGGATGTGCTGCTCGCGAATTGCGGCCAGTCTTACGAGACCGGGGGCGAGATCGCGCTGGATGATGCGTCGAGGTACCGCATCAACGAGGAATACAGGGCGCTGGCGGAACAAGGCCTGCGCGGACTGATCGTCGCATGGCGCACGCTCCCCGCGGCCGAGTTCGAGCCTGGCGGCGATTTGTTCGCGTACGTGAAGGATCTCACCTTTGTCGCGTTGGTCGGGCTCATGGACCCGCCGCGCGCGGAAGCGCGGGACGCAATCGCGCTGTGCCAACAGGCGGGCATTCAGGTCAAGATGATCACCGGGGACCACAAGGATACCGCCGCGGCTATCGCCCGCGACCTCGGCTTGAAAGGGAAAGTCATCACCGGGGCCGAGCTCGATGTCATGGATGCCGGGCGGCTGGCGCAGATCATCGAAGACGCAGCGGTATTTGCGCGAGTCGTTCCGGAGCACAAGGTGAAGATTGTGCAAGCCCTCAAAGCAAAGGGGCATGTGGTGGCGATGACGGGTGACGGCGTCAACGACGCGCCGGCGCTGAAGCACGCCGACATCGGCGTGGCGATGGGGAGCGGTACCGAAGTGACAAAAGAGGCTGCCACCATGGTGCTGACCGACGACAATTTCGCCACCATCGTCGGCGCCGTGAGAGAAGGCCGCACGCTCTACGACAATATTCTCAAGTTCATCCGCTTCCAACTGTCCACTACCATGGGGGCGATACTCACCGTGTTCTTTGCCCCCCTGGTGGGCCTGCCGGAACCTTTTACGGCGATTCAGATACTGTGGGTGGCCATGATCATGGACGGGCCGCCCGCGGTGGCGCTGGCGCTGGACGCCGCGCGGCCGGGCATCATGCGCGAGCCGCCACGCAGCCGCGATGCACGCATGCTCACACTGCGCCGCCTGAGCAAGATCATCGCCTATGGCGCCACCATGATGGTCGGCACGCTCGCCGTTCTGTATTACGGATTGCAAACCGGAACCGAGGCGCGCGCGCTGACCCTGGCGTTCACAACCTTTGTGCTGTTCCAGTTCTTCAACGTTTTCAACGCCCGCGCCGAGACCGGTTCTTCATTCAACCGGCATTTTTTTAATAACCGCATGCTATGGGCATCGCTGCTCGGCGTGGTGGCGCTTCAGGCGGTGGCCGTGCATTGGTCTCCCGCCCAGGCAATTTTCCACACCACGGCTCTTACAGCGGGCGACTGGGTGATCGCGGCCACAGTCGCTGCCTCTGTTCTGCTGTTGGAGGAAACACGGAAGCTCGCAATGCGTTTTTTAAAACACTTACGGGTTACAAGAGAGCAGGTCTATGGATACGGAAAGCATTAAGTCTTTAACCGCCTATTGCGCACTCGAAGAAATGCAGCCCAGTTATGTTGAAGGCGAACACGAGGTCCTGTTGAACGTGGTTAATCTATGACGTTCCGTCCCTGCCCCTCCTTCTCGGGCCCATCATCGTCAGACGAGTTCGTCTATCGCCTGAATGGCGTGCGCCATGCGCTGCCAAGTAACGCTTTGCCGGCGGATCGAACCCTGCTCCAGCACCTTCGTGATCATCATGGGCTAACAGGGGCCAAGGGCGTCTGCCTGGAGGGCGGCTGTGGCGCATGCACCGTGATGGTGGTTCGGCCTGGCTACGCTGCGGCGATCGCGGCGGACGCCGTCGAGGAAGATGTAAAGATCCCTCGCTGCATCAGTGTCGCCGCATGTATGACGCCCATGTCTACCCTCCAGAACTGTCATATCACTACCGTCGAAGCCGTTGCACCCGCGGGCGCAACCACCGCGTCGCAGTTGCACCCGCTGCAGGAGGCAATGCTTCTCACGCACGCCAGCCAATGCGGCTACTGCACGCCCGGCTTTGTGATGGCGCTCTACGCGCAGTTGTGCAAGGAACCCACCAGCACGCGCGAGCAGTTGGAGCGTGCGATTGACGGCAACCTGTGCCGTTGCACGGGCTACCGGCCCATCCTCGACGCCATCCGCGTGCTGGCCGCCGACGTGCCGGCGGACAACCTCGCGACCGACGCCCTGCGGCGGGTGCGGCAGCGATGGGTGGATATGGCGGCGCTTGGCGACACATCGCGCGCGGCACTGTCGAGCATACCGGCCGCCACCGAAACAACGATCACCACAATCTCGCTTGCCGATGCCCCGGAGTCGGGCAACTGGCGCGCTCCGATTTTCGATCTTGAGGATCTGCTCCACGCACGACAACAGTACCCTGGCCCCGAGTCCGGCATCCTGGCATGCGGCTGCTCCGACATAGTGTATGACCAGCGCGTCCATCCGCCGTCTGTGTCCAAAACAAAGCCACCGCGTGTGTACATGTCGGTGGCATCCACGCGCGCGCTCAACGTATGGAAGGTCGAGGCCGACAGGCTGGTCATCGGCGCGGCCTTGCCGCTCGAAGCCATCGAGATAAATTTAAAGGCGTTGCTGGACGACCGCAACCGCAGGAAGAACAACAAGAGCGGCGGCGACGATGCCCATCGGCAGGCAACTGCCAAGCTGCGCGGTGTTCGCGCCCTTCATACGCAACTGCGCTTCTTTGGCAACGCGCACATCCGCGCCGTTGCTTCTGTCGGAGGCTCGCTGGTCAGTTGCGCTCACTTAGGCGATCTGCTGCCGGTGTTTATGGTGCTCGATGCCACGTTGGTGGTGCGCAGTGAGCAACATGGCGAACGCCGCATTCCCATTGCCGACTGGGTTAACCCGGAAACCGGGCGGCCCACCCTCGAACCCACGGAGGTGCTTGTCGCCATCCACGTCCCCTGGACCACCGCCGATGACTACGTCGAGGTCCGCAAGCAAGGCCGCCGGCGTGTCGACACGACCAGCTTGACGGTGACCGCTTTCCGCGTCACCTTTGAGCCGCCGGGCGACGCTTCGGCACCCCGACCGGTCCGTGTGAGACGCTTGATTTCCTGCATCGGCGGCCTGGGCAAACCGGGTCTGCGTGCATGCGCAATCGAAGCGCTCTGTGTGGGCAAGGAGTGGCGGCGGGAGACGCTGCTGAATGCGGCGATTGATGTCCTTCGCTCCGAGCTTGCAACGATGCAAAGCGATCGCCTGCCCGCGGGGTTGCTGCAGTACCAGCGGGCGCTGGTCCTCGGTTCATTCTTCAAGTTCTTTCTGTCGGTGCTGGACGCCACCGCGCCAGTCGGCCAA
>JANMXV010000730.1:0-7958 GCA_031381325.1 Betaproteobacteria bacterium | reverse complement strand
TCTCGCCGAGCCTCAAGGAAAAGTACGCGGCCAACGGCGTGGATACCGGCGGGGGTACTGTTGAAGAGTTCGGCGCCCTGATCAAGCGCGAGGTGGAGAAGTATGCAACGATCGCGAAGACGCTCAAGGCGAAGGTGGATTGAGGCCGCACCCTTGAGCTACGCGAGCAACCGTACCAACTCGGTTACGTCACGCTGATTTTCCAAATCCCTGACCAGATCAATTGCACGGTCAATATTCTTCGCAGCAATCGGCTTGGCCGCGAACGACACGCAGTCGCGGAATTTGCTTTCGACCACGTCCCAGCCGACGCGCTGATTCGGACCGCCCGGCACGCTGTCGGGCCGGCTTACGAGCAGCCGGCCGTCTTTGGTTTTAATTTCGACTGCAACGTTGCCGATTGAGCCGGATGAACCGCCTCGTTCCATTTTTGCGCCGGGCACGGGGCGATAACTTACCTTGTCAGCCATGGCCAGCGCGGCGGGATCGCGCAGGCCAGCGTCGGTGTAGTCGTGCAGCGTGACGTTGCCGCGCGCCATCATCACGCCGGTGGTGAAGGGGATGCTGTATTTGCCGTCGATGCTCACTTGCGGGCGGCGTTTTTTGGCTAGCGGCTCGCACAGCAGTTGCGTGCCGCCGGTGCCGCCGACGATAGTGATCGATTCAATATACTCGGGCTTTAGCTTGTGTGCGTTGCGCAGGATCAGCGTTGCCGCATTGGTCGGACGCGTGTAGGCGCAGGCGGGCCACACTTTGAAGCCGTGCGTTTGCAGCAGCGGAAAACGCGTGCCGAGTTCGCCGACAACGGCATCCCAGTCCGGCGTGCCGGTGCGCACGTAGTTATGAAACATCCCGTAACGGCCTTCGAGAAATTCCTTGTCGCCGATGATGCCGCGCCGCGCCATCTCCGCTCCGGCGGTCGCAGCCTGTCCGGAAAACCCCGCCTGCATCGCGCGCATATGCGTGGCGGCACCCACCGCCATCTGGCGGCTGCCGCTCATCTGGTTGTAGCCGATGCCCAGCGCGTTTTCCATTTTTTCTTCGTTGAGGCCAAGCAGACGTCCAGCAGTGGCCGAGCCGGAAATGAAGCCGAACAACTGCGTGGCAAACCAGCCCTCGGCCATGGTCCAGTCGGGTATGTCGATCGCCAGCGACAAACGCGTGTGGATGTCAGTGCCGGCGACAATCGCGGTGAGAAATTCTTTTCCACTCACTTTTCTTTCGGCGCCGAGTTTCTCCGCAATTGCAAAGCCGGGCGGAATGGTGGAGATACTGACATGGCCGCCGTCACTCACGTCGTCGTAATCGAGCATGTGGCCGAGGCTGCCGTTGACGAATGCAGCCCACGGCGCGGGCGCCTTGCCGCCAAATCCCCAGATCGTGCTTTCCGCTTTGCCGCCGAGGTCGCACACGTAGTCGTGTACCAGCTTCGCTTCATCGGCGATGCCGCTCGCGCCGATGGATACGCCCAGCGTATCGAGCACGCATTGCTTGGTGAGTTCAAGCAATTCGCGCGGCAGTGCTTCGTAACGCAACGTTGCGGCGTGACGCGCGAGTTTGAGTGATGCGTCTTTGCCGTTGGTTTGAATTTTGGTTGCGCTACTTTCGAGTACGGTGCTCATGGCCGTTTCCTTGTAAAAAAATGAATAAAAACAAATACTTACATAACTATGCCCAACTACTCAATCTTGATGCCCGAAGTCTTGATGAATTTGTCCCACACTTCGACTTCCCGGGTAACTATCCTGCGAAAATCTTCGGGCGTATTGGGCAGCGCGGGCTCGGCGGCGTCTGCGGCGAGCTTTTCTTTCATCTCCGGCGAATTCATCACGTCCAGCACATCGCGATTGATGATGCGCACGATGGTCATCGGCGTCTTCGCCGGCGCGAACAGGCCATACCAACTGGTCAACTCAAAACCCGGCACGCCCGCTTCCGCTATGGTTGGCAAATCGGCGAACGTCGCCGAGCGCTTTGCACTGGTAACGGCCAGCGCGCGTAACCTGCCGCTGCGTACCAGCGGCGTTGCGGTAAGCGAATTGGTGATTGCGAGTTGCACTCTTCCGCTCATCACATCCACCATCGACTGCCCGCTGCCCTTGTAGGGGATGTGCGTCATCGGCACGCCGGCCATAGCTTTGAACATTTCCATGCCCAGATGCACTACCGAACCCGTGCCGCTCGACGCGTAGATCAGCGGTCGCGTTTTCGCCAGTGCTATGAGTTCCTTCACCGAGCTCACCGGCAACGACGGCGCAACCACCAGCAGATACGGCAGCGCAACCATCTGCACCACCGGCGTGAACGCTTTGGGGATGTCCACCTGCACCGTTTTCAACAGCATACCGGTCAGGTTTTGCCCGCTGAGCGTGGCGAGCGTGTAGCCGTCGGGCGCGGCCTGTGCCGCAATGTCCAAAGCGATCGCGCCCAGCGCGCCGGCGCGGTTGTCGATCACCACGGAGCGGTTCCAGCGCTCGCTCAATTTCAAGGTCACGATGCGCATGATCACATCGGAGCCGCTGCCGGGCGGAGCGCCCACCAGCACGCGCACAGGCTTCGTCGGATAGCCGCTCTGTGCGCAGGCCGGCATCAACCCGCACGCAAGCGCTGTTGCAAGGAGAATTTTTGTCATTTTCCGGTACGGCCTCCCAACCGCTCACTCCAACTGTATTGCCGCCGAATTAATCACGCGCTGCCATTTTGCGATTTCCGCGATCAGGTGCTTTTGAAATACTTCGGGAGGACCTCCCACCGGTTCCGCCCCGTCCGCCGAGAGTTTCTGGCGCGTGTCAGGATGCGTCACGATTTTATGCAGTTCGGTATTGAGCCGATGGATGATTTGCGCACTGGCGCCCGCCGGCGCAAGCACGCCGTACCAGGTTGTTGTCGAATAGTTACGCACACCCGCTTCGGCCACGGTCGGCAGATCGGGCATGGCAGATGAACGTTTGACGCTGGTTGCCGCAAGCGCGCGCAACCGTCCGGAACGCACATGTTGCAGCGATGAAAGCATACTGGCGAAGGTTAGTTGCGTTTGGCCGGCGATAGTATCGGTAAGCGCCGGTCCCGCGCCTTTATAGGGCACGTGCGCCAGCTTCACTCCGGCTGCGCCTTTGAACAATTCTCCGGCGAGATGCCCGGAACTCCCGGTTCCGCCGGAAGCGAAGTTCAGCATATCGGGCCTGGACTTGGCAAGATTGACCAGGTCCATTACCGATCGCGCCGGTAGCGACGGGTGTACCACCAGCAAAAAAGGCGCTTCCGCAAGGAGAATCACCGGAACCAGATCTTTTTGCGGATCGAAAGGAAGACTCTTATACAGCGACGGATTGATGGAATAGCTGCTCGACACCAGCAGCAGCGTGTAGCCATCGGCTACGCTCTTCGCCACCAGGGCCGCGCCTATGGAACCCGCTGCGCCGGTGCGATTGTCGACGATCATCGATTGGCCCAGGGCCTCCGACAATTTTCCCGTAACCGCGCGACCGATCAGGTCAGTGGCGCCGCCCGGCGCCTGTCCGACGATAAAGCGCACGGGTTTGCTGGGGAAGGCGGCTTGCACGGACTGCGCCTGAGCGGACGCGGCGGCGCCACTCCAAGCGAATATCAACACTATTGAAAACAAATGCGTGTCGGCTGAGGCGGGCACAGGATGAATCGGAAAATTGCGCTTCATGGTCCTTGTCGTTGCTGTCCCCGTTACATTGTGCGAACTACGCGCGGGCAGGGGGGAGCGTAGACATTAAGAATTCAAATGTATACACTAGAATACAATCTTGCTACTTGATGGTCAACCCGCCGTTCGGCCCTGATGGTTACCCCGCTTTTTTTTCATGCGTAGATCCCTGGACATTGCCCGTGTGTCCTCACGCGACGTGCCCCGGCACGGCGCACGGGGCGCACATGTCTACCGTAAACTTCGCGATGCCATCCAGAAGGGTGAACTCAAGCCCGGTCAACGGATAATGGAAGTCGAAGTGGCCGACTGGCTGCATGTGAGCCGCACACCGGTGCGCGACGCGATTCGCCGCCTGGAAGCCGAAGGGATGCTGGAACACGAGCCACGCAACGGGTTGGTGATTGCGCGTATCGACCGCCAGGCCGTGATGGAGTTGTATGTGATGCGTGAGACGCTGGAAAGTACCGCCGCGCAGCTCTGCGCGCGCCATGCGTCCGACATGGAGGTGCTCGACCTGATTGAGTTGATCGGGGGCGAGCGGCGGCTGCAGGGCGACTATGACGCGCTGGCGCGGCATAACCGGCTTTTTCATGAAGCGATTCATCGCGGCGCGCACAACCGGTATCTGGAAAAAAGCCTGTATACCGTCAGCGATTCGATGGGCTTGCTGGGCGAATCGCAGATGCGCCTGCCGCATCGCGCAAAGACCGCGCTGGCCGAGCATGCGGAAATTGCATTGGCGATTCAGCGCCACGACCCCGAAGCCGCGGCCCAGGCAGCCCGTAAACATGTGCAGACTGCGCAGCGCGAGCGGCTGAAGCGCCTCTTTCCCGAATCGGCGACTTAGTGTGGCGCAGATTAATCGTACCCGGAGAACGGCATGGCATTGACGATGGCGGAAAAGTTGCTGACGCGAAACAACCTCGCCGGCACAGAGGTGCGCGCGGGTGATTTCGTCGAAGCGCGAATTGATGGCGCGATGTGCCATTACCATGCCAGCGAACCGATGCATGACATGGCTTTACAGGCGGGATTCAAGGACGGGCTGCCGCGCGTGTGGGACAAAGACCGCATTTTCGTGCTGCTCGATCATCATCAGCCGACGCTATCCCAGAAACTGGCTGACGAGAATGCGCTGGTGCGGCGCGAAGTCGAGCGGCTGGGCATCCGTTGTTTTCATGACTCGGAGCCCGGCATCGCGCACCAGATGATGCTCGACTATGGGCTGGTGCGTCCCGGCGAACTCGTCGTGGGCAACGACTCACACACCATCGGCTACGGCGCCATCAATGCGGGCAGCACCGGCATCACGCGTGCTGATATGTTTTATGTGCTGCTCTACGGTGAACTGTGGTTTCAGGTTCCGTCATCGGTCAAAGTCATTCTGCACGGGCGGCAGCCGAATTATCCGATAGCGAAAGACATCATGCTTTATCTGGCCGGCAAGTATGGCGAGGATTTTGCGCAGAGCATGTCGGTCGAGTACTCGGGTTCGCTGGCGCCGCAACTCTCCATCGACAGCCGCATGTGTTTGTCGACCCACGGTGTCGAGATCGGCGCGAAGTTTGCCCTGTTCGCATCCGACGATGCCACGCAGCAGTTTTTGCGCACGCGTACCGATAAGCCGTATGAGGCGTTGGCGCCCGACGCAGGTGCGCAGTACGAGAAAGAGATCACGCTCAACGTCGACGAGATGCCGTTCATGGTGGCCAAGCCGCACCAGTTCGGCAACGTGGTACCGGTGGCTGAGGCCGTGGGCACGCGGATTCATCAGGCGCAAATAGGCTCGTGCGCCAATGGCCGCTTTGAAGACATTGAAATCGCAGCGCGCGTGCTGGCAGGGCGCAAGGTGGCCAAGGGCGTACGCTTTCTGATATCACCCGCGTCGCAGCAAGTCTATCTGCAATGCCTGAAGGCGGGCCTGGTTGAAACACTGGTGGAAGCCGGGGCGCAAGTGATTACACCGGGCTGTGGCGTATGTCAGCCGCGTGTCGGATTTCTGTCGGACGGTGAGGTCTGCATCACCGCGACCACGCGTAACTTCAAGGGGCGCAAGGGCAGCCAAAAAGCGGAAATTTACCTCGGTGGGCCGCTCACCGTAGCTGCCGCGGCGCTGGCGGGGGAGATCGTGGATCCCAAGGAGATGTGCCGTGGGCTTTGATCTTAACCAGACCATGCGCGGCCGCGTGTGGAAGTTCGGCGATTCGATTGAAACCGATGCGATCAATCCTTATTACCGCTATCCGACGATGGAAGAATTGAAGCAGCACACTTTGGAAGTGTACCGACCGGAGTTTCCGCAGCAGGTGAAACCTGGAGACATTTTGGTGGCGGGCCGCAACTTTGGCTGCGGATCGAGCCGACCGGGGCTGGTATTGCGCGAGGTGGGCATCGTCGCCATTATTGCGGAATCGGTGGCGCGGCTGTTTTTGCGTAACAGCATCGGGCGCGCCATTCCGATTTTTGTAGCGCCGGGGGTGGGCGCAATCGTGGAGGATGGCGAGACGCTGGAGGTGGATTACCCCGGCGGCATCGTGCGCAATCCCGCCACGGGGGCAAGTGTAACGCTGCGCAAGTATCCGCCCTTGATCGAGAGAATTTTTCAAAGTGGCGGCTTGCCCGAGTTTGCACGCGAGCGTTATTTGAAAGAGGCAGGCATGGAAAAGGGGAAAGGGATAAATGGCTAACGCGCCCTACGACGTGATTGTGGTCGGCGGCGGCAATGCCGCGATGTGCGCGGCATTGTCGGCGCGGGAACAAGGCGCCAGTGTGCTGATGCTCGAGCGTGCGCCCGAAGCGCAACGCGGCGGCAACAGCGCGTTCACCGGAGGCGGATTTCGCATGGTGCATCATGGGGTCGAGGATGTCAGAAAGGTCGTGCCTGATCTCTCCGAGGGCGAAATTGCCAATACCGACTTCGGCGCATACAGCGTGGAAGACTATCTCGACGACCTCGGTCGCGTCACGCAGTACTACTGCGATCCTGATCTGGCCGAAACGCTGGTTCGTCAAAGCACGGACACGGTGCAATGGCTTTATGGCAGAGGGGTGCGATTCGTGCCGCGCTTTGGCCGCTATGCGTTCAAACACGAAGGCCGTTTCAAGTTTTTTGGCGGCACGGTGGTTGAAGCGGCAGGCGGCGGGCGCGGCTTGGTGGAGGCGGAATACAAAGCGGCAGCAAAGCATGGCGTGGAGATTCGCTACCAGACTCAGGTTATCGCGCTGTTGCGGGGGCGCAAGGGCATCGAGGGCGTGCGCGTCGTCGCCGATGGGGTTGAGGAAGACAACCGCGGGAAAGCGGTGGTACTCGCCAGCGGCGGTTTTGAAGCAAACCGCGAATGGCGCACGCGCTACCTGGGGCCGGGTTGGGAGATGGCCAAGGTGCGCGGCACCCGCTACAACACCGGCGACGGCATCCGCATGGCGCTCGACATCGGCGCCCAATCGTACGGGCAGTGGTCGGGCTGCCACTCGGTATCATGGGAGCGCAATGCGCCGGATTTCGGTGTGCTCGACTCGCGCACGGCGTTCAGCCGCAACGGCTATCCGTTCAGCCTGATGATTAACGCCGAGGGTCAGCGCTTCGTCGATGAGGGTGCGGACTTTCGAAATTACACCTACGCCAAGTACGGACGCATTGTGCTGCAACAACCGGGAAGTTATGCATGGCATGTGTTCGATGCGCAGGTGGCGCATTTGCTGCACGAGGAATACAAAGCACGCGGCGCCACCCTGGTGCAGGCGGACACCCTGGAAGTACTGGTCGCGCGCATGGAAGACGTAAACCCCGCCGGGTTTCTGCAGACGGTGCGCGAGTACAACGCTGCGATCAAGCGCGATATCGCTTTTGATCCCAATATCAAGGATGGGCGTTGTACGCAAGGGCTGGCTATCAACAAGTCGAATTGGGCCAACCCGCTGGAGAAGCCGCCCTACCTCGCGTACTCGGTGACGTGCGGCATCACCTTCACCTTCGGCGGCCTTAAAATTGATCCTTTGACGCATGTGCTGGATATCAACGACACGCCGTTGCCGGGCCTGTACGCAGCCGGCGAGCTTGTCGGCGGACTGTTTTACTTCAACTACCCCGGAAGTTCGGGCCTGATGGCCGGGTCCGTGTTCGGCCGCATTGCCGGACGCTCGGCAGCTACCCATGCCCAAAGTAATTCCTGAAGAGTCAAATACTATAAGGAAAGTGCTATGCCCGTTACTACCAGTAAGGATAAAACCAAACGCCTTCAGGAATTGATACACCGTACTGGCAAGGTGCTCACCATCC
>JANMXV010000679.1:0-11166 GCA_031381325.1 Betaproteobacteria bacterium | reverse complement strand
CTTGCAGCGCACCGAGCGGCTGCCGGTGCCACGCATGCCCAGCGTCTGCCAGTCGTCGATGACTTCGTACTCGCCTTTAGGCACAAGGCACATGCACCAATCCACTGGTGTGTCACCGTCGCGCACCACGCAGGCGAGCATGTTCCAATCGCTCACATCCACGCCCGACGAAAAGCCCCACTGGCCCGACAATTCCAGCCCGCCATCCACACGCCGCCCGCGGCCCTGTATGTAGGCGATCCCCGATGCAATGCCCACGTCGGGATTGTCGCCCCAGATTTCTTCCTGCGCTTTAGGCTCCCACATCGACAGCAGCCGGTGATGCGCGCTCAGATTGGTAAACGTCCAGGCGGAAGACGCGTCACCCTGCCCCAGCAAGTCGGTCAAATCCACCATAGAAACATACGGCAACTCCATGCCGCCCCACGCCTTGGGCTGCATATAACGCAGCAGACCATTTTCGTGAAACGCCTCCAGCACATCATCGGTCATGTGGGTGGCTTTTTCTTGCGCGCTGGCACGCTCCTTCAAAAAAGGAATCATCGCCCTGGCCCGGCGTAGCGCTTCGGGGTAATCGACATCGGCAAAGGATCGGCGCAGACGCGGAGATTGATTGGCTTTAGGCGCGGCAGTATCAGGCATCAGAGACCTCGGACTATCGTTCTTTGCAAAGGGGAAAACCGGGTACAGACTGCCATCAGCCCCACGGCACATCCGGCGCTTCCACAAAAATGCGCCGCAGTCCGCTTGACCAGAAGCGGCCGATTTCCGCAAAGTAAGGATCATTCTCGGTAAAGCGCTGCCGCAAGGTTACGCGCATGGCGTCCTTTTCATAAGCCAGCAACTCTATGGGCGGTCCCACCGACAGGTTGCTGCGCATGGTGGAATTGAAGGACACCAGCAGACACTTCGCCACGTCCTTGATCGACGTTTCGTAATTCACCACGCGGTCGATAATCGGCTTGCCGTATTTGGTTTCGCCGATCTGAAAAAAATTGGTGTCGCGGCTCGATTCGATGAAATTACCCTGCGGATAAACAAGAAACAAGCGCTGCGCCTTGCCATGGATCTGTCCGCCAAGGATGAAGGTGCAACCGGGGTCGATATTCTGCTGCGTCAGGACGGCGCCATCGCGGGACTCTACTTCGCGTACGGTATCGCCGACCAGTGTCGCCACATCATACAGACTGCGCAGGCCCAGAAGGCCCAGCGGATTGATAGCGCCATCATCGTTCTTCATCCGCAGCTTGAGCAGGCTGACGACGCTCTGTGTGGCAGCAAGATTACCGGCACACAGCAGCACGATCACGCGCTCGTCCGGCGACTCAATCACCGTCATCTTGCTGAAAATTCCCAACTGATCCACACCCGCATTGGTGCGCGAATCGGATGCGAAAACGATACCTTGATCAGTAACCGCAGCTACACAATACGTCATGAAGAATTACCTGAATCAGCAAGCCCGCATATTACCGCACCCTGCCGGCGCCCTGACGTACAGTGGTGCAATGGTGCAGTAGCCCCTTGCCGCCTGTGCCTTCAGCACCATCACGTGATGGCTCGCGCCCAATTCCCACGGGAACTACAATTCAGCTATTGGTCACGCCCAGTTTTGGGGTGTATGGTTCAAAGTAGTGCGCATCAACACGCTGCGCTCACATTGACGCTAATGACCCGTCAGTAATTTATGGTTTTTTACTTTTAAAAACAATGGCTTATATATCCCCGAGCTGGCAGATAGACAATGGCACACTGATTGCTGTTATGGTTTCATACGGATTACCTGGCTCTTGAATGGGACGACACGATGGACAAGCCACGTATCTACAATGAAATGTATGAGGCCGATGGCGCAGTGCGCCCCCATTACCAATCCTATTCGGATTGGCTGAAGGACAAGCCGCTCGAATTCATTCTGCAGAAGCAGCGCGAAGCCGACACGCTATTCACGCGGCTGGGCATTACTTTTGCGGTATACGGCGATGAAGGCGGCGTGGAGCGCTCGATTCCGTTCGATATCATTCCGCGCATCATCCGCATGGAAGCGTGGAAAACCGTTTCCGATGGCGCGTGCCAGCGGGTGCGTGCGCTGAATGCCTTCCTGAAAGACATTTACCACGGCCAGGAAATCATCAAAGCCGGAATAATCCCCGAGCAGCAGATTCTGGGCAACAAGCTGTATCGTCCTGAAATGCGCGGCTTCAATGTGCCGGGCGACGTTTATGTGCATGTCGCGGGCATCGATATCGTCAAGACCGATCAGGACAAGTTCTACGTGCTGGAAGACAATCTGCGCACGCCCTCGGGCGTGTCCTATATGCTGGAAAACCGCAAGATGATGATGCGCTTGTTTCCCGAGCTATTCTCGCGTATGCCGATAGCGCCGGTGGATCACTATACCGACGTGCTGCTGGACAATCTGCGTGCCGTGGCGCCCGCGGGCGTCTCCAATCCGACCGTGGTGGTACTGACGCCGGGATCCTATAACAGCGCCTATTTCGAACACGCGTTCATCGCACAGCAGATGGGTGTGGAACTGGTGGAAGGCCAGGATCTGCTGGTGACCAACAACACCGTCTACATGCGCACCACGCGCGGCCCCAAGCGCGTGGATGTGATCTATCGCCGTGTCGATGACGACTTTCTCGATCCGCTGGCATTTCGGCCCGATTCCATCGTTGGGGTGCCGGGCCTGTTTGCGGCCTACCGCGCGGGCAGAGTCACGCTTGCCAACGCCATCGGCACCGGTGTCGCCGACGACAAGTCCACCTACATTTACGTGCCCGAGATGATCCGCTTTTACCTTGGCGAGGAACCGATCATCGCCAATGTGCCCACCTACCGCCTCGACCGTGCCGACGATCTGAAATACGTGCTGGATCATCTGCCGGAACTGGTGGTCAAAGAGGTTCAAGGCTCGGGCGGCTACGGCATGCTGGTGGGCCCGGCTTCGAGCGCGCAGCAGATCGCCGATTTTCGCGAGCGCATCCTGCACAACCCGGCAAACTACATCGCGCAACCCACGCTCGCGCTCTCGACCTGCCCCACCTTCTGCGATGCAGGCATCGCACCGCGCCACGTCGATTTGCGCCCCTATGTGCTCTCCGGCAAAGCGGTCACACTGGTGCCGGGAGGCCTTACGCGCGTGGCGCTGCGCGAAGGCTCGCTGGTGGTCAACTCGTCGCAAGGCGGCGGCACCAAAGACACCTGGATCCTTGAGCAGGAGCAAGAACAAACGCAGGAGCAGGAGCAATAGCCATGTTATCCCGAGCCGCCAATAACCTGTACTGGATGTCGCGCCACATCGAGCGCGCTGAAAATACCGCGCGCCTGCTGGATGTGACCTACCGCATGTCCTTGCTGCCGTATCGCGTTCAGGAATCGGACCAATCGTGGGCGGAACCGTGGGCGCTGCCACTGGTGATCAATGGCCTCGCCAGCGCTTATTACGAGCGCTATCCGGGCGTTATCACTTCCGATAACGTTTTGCGTTTCATGGTACTCGATCCCGACAATGCGTCGAGCCTGTACTCGTGCATACAGGAAGCGCGGGAAAATGCGCGCACCGTGCGCGGCGCCATCACCTCTGAAATGTACGAAGATATCAACGCCTCCTGGATTGAGATGCGCAACCAGGACTACGACCGCGTTCATGCCGGCGGCCTGAGTGAGTTCTTTGAATGGGTGAAAATGCGCTCGCACCAGTTCCGCGGCGTGACCTTTGGCACCATGCTGCGCGACGAAGGCTACAGCTTCATCCGGCTCGGCACGTTCGTCGAGCGCGCCGACAACACCGCGCGCCTGCTGGATGTCAAATACCACACCCTGCTGCCGAGCGCGGCCGATGTCGGGGGCGCCGTTGATTACTATCAGTGGAGTGCGCTACTCAGGTCACTGAGCGCATTCGATTCCTATCGCAAGGTCTATCGCGACCTGATCACGCCGACGAAGGTTACGGAACTGCTGGTGCTGCGCGAGGACGTACCGCGTTCGTTGCACGCCTGCATGAACGACATCTACGAAATTCTTAAAGGCTTGTGCGATGAATCGTCGCGCGAAGCCGAGCGGCTGGCGGGTGAACTGCATGCGCAACTGCACTATGGGCGCACCGAACAGATCATCGAGCTCGGCCTGCATGAATATCTGATGGCGTTTCTCGAAAAACTTTCTCTGCTGACTGCTGAAATCAACCGCGATTTTCTGGTGCCCGTGTATTCGCAGCAGCAGGTGCAAAAGCAGGTTTCTTCCTGACACCCCGCGCATCAACTTGTAATGACCACCGCTTTACACTAAGCTTCGCGCCTTACCCTAACCCATGTCCCGCTCACTACGCGCATGACCTATTGTGTCGCTCTAATACTGGATGCCGGCATGGTGTTCGCTTCGGACTCGCGCACCAACGCGGGTGTCGATCAGGTGTCCGTCTTCCGCAAAATGCATTTGATCGCCCGCGACGATGACCGCATGATTGCCATCATGAGTTCCGGCAATCTGTCGATCACCCAAAGCGCGATCAATCTTCTGGAACACCAGTCGCGCGCGAGCGACGCCAATAAAACAGTGTCCAATGCGTCATCGATGTTCGAAATTGCCGATCTGGTCGGCAACGCACTGCGGGAAGTGCGGCGGCGCGACGGGCCCTACCTCCAGCAAAGTAACATCGAAGCCAGCGCGTCGTTCATCGTCGGCGGGCAGATACGCGGCGAGCCGCAGCGGCTGTTCAACATTTACTCCGAAGGCAATTTCATTGAAGCCACGCCAGAAACACCCTATTTCCAGATCGGGGAAAGCAAATACGGCAAGCCGGTGATCGACCGCGTCATTACGCGCCACACGCACCTGCTGGAAGCCGCCAAGTGCGTATTAGTGTCGTTTGATTCGACCATGCGCAGCAATATCTCGGTCGGGTTGCCGATCGACCTGGTGATCTACGACAACAACAGCCTCAAGGTACGCGTGCAGCGCCGCATCGATGAAGCGGACGCTTATTTCAACATGATCCACAACGCATGGGGCGAGGGGTTGCGCCGCGTGTTCGCGCAACTGCCCAATCCCGATTGGAACGGCGATGGCGTTCCCGATGCCGACTAACTGAGTGAAAATGTGAAGGAGTGAAGGTGTGAAGATGTGAAGGGGGTACCCCATTTACTCCTTCACTCCTTCACTCCTTCACCCTTTCACGGTCTTCACACCCCTTCACCCTTCACGCTTCTAAAGTCACATCGTGAGCATCCAGGTCGCACTGCATCACCAGACCCGTTACCGCTACGACCGTCTGGTCAGTTTGACCGCGCACGAGGTAAGGCTGCGCCCGGCGCCGCACTGCCGCACGCCGATTCTTTCGTACTCGCTCAACGTCAAGCCGGAACAGCATTTCATCAACTGGCAGCAGGATATCTTCGGCAATTACATCGCGCGTTTCGTATTCCCGGAGAAAGCGCGCGAACTGGAAATCACCGTCGATCTGGTGGCCGACATGACGGTGGTGAACCCGTTCGATTTTTTCATGGAAAGCTACGCCGATCACTTTCCATTCTCGTATCGCGACGACCTCGCCCGCGATCTCTCGCCCTATCTCGCCCTTGACGAGCGCGGCCCGCTGTTGATGCAGTGGCTGGCCGCCTTTCGCGCGCAGCACTGGCGCGACGGCGGCAACACGATTGATTTTCTGGTCGCGATAAATCAACACTTGGCCGGTAAAATAAAATACCTGGTCAGAATGGAGCCGGGTGTGCAAACCGGCGAGCAAACACTCGGCCTCGCCAGCGGATCGTGCCGCGACAGTGGCTGGCTATTGGTGCAATTACTACGCCACTGCGGATTGGCCGCGCGTTTTGTTTCTGGCTACCTGATTCAACTTACTGCTGACATTAAGTCTCTCGATGGGCCCGCCGGCCCCGAGCATGATTTCACCGATCTGCACGCGTGGGCTGAAGCTTACATCCCCGGCGCAGGCTGGGTGGGCCTTGATCCAACGTCGGGCCTGCTTGCCGGAGAAGGCCACATACCGCTCGCCTGCACGCCGTCGCCGGCCAGCGCCGCAGCCATCATCGGTGCAGTCGATCCGTGCGAAACGCAATTCGATTTCGCGATGTCGGTGACGCGCATTCACGAAGACCCTCGCGTCACCCAACCGTATACGCCGGTCCAGTGGACGGACATCGACCGCCTCGGCAAACAGGTGGACGCAGAATTCGTTGCAGGCGACGTGCGGCTGACGCAAGGGGGCGAGCCGACTTTCGTTTCGATCGACGATATGGAGGGCCTGGAATGGAACATCACCGCGCTGTCGCAGAAAAAATGGGATTTAGCGGAACAACTGGCGTGGCGCCTTAAGGAGCGCTTTGCACGCGGCGCCCTGATCTTCTACGGCCAGGGCAAATGGTATCCGGGCGAACCGTTGCCGCGCTGGGCCATCGGCATACACTGGCGCAAAGACGGCAAGCCGGTGTGGAAGAATCCGGCACTCATCGCGTCAGACACCGCGCCAACTACGGCCACCACTGAGGACGCGCAACAGTTTGTCCTCGGCATCGCGCAAGCGCTCGGTATCGAGCGCGAACGGGTCATCGCCGCTTACGAAGATCCTTTGTTGCTGCTCGCAACCGAAGCCAAACTGCCCGTCAACATCGATCCGCTGACGGTGCCGTTCAAGGACGCTGACGAGCGCACGCGACTGCGGCGGGCCCTGGAACGCGGCCCGCAAAACCCCGCCGGTTTCGTGCTGCCGCTCAAGGCGCGCGACGAAACGCCGCGGCCCGACGCGGCTACCGAATGGGAAAGCTCGCCGTGGCCGCTCAAGCGCGAGCGGCTCTACCTGCTGTTCGGCGATTCGGCGCTGGGCAACCGTTTGCCGCTGGCGTCGCTGCCCGAACGGCTGCCCGAGGACATCGAACCGGAATTCGCGCGCGATCCCTTCGAGGAACGCGGTGATTTGCACGATGCGCATACCGTCGCTGAAAAAAAGCGTCATGCAAAAGGCAACGTCAAAAAGCCTGCGCCAGGTGAAGTCGTGCGCACCGCACTGTGCATCGAGGTGCGCGACAAACGCCTGCATGTCTTTCTGCCGCCCTTTAAACGCGCCGAAGATTATCTTAATCTGATTGCGGTCATAGAAAGGGTGGTGGAGAAGCTCACACTGCGCGTTCGCATCGAAGGCTATGGCCCGGTAACCGATCCGCGCCTGTGTGTGCTCAACGTCACCCCCGACCCCGGCGTGATTGAAGTCAATATCCATCCGGCGGCAGACTGGGACACGCTCAGCGCCAACACCCTGGCGCTCTACGAAGAAGCGCGCCAGACGCGGCTGGGCGCCGAGAAATTCATGCTCGATGGCCGCCACACCGGCACCGGCGGCGGCAATCACGTCACGCTGGGCGGCGCCACACCCGCCGACAGCCCGTTGCTGCGCCGCCCTGATTTATTGCGCAGCCTCATCACCTACTGGCAGAATCATCCGGCGCTGTCGTATCTGTTCTCGGGCCAGTTTATCGGGCCGACCAGTCAGGCGCCGCGCGTCGATGAGGCGCGCGACGACAATCTTTACGAGCTGGATATTGCGTTCCAGCAAATGGCGCTTAAACAGCAAGCCGGCGAAGAATCGCTGACGCCGTGGCTGGTGGACCGGCTGCTGCGCAATCTGCTGGTCGATCTCACCGGTAACACCCATCGCGCGGAATTCTGCATCGACAAGCTGTACTCGCCCGATAGCGCTACCGGACGGCTGGGCCTGGTGGAGTTTCGCGGCTTCGAAATGCCGCCGCATCCACAGATGAGTCTGGCGCAAATGCTGCTGCTGCGCACGCTGGTGGCACGCTTCTGGAAAACGCCTTACGAAGGCAAACTGATACGCTGGGGCACGCAACTGCACGACCGTTTCATGCTGCCGCATTTTGTCGCTGCCGACATGCTCGACGTGGTGCGTGACTTGCAGCGCGCGGGTTACGCCTTCGACTTTAGCTGGTTTGCGCCGTTCATCGAATTTCGTTTTCCGCGCTATGGCACAGCCACCTACGAAAATGTCCGCGTCGAACTGCGGCAGGCGATTGAACCGTGGAATGTGCTGGGCGAAGAAGTCCGCGCAGGCGCCACCGCGCGCTATGTCGATTCCTCAGTCGAGCGCCTGCAAATCAAGGTCAATGGCCTCACCGAGTCGCGGCATTTAGTTGCGTGCAATGGCCGCGCCTTGCCCTTGCATCCCACCGGTGTGCCGGGCGAATTCGTAGCGGGCCTGCGCTACCGCGCGTGGAACCCGCCTTCAGCGCTGCATCCCACCATAGACGTGCAGGCGCCGCTGGTGTTCGATGTGGTCGATACCTGGAGTAAGCGCTCGATCGGCGGTTGCACCTACCACGTCTCACATCCGGGCGGACGTAATTACGATACCTTTCCGGTGAACGCCAATGAAGCCGAAGCACGACGTGTGGCGCGCTTCTGGGATCACGGTCATACGCCGGGGCCGATGATCGTGCAGGTAGAAGCACTGAATCCGGCGTTTCCTCACACGCTTGATTTGCGCTGGATGCCTTCCTAAAAATACAATAAAAACAATAAGTTATAATACGCCTCTCTGCACGCCGTACGACATCAAAGGCGTTGGTCACAGAGGACGCAGGAACGCCTTCCAAACCCGTCATTCTGGCGAACGCCGGAATCCAGTACGTAACCCGATCCGAAGGATCTTGATTCAAGATGCTTCGCATAATTGCACGCACTGGATACTGGCGTCCGCCAGTATGACGGGTGTGGTGTACCTCCAAGCGTCTCCGTAGTAAAAACGCTTTTCACTTCTTCTTCCAATACCCATGGCCCTACTGACACTACAAGACGCTGAACTCGCTTTCGGCCTGACCCCGCTGCTGGATCGCGCCAACCTCACCGTGCAGCCCAACGAGCGCATCGGCCTTATCGGGCGCAACGGCACCGGCAAATCATCCTTGCTGAAAATCATCGCCGGCGAGCTCGCGCTGGATGACGGCGTCCTGGGAGGAGACGATGGTCTGCACATCGCCATGGTGGAACAGGAATCCGCGCCGCCGGAGGCGCCGACCCTGCGCGAAAGCCTCGCACTGTGCGCCGGATTCGAAGACCTCCACGACGACCGCGAACGCTGGGCCGCAGAGGCCCGGCTCACCGAGTTTCTGCATCGCTTCGGCCTGGATGAAAATCGGGCCACCGCCACGGCATCCGGTGGTGAACGCAAACGCGCCATGCTGGCACTCGCGCTGGCGAAAAAACCCGACCTGCTGCTGCTAGACGAGCCGACCAACCACCTCGATATTGCCGGCATTACGCTGCTCGAAGACCTGATGGTATCCGGTGCGGTCAAGTCGGCGATTGTCATCACCCATGACCGCGCGTTTCTGGATCGTGTCGCCACGCGCATTGTTGAACTCGATCGCGGCCTGCTGCGCTCGTATCCCGGCAACTTCGCCGCGTACGAAGCACGCAAAGCCGATCAACTGGCCGATGAGGCAGTCGCCAATCGCAAGTTTGACAAATTCTGGGCGCAGGAAGAAGTATGGATACGCAAAGGCATCCAGGCGCGCCGCACCCGCAACGAAGGCCGTGTGCGCAGACTGGAAGCGCTGCGTAATGAACGCGCCGCGCGGCGCGAGCGCCTGGGCAAAGTGCAACTGGCGCTGGATGCCGGCGAACGTTCCGGCAAGCTGGTGGCTGAACTCGTTGATGTGACCAAGAGTTTCGACGACAACACGGTAGTCAATAATCTGTCGCTACGAATCATGCGCGGCGACCGCTTTGGATTCATCGGCCCCAACGGCGCAGGCAAATCCACCCTGATCAAACTGCTACACGGCACGCTGACGCCCGAGGTGGGCAGCGTGCGCCTCGGCACCAATCTGCAGGTCGCCTACTTCGATCAGATGCGCGCGCAACTCGATCCGGAGCGCACCTTGGTAGAAACTATCAGCCCCGGCTCCGAGTGGGTGGAAACGGCCAACGGCCGCAAGCATGTAATGAGCTATCTCAATGACTTCCTATTCCCGCCGCAGCGCGCGCAGGCACCGGTGAAAATGCTCTCCGGCGGCGAACGCAATCGCCTGCTGCTGGCGCGCCTGTTCGCGCAACCCGCCAACCTGCTGGTACTCGACGAACCCACCAACGACCTTGACATCGAATCGCTGGAACTGCTCGAAGACACACTGCAAAGCTACACCGGCACCCTGCTGCTGGTGAGCCATGATCGCGCGTTCCTGGATAACGTCGTCACACAAACGCTGGTCGCCGAAGGCAACGGCGTGTGGAAAGAATATGTCGGCGGCTACAGTGATTGGCTCGCGCAGCGGACAACGTCTGACGCTGCCACACCACCATCATTAACGAAGGCCCAGGTCGGCACGCGCGAAAAACCAAAAGCAAAAATGAGCTTCAAAGAACAGCGTGAACTTACTGCGCTGCCTGCGGAAATTGAAGCGCTGGAACAAGAGCAGCAAGCCCTTACCGCACGCATGAGCAACGCCGATTATCACAAGCAGGGCGCGGAAACGATTAAGGCTGACGGCAGGCGCGCGAGTGAAATCGAGCAGCAGCTTGTGAAGAAATATGAGCGCTGGGAAATGCTGGATCAGAAAACAGCGGCAGGCGCGGGCTAAGCAGAATTGGTAGGGTGGCACAGGGTAAGCGAGGCGCGCCCTTTGCGCCGTAACCCACCGTTCCATGTGCGCTCACGTCCGTTGCGGCGGGTTACGCTAAGCTAACTCACCTTGACGTCGTGGTTCGGGAGAAACCGGCGAAGACGGCTCGGAACCGATTCGTCAAGCAACAGGCGCATCAGCGAACAGGCGCTCGCGGGCGGCTTCAAGGACAGCGACAGCCTTCTCGCGAGGGACGGAAGGAAAATCTTCAAGAAAGTCTTCGAGAGAAGACCTTCCTTCCAGGTAGTCGAAGAGGTTCTGAACTGGCACTCGCGTACCGGCGAAGCACAACGCTCCACTCATGATTTCCGGGTCTCGGGCAACGAGCGACGGGTTCATAGCAGTCTCCATGTGCATAAGTTTACCAGCGGTGGCGCAGCTTTGGGGAATAGTTGGCTATAACCCGCGATCAAGTCGATTAAAATCGGCGCTCTCGACAGTCGAATTACTTTTTCGGCCACAACACTCCCTGATTGCCGCGCGCCACCGGCCCGATGCCCTTGTAAACAAA
>JANMXV010000671.1:0-5454 GCA_031381325.1 Betaproteobacteria bacterium | reverse complement strand
ACTGTGCGCGCGTTTCAAGCCGCAGGCGGCAGGGGCCTGAATATTACCCTGCCATTCAAGCACGAGGCGTTTGCATTAGCCACGCGCAGAAGCGCGCGCGCCGAACAAGCGGGTGCGGTGAATACGCTGGCATTGGGTGCGGACGGCATTGCAGGCGACAACACCGACGGCGCGGGCCTGGTGCGTGACATCATCGTGAATCTCGCCTGCGCATTGCGCGGCAAAAATGTGCTGCTGCTGGGCGCGGGGGGTGCGTCATTTGGCGTGGCGGGACCGCTGCTCGGCGAATCACCGCGCGCGTTGGTGATCGCCAATCGCACGCTGAGCAAAGCCGAAGCGCTGGTGCAACGGTTTTCTAGCGGCGCGACGCCCTGCGAAATTTCCGCCAGCGCGTATGCCGCGCTCGGAGGCAAAAAATTCGATGTGGTGATTAACGCAACCTCTGCCGGCTTGCGCGGAGACATGCCGCAACTGCCCGAAAATATTTTCGCACCCGGCGCGCTGGCGTATGACATGGTCTACGGCAAAACGACGCCATTCATGCAGTTCGCGCAGGCGCGCGGCGCAAACGTGGCCGATGGCCTCGGCATGCTGATCGAGCAGGCTGCGGAATCATTTTTGATCTGGCGCGGCGTGCGGCCGTTGACCGCGCCGGTGATTGCAGCGTTCAGAGATGAAAACTGAGTTGAAGACCGGGCCATGAAGGTTGATGGTGTTTAGAACCCTCTGCCGCTGGAGCTTGCGGCTGCTGCTGCTGGCGGCGTTCGCGCTGATCGCGATTCAGTTCTGGTTCTTTACGCATGTCGCGTACTGGGCCAAATTCAATCCGTCGTCCACGGCGTTCATGCGCGCACGACTGGAAGTTTTGCGTGACGGCAATCCCAAAGCGCAGTTGCGCCATCAATGGACGCCCTATCAGCGCATCTCGCCGCATCTGAAGCGCTCGCTCATCGCCGCCGAGGATGCCAAATTTCTCGAACATCACGGCTTCGACTGGGACGGCATCCAGCAGGCGTGGGAGCGCAACCGGCGCGAAGGCGGCGTGGTTGCAGGCGGCTCGACCATCAGTCAGCAACTGGCGAAGAATCTGTTCTTTTCGGGCAAGCGCACGTGGTGGCGCAAAGGACAGGAGGCCGTGGTTACGGTGATGCTCGAAGCCCTGATGTCCAAACAGCGCATCCTTGAAATTTATCTCAACGTAATCGAATGGGGCGACGGGGTGTTTGGCGCCGAAGCGGCTGCGCGCTATCACTACGGCGTCACGGCGGCGAGTTTGTCGGCGGATCAAGCCGCGCGGCTGGCGGCGATGGCGCCGAGTCCGCGCCGTTATGGGCCGGGCGCGAATACGGCTTATCTCGGAAAACGAACGTCGATTATTCTTGCGCGCGCGTATGGGGTGCGGGTGCCGTGATGGAATCGTCATTCTGGCGTAGGCCAGAATCTAGTTCGTGCCCTCATGCGTAGCATCTTGAATAGTGATCCTGCGGATCGGATTACGCACTGGATACTGGCCTGCGCCAGTATGACGGGTTGGTTGGGTGACGTGTGCGGGTGAACGAGTGGGTTCAGTCTGACCCAAGCGCAAACCCATTCAGTTCCGCCATTTCATCGGCGACGCCGTACCGCTGGTTCGCATCACGCGTGACGCACGCCATCGCGCATTCGGCGTCGTGCGTGAAAAACAGCCGCACGCCGCGCGCAAGCTTGTCGTTGAGGAAGTGGATTTTCTCGTCGATCAGCAATTCGGGATAGCGGTCGTAGCCCATGGTGATGGGTACATGCACCCACGGGCGGCCCGGAATCAGATCGGCGCAAAACGTGACACCGCCTCTATCGTTTTGCGTGCCGATGGTGGCCAACAACAGGCCCGGCGTGTGGCCGTGGCTGTATTCAAAGCGCACGCAGGATCCCAACGTGGGCGATTGTTCGCCGTCCACAATTTCCAGGCGGCCAGAGGCTTCAAGCAAGCCCGGCAATTCGGGGATGAATGACGCGCGGTCGCGTGAATGCGGCGTCAGTGCGCGTTGCCAGCACTCGCGGCCGACGATAAATTTTGCATTGGGAAATAATAAGCTAGGGGATAGGCCTGCCTGCCATGGCGCGAGCAATCCGCCCGCGTGGTCAAAATGCAGATGCGACAGCACCACCGCGTCGATGTCTTCGTGCGTGAACCCGGCTTTGGCGAGCGAGGCGAGCAGCACGTGCTCATCTTCAACCACGCCGTAGCGTTCCTTGAATTTGGGCTCGAAGAACGCGCCGATGCCGGTTTCGAACAGCACGCGCTTGCCGCCGGTGTCACCCAGGCCGGTGGCCAGCAAGGCACGGCATGCGAGCGGCACGCGATTCCCGGCATCCGGCTTGATCCAGCGCGACCACAACGCGCGCGGCGCGTTGCCGAACATGGCGCCGCCATCGTGTTTTTGCGAATTACCGGGGATCGACCAAAGTTTGATCATCATTCCACCTTGACGGATTTGACGGGCAGCGATGGATTGACGGCGATGGCCATGGACAGTGCAATCATTTGTGAGATGGCCTTGAAATCGCGCGCAATGTCGTACGGCAGCTTGGCGCGCAGCGCGGGATTGATCACGAAACTTGGTCCCACCACCAGCATCGTGTAGTCGTCCGCAGGCTGGCGCGCGACGTACTCTGTCGCGATGAGCGTGCCGCCGCCGGGACGGTTTTCCACGACGACACTTTGACCGAGCGGGCCGCCCATGCGTTGCGCGAGAATGCGCGCGGTAACGTCGAACGAGCCGCCCGCCGGAAACGGCACAACAATGCGTACCGGCCTGGCCGGAAAAGCCTGTCCTGAGCCGGTCGAAGGGGTTTGCGCAGCGGCGACGTCTGCGAATCCGCAAGCCACTACAGCCAAGCCGCATAGCAGCGCGCGATGATCGAATATCATGTGCCCATTCCTTTAGTGAATGTAACTATTTGTTTTTGTTGTATTTTATTTTTATGAGACTGCGGCATAATAGACGCATTATTCTAACGGAGCGCGCAATGCAGCGCAGACAATTCTTAAGCGCCTTTGCTACCTTGGGTTCGACACCGACATCAGCGCAGCCACCGTGGTGACCTTGTATTTGTTGACGCGGCCGAATCTGAAATTGCGTCCGAAATTGATGAAGGAACTCAAGCCCGGCACGCGCATTGTGTCGCACGCCTTCGACATGGGCGACTGGAAGCCGGAGAAAACCGGGCAAGTCGGTTCGTCATCGATTTATCTGTGGCGCATTCCGTTACGCTCTTGAGCCGCTGAAGTGATGCGTGCGTCAGGAATAGTGATGATGCTATGGCTGCTGGCGGGGTGTGCTGCGCCGGGCATGCTGGTACCGTATCAGGTTGCCGGCGATGGCATCAGCGCGCCGTTGTCCAATGCCGCGCCCGACCCGGCGCGCGGTCGCGCACTGCTGGTGAGCCGCGACAGCAACTGCACCTTGTGCCACGCCGCGGCGGAAACCGGCGAGCGCTTTTTTGGCACTGTGGGGCCGCCGCTGTCGGGCGTGGGTAATCGACTGACGGCAGCACAAATACGGCTGCGCATCGTTGACCCTTTGTTTTTCAACAAGGAATCCATCATGCCGGCTTATTACCGCGTTGACGGCTTGAACCGCGTCGCTGAAACTTATCGCGGCAAACCGGTTCTTACCGCTGAACAGATTGAAGATGTGATAGCCTATTTATTGACACTCCAATGAATAATCGCAACACAACCGCCGGCCGACGCCGCGTGCTGAAAGGCATCGCGGGTGGAGTGATATTGCCCATGGCGTCGCCGGTTTTGTCGCAAATTCCCACGGCACGACCACCGCTAATGGAATTGGTGCCCATTTTGAAAGACATCACCAGCGGCGCGCCGGTGCGCGAGGGCCGAGTCAAGCTGGAAATTCCGCATCTGGCGGAAAACGGCCACCTGGTGCCGCTCACCGTCTCGGTGGAAAGCCCGATGACACAAGCGGATTATGTGCGCACCTTGTATCTGCTGTCGGAAAAAAATCCGCGCCCGCTGATCGCGAAAATCGGCATGGCCCCCGGCACGGGACGCGCCGCGTTAACCACGCGCATACGGCTGGCAGGCGCGCAGTACGTGGTGGCGCTGGCGCACATGTCGGACGGCTCATTCTGGGCCGGCGCGACGGAAGTCATTGTTACCGAAACCGCCTGTATGGACGCAACCTGAAATGAGCGTCGCCAGAGTCCTCGTGCCGCCGCAAGCCAGGCGTGGCGAATTGGTGGAAATCCGCATCGCCATTCAGCATCCGATGGAAACCGGGTTTCGCTTTGATAACGCCGGCAAATCCATAGCCAAGAACACCATCAACAACTTTGTGTGCCGCTACAACGGCGTTGAAGTGTTTCGCGCGGAAATGGGCTCAGGCATCGCCGCCAATCCCTACTTGCAGTTTTACCTCGTTGCGCAAGACAGCGGCAACGTCGAGTTTGCGTGGGTGGATGATGGGGGCGAAAAAGGTTCGGCGAGTGCGGCGATTGTGGTCAGTGCGTGAAGTTGTGAAGGAGTGAAGAGGTGAAGGCGTGAGAAGCGCGGCAGGATTGGATTACCCGTTCATCCATTCACTTGTTCACTCGTTCACGGTTGCAACAGGTTTGCTCGCGGGTCTGGCCAGCGCATTCAGCGCTGGGCTTGCCACCCGTCCCGACCCGCTCAAATCAGGCATCGAATTCGCCAGCGCGGAAGTGCGCGCGTTACAGCAGGATGATTTTTCCAGTCCGGCGATGCTGTGGGTTACGCGCGGCGAAAAACTGTGGAACGAGCCTGCGGGCGCCGGCAACAAATCCTGCGCCAGTTGTCATCAGGATGCGCGCACCAGCATGAAGGGCGTGTCGGCGCGCTATCCAATGGTTGCGAAGGTCGATCCCGGCGCCGCACGGCTCACCAATATCGAAGGCCGCGTCAATAACTGCCGCACGCAGAATCAGCAGGCAACAGCGCTCCATTACGAATCCGACGAGTTATTGGCATTGACGGCGTATGTCGGCCATCAGTCGCGCGGCCTGCCGATGAACGTTGCGCTGGATGCACAAAACAGTCGCAACTTCGAGCACGGCAAGGCTGTTTTTTACACCCGCATCGGCCAGATGAATCTCGCTTGCGCGCATTGCCACGAGCGCAGTTGGGGGCGCAAGCTGCTGGCCGAGACCATCAGTCAGGCGCACGGCAACGCGTATCCGGCGTACCGGCTAGAATGGCAAACCGTAGGCTCATTGCATCGGCGGCTGCGCGCGTGTTTTTTTGGCGTGCGCGCCGAGCGCCCGCCGGCGGGTTCGCAGGATTAGCTTGATCTAGAGCTGTTTCTGGCGTGGCGTTCGCAGGGAATGAAAATAGAGACGCCTGGTGTGCGGCGGTAATTTACTGCTGAAAGTCTTTTCAATGCTGGCGGCAATGACCAGCGTCGCCTGCGCCGCGCCGTACCCGGAAAAACCCCT